>NZ_JAMXOT010000009.1 GCF_024220515.1 Oscillatoria sp. HE19RPO
ACTGAAGTCGTTACTACGAACATGAGAAGAGAACGACTGAAGTCGTTACTACGAACATGAGAAGAGAACGACTGAAGTCGTTACTACGAACATGAGAAGAGAACGACTGAAGTCGTTACTACGAACATGAGAAGAGAACGCCTGAAGGCGTTACTACGAACTCAGAAAGATATGCTTACTTTCCTAACATCTGTAACTGATATAACCCGGCATAGAGTCCACCTTGTTGTAACAATTCCTCGTGACTGCCTTGTTCCACCAGTTGACCTTGCTTGAGGACGAGAATGCGATCGACATTTTTAATCGTCGAGAGACGGTGGGCGATAATAATCGCTGTGCGGTCCTGTAATAAATGGTCTAAGGCATCTTGAATTAACGCCTCCGTTCCTACATCTAAACTAGCGGTTGCTTCATCTAGCACTAAAATTTTAGGATTGCGAATCGCCGCCCTGGCAAAAGCTAACAGTTGCTTTTGTCCCCCGGATAAATTAGTTCCCCGTTCCCGCAATTGGGTATTGTATCCTTGGGGTAAATCCTCAATAAAACTGGCGACATTGGTTCGTTCTGCGGCGGATTGAATCTCAGCTAGGGTATAGGTTTCTCCCAGGCTAATATTACTTTTAACATCTCCCGCAAACAAAAATCCATCCTGCAAAATGACACCGATATGCTGGCGTAATTCCGCTTGGCGCATATCTCTAACATTGACGCCATCGACGAGAATTTGACCTTGACTCGCTTCGTAGAGACGACACAACAACCGGACAATCGAACTTTTTCCCGCCCCGGTGGGCCCGACTAGGGCGACTTTTTCACCCGGTTTGATGGTAAAGTCGAGGTTCTTGAGAACATATTCATCATTTTTATAGGCAAAGGAAACGTTCTGGAAGCGAATTTCTCCGGCATGAGGGTTCGAGTCATTGAGAACCTGAGAACTTTTCCCTGGGGTGGCACCTTGCCACGGGGCACCCACTGCCCGTTCTTTGACATCGGGGTCGCGAATTTCGATGGTTTCGTTGAAGATATCGCTAATCCGTTCAATGGCGGTAAATCCCGCTTGAATGGCGGTGAATTTATCGGCAAATTGGCGCAGGGGGTCAAATAAGCGTTGGGAAAATAGGATAAATTCCGCTAATTTCCCGACATTCATGGTCTCACCGAGGACGAGTTTGCCGCCTAACCACAAGACTCCGGCGATCGCCACAAAGGCAATCCATTCCAAGGTGGCAGAAACGGCAGAGTCATAAAAAATGGTTTTGTCAACGGCTTTAATATAACGCTGGTTATTCACCCGGAAAATTTCCGCATTAAAGGCTTCCCGGCGAAAGATTTGGACCACGCCAACGCCGACAATATTTTCTTGTAACTTAGAGTTGAGGGAGGAGAGTTCTTCTCTGGCTTTATAGTTTTCTTGGCGATATTGCTGTTGGAAATAAATAATTAAGGAAGCGATGGGAATCAGCATCATCAACAGCAGGAGTGCCAGTTGCCATTGCCGATAGAACATGATGATTAAGACGATCGCAATCGAAAATAAGTCCGTGACTACTCCAATTGCGCCGGTAGAAAACACCTCCCCGAGGGCTTCCACATCGCTAGTCAGGCGGGTAATCAAGCGTCCGACAGGAGTGCGATCGAAAAACCGAACAGCCAAAGCGGTGACGTGCTCAAACAAATCATTGCGAATATCGGCAGTGATTTTCTGCCCGACTTCCTGAACGAAATAGGACTGAATCGCTTGTAAGGCAAATCTGACCGTAATCGTGAACAAGAGTAACCCAGAGAGAAGATTTAAACCTTGTCGGAGGGCCAGGGTTGACAAAAACGGGAGATTCGTGGGTTCGCCCCGGATCAGGGAAATCGCCTGTCCGATAATAATCGGTTGGACCGCCCCTGCCAAGGCTAAGGGGACTAATAAGATCAGGGAAATCCCCAACAGACGACTACTGCGACGGGCATAAGGAACCAAACGCAGAAATAAACGCCAATCATTTTCGCGACGGCGCGATCGGCCTTCTTTGGACGTTGGGGGCGGTGATAAGCGAGTCATCAATAAACCTTGACAATGGAAAACAGATGTCATCCCACTGTAGCGCAACCCCCGAGGCGATCGGTCTTGGGGACCCCCGGGATTATACGGCGGTTGTTGTCATTTCGCGGATGGCGGCAATGCGATCGCAGATGCCATCGGTATTCAGACGATAGCTAATCGGGTGGGCAATCAATCTCGCCGAACTTTGAAATAACACTTCCATTTCAATCAGGCCATTTTCCTTGAGAGTCCGTCCAGTGGAGACCAAATCCACGATCGCCTCCGACATTCCCGTAATCGGTCCCAGTTCCACCGAACCCGACAGGGGAACGATTTCCACCGGCAAATCCAACCGTTGAAAGTATTCCCGGGCACAATGGACAAACTTACTGGCAACTCGTCCGTGGGCGGGTAAATCCAGCGATCGCCGGTAGGGACTCGACTCCTTCACCGCCACGGATAACCGACAGTGACCAAATCCCAAATCCAGGACATGGGCCACTCGCGGCTGTTTTTCCCGCAATACATCATAACCGGCAACCCCCAACTGCGCTTGACCGTACTCCACATAAACCGGCACATCATGGGTCCGGACCAACAGCGCCCTGGCAGTTCCCGTGGGGTCTAAAATTTGCAACTGTCGATTGGACGAATCCAGAAATGCACTAAAATCCAATCCCACCGACTGCAACAGTCGGATGCTATCGGTTAACAACGATCCTTTCGGTAAAGCGACGGTCAGCATAAGACAAAATGAGAATATCGGTTTTAAATTTTACTGGGGAATGGGGACAAGATTTTAGATCCAGGGGACAAGAAACCCGGGTTCTGGCCCTAATTCGGGGCCAACGGGGCATCAATGTTGTGAAAAAACTCCGTTTCAAACCTTCAACCATCACAAATCATACCAATGCGAATTCTTTTAGTGGATGATGAAGTTCAACTCACGGAACCCTTAACTCGGGTTCTGACTCGGGAAGGATATCAAGTAGAAGTCGCCTCCGATGGCGCAACCGGGGCCGAATTAGCCAGACAAGGGGGATATGACTTGCTGATTTTAGATTGGATGTTACCCCATCAATCCGGATTAGCTATTTGTCAGGAAATCCGGCGTCAAGGGGATGTCACGCCGGTTCTATTTTTGACGGCGAAAGATACCTTAGACGATCGCGTTCAAGGACTGGATGCGGGGGCCGATGATTATTTAGTAAAACCCTTTGAATTGCTAGAATTATTAGCGCGAGTCCGAGCACAATTGCGGCGATCGACCACCCAGAAAACCTCCAATCCTGAGACTCATCTCCACCGGGATGACCTGGAACTCGACCTTGACAACCAGTTAGCGTACCGAGGGGGGCGCACCATCGAACTCTCGGAAAAAGAAAGCACCCTCCTGGAATATTTTATGCGCCACAGCGGACAATTACTCACCCATAGCGAAATTTATCAACATTTGTGGCCCACCGGGGAAAAACCCAGCAGCAACGTCCTCGCCGCCCAAATTCGCCTACTCCGACGCAAAATTGAAGCCCCCGGGGAGGTGCCATTAATTCATACCGTTTATGGCAAAGGGTATCGATTTGGGTCCGGGGGTGAACCGTCCTCATCATCAGGCCCCGAGTAGATTTTAGGCGGATGATTCCGGCAAGAAATTAGAGTCCGGAATCAGGATATCCCGAATTAAGTCTGACGAACAGAAAATTGAACTATTCACTGATTTAGCATTGAGAAGCGGAAAGTTATGTATTTGGATTATTTGCGGAAAACTCTGACTCAATTGGGCCAAAATCGGGGTAGATTTAAGCCCCTAGGGTTACCGCTTTTATTGGCGATCGTCACCCTGACTACCGTAAGTTGCACGACATCCCCCCAATCCTCCCAATCTCCCCAATCTCCCCCATCTACCCAATCCCCCCAATCTCCGGTAGTCAATCCGACTTCACCCCCGATTCAGGACGATCGCGGCAGCGATACACCGGATGAAATGCCTCCAGTCGCCTCCTCGGTGTTACCTCAAACCAATGCCCAAGGGGATTATACAGGTAAATCTAATCATATCTATTGGCGAGTCGTAGACCCAGACCCCAATGGGTTGAACTGTCGCATGGGCGATCGAACCATTGAGCAAGTCTGGACTCCCTCTTCCGGGGCCTTAAATATCGGCAGTTGGCCCGTAACAGGAACATTACCCCCCGATTCCACCTTCCAAGCAGCACTTTCTCCCGGTGGGTTTGTCTTAACCTTTGATGCCAACAATCAACCCTGGATCTTTGTAGAAAGTAGCAACGGACCCGAACAAACAAACAATTGTTTCATTCGCGCCAATACCAACTACATCCAACCCCTAACCAACTCTCGTTAATGTTCTCCAAGTTTGTAGTAACAACTTCAGTCGTTCTCCAAGTTTGTAGTAACAACTTCAGTCGTTCTCCAAGTTTGTAGTAACGACTTGCTGTCGTTCTCCGGTGTTCATAATCACAACTTCAGTCCGGGTTTTCGTCCGTGGGAGCATCTTCATTCCTATACAGGGAGTAAAATGCTCCCACTCCTGAAGTTGATGAGCAGAACCCTTGAAAATTGCTCCCTCTAAACTTTAAAAATTCACAGCATCGGATTAACCAAGGTCCCCATAAACAGCAAAGTGCCAGTAGTATCATCCCGAATTGCGAAAAAGAAAGGGCGATCGATAATCATTTCCACTGGCCCACTGCGAGTACCCAGTATTCCGGTTACTGCTGATGCTTCCGTCCCTTCTTCATTCACCTCCAAAAATGTTTTATGCTTAATTTTACTAATCCAAAAAGGTTCAGGAGTAATTGAGCTAAAATCTGCCTGAGAGCTAAAAGCTATCCCCATATTCATCGCGGTTAGAATACTTTTTAATTCAATATCATATTCTATCTTAAACCGTGGCAGTCCCAATCTGACTGGTTTGTTTTCCCAATATTCTTTAAGCCATAAATTCCAGTTTTCAGAATTCAATTGCTCTAAAAATAAATCTAAACCCACTTCAGGATTAGGCAGGAAAATATATAAATTTACTTCAGCGGTATTGCCATAAGGCAAAGCAATCGCCTGAAACAAGGCATTTTCATAGTAAGCAAACTCTTGGGTTTGAAACATCAGGGGATGCGGTTTACTCTGTCCATTGGCTAAGGCAAATGGATGCTCACGAGTGTCCGATTCAGAAAATGGACTCAACCAGGCCGATTTAAAGTAAATAGCATTCACCAACAGAGAAATCGTGCCGCTATCCAAATCATTAGGCTCTAAAATATGGTCTATTCTCTGACGAGTTTCTTCCGCTACCCAGCCATTAATGACGGGTGCAGCAGTAGCGGGGCTACTAAAATCAATTTCCCGAGTTTGGGCTTGATAATGGGTTTCGTTCCTTTGAATAAAATTAGAATTAAAAGAGCCACCTTGTTTTATCCAGAAAGAATTGGCAATAGCTATTTCTACTTCTGAATCCATTTCTTGCAGGTGAGTATGGAGTGCGGATATGATAGAATCAATTTGCTCTTGTTCCATCCCTGGAGTTTCCAAAACCGAGGCGATCGCCTCGTGAGTTGCGCCCGTTGCCCCACCATTAAGCATTTGCAAAGCCAGAGTTAAACTCAAGGGAGAAATAAAAATATTATTGGCCTTTTCTTGTTGATAAATTCGAGAAAATAATTTAATACCAAAGCGAGTATTGGCCGCAATAATGGGTTTAGTCGTCACCGAATTTTCTAGGGTTTTATTCAAAGTTATCCATAATGGCCCGATGGGTCGATGATCGCTCATTTTGATAGCAGGAATCAGGGCATAAGGGGGTTCGGAACCCTCCAATGTTGCCATCCAACCCAGGGTTGCGATCGCCACTGCACCTAGTAAAGCGATCGGTCTTACCGCATTCATAAAATCTTTTTTCATACCAGTCCATTACATTCTATTTATCTTCAAGGCAGAACCTTGTAGACAGCACCCTGAGCAATTTTAATTCTGGGATATTATGGGGGTGTAAAACCGCTTTATCCCCTCTGTTTATCCTGATGTTCCTGCAACGTAATAATCGTCACTTCTGGGGGACAAAATAGCCGTCCCGGGAAATAAGTTCCCAATCCCCGACTCACATAAAGTTGATTGTTTCCCACCTGATGCAACCCTTGAGACCACTCCCATCGCTCCACAATTTTATAACTGTTTTTGGATAAATAAGGAATCCATTGCCTCAACCATTTAGGAACTTTTTCACGAAAGCATTTGAAATAAGCTGGAAGGGGTCCAATTTGGGGTAAAATAATTTGTCCCCCATGAGTATGACCGGATAGCTGTAAATCAACCCGAAGTGTTTGCAAATAAGTTGCCGTATCGGGATTATGGGAGAGAACAATTCGCGGAATTGATGCCTCAATGCCGGGAAAAACTGCCTGAGCATTAAATTGACCCGACTGCACCTCTGCCATCCCCACGACGGCTAAACCTGACCCCAAAGGATAGACTACTTCGTTCCAGAGAATAGGAATTCCAATCTTCTCGAAGGCTGCAATAATGGTTGACTTAGAATGAGGCACCTTAATATCATGGTTGCCTAAAATACCATAGATACCCCGGCGACTTTGGAGATGCTTGAGTTGCAATGCCAAAGCATAAATGCAGTCAGGATTCTGGGTTACATAGTCACCAGTCAGCAGGACCAAATCGGGGTCAGCTTGATTGGACACTGCGATCGCCTCCGCCAAGAGTTTATCTGACAATCCCTCCTTTTCATAATGAAAATCGGATAACTGGACTAATTTTGTCCCAATCAGATCCGTGGGTAAATCGGCGATCGCCACGTTTAACCGTTCAATTTTTAACGATCCGGTCAAAAACCCGTGCATACCTGTAATTATCCTCGTGGACAGATAATCCCAGCATAACAAACTTTCTCAAATCAACCCTCAAAGATATTCTTTGTAGTTTGTAGTAACGACTTCAGTCGTTATCCCCGCTTCGGTGTCACAACTGAAGTCCTCCCTCCCATCCCCTATAAAATTAACCCGCTTCCTTTTCTCCGGCGCTATTTTCTCTTAAAAAAGAGTAATTTATGCAGGGACTGCCATCCCCCGTTGTACTGCCGGACGTTCCTGTAGTAATTCTACCCAGCGCTTCAGATGGGGATGTTGTTCCAAAGTCAACCCCATAAACTCGTAACTCGCCACCCAAGGAAAAAGCGCAATATCTGCAATAGAGTAATCCTCAAGCGCAATATAGGGGCGATCGGCCAATTGTCTATCTAATACCCCATACAATCGTAAAGTTTCTTGCTCATAACGGGCGATCGCATAAGGAACTTTTTCCGGCGCAAACCGATTAAAATGATTAAACTGCCCAAACATCGGACCAACACTGGCCATCTGAAACATCAACCATTCCATCACTTGATAGCGAGATTTTGTCTCCCTTGGCAATAATTTCCCCGTTTTTTCCGCCAGATACATCAAAATAGCCCCCGATTCAAACACTGTTATTTCTGTATCATGGTCGATAATTGCCGGAATTTTGCTATTAGGATTAATCTCCACAAAATCTTGGGAAAATTGCTGCCCTTGGGTAATATCAATTTTATGGACATTGTAAGAAATACCTAACTCTTCTAACAGAATAGAAACCTTGCGTCCATTGGGAGTTGGAAAGGTATAGAGGTCGATCATCGTTTGAAAGTCTCCTAGAATTGGGCGATTATTATACAAGATTACCCCTAATTTAAACAGAGTCATTGGAGCTAATTTGGTATCAATTGTACTTGACAAACAGGCCCGGATAGATCAGACCGGATTCAGGGACTAGAAATGATATCCCGGGATATCTGGGGCCTATCCAGGAGTTGAAGCAGGGGCCTGACCAGAGTCGGGCGGATTCAGCATCTAGGAGTCGTCATATAAAAATAGGGAATGTGGTCGTCCACATTCCCTAAAGGGCAAACAATTTAAACTAACCTGATAACCCAATATCTCAAACCCGTTAGGATATTATAAACAACAACTGAGTTTGAATGAAGCTGATCAATATTGCGATAATTAACAGTGTTCAGATCCTAGTCAAACCAACTTGATTGAGAGACTTCCTCCCTTAATTTTTTTAAACATATTCCGCTCAGTCTAGCGTAGGTAAACACTCAGCAAGACCTGGCTGTCCATTACCAGAAAAAGGCCGATAATAGGACTGATACCAAGAAACAAATCGGGGAATTCCCACCTCCAGGGGAATACTGGGGCGAAATCCTACATCTTGCTCTAATTCCTCAATATCGGCATAAGTCGCAGGTACATCCCCGGGTTGCATGGGAAGGAATTCCTTTTCTGCTTTTTTGCCCAGACAGTCTTCCAAAATTTCAATAAATCGCAACAATTCAACCGGCTGATTGTTGCCAATATTGTAAACTTTATAAGGAACAGCAAGACCGGGGCTACGAGAAAGCGTTTCCGTTGCTTCTGGATGGTTCTGAGGGATGCGATCGAGAACCCGGACTACCCCGGTGATAATATCGTCAATATAGGTAAAATCTCTTTTCATTTTACCATAGTTAAAAACAGGAATCGGTTTTCCGGCTAATATCGCTTCGGTAAACAGAAACAACGCCATATCGGGACGGCCCCAAGGACCATAAACCGTGAAAAATCGCAGACCCGTGGTTGGCAATCCATATAAATAGCTGTAGGTATGCGCCATCAATTCATTGGCTTTTTTAGTCGCCGCATATAAACTAATCGGCGCATCTACATTATCCCGAACAGAAAAGGGCATTTTGGTATTTGCGCCATAAACTGAACTGGAAGATGCAAACACCAAATGGTTGACATTGTTGTGCCGACACCCTTCTAAAATATTCGTGAACCCGATTAAGTTACTCTCCACATAAGCATGAGGATGGGTTAACGAATAACGCACCCCCGCTTGGGCCGCTAAATTAATTACCCGGTCCGGTTGATAGTCAGCGAACAGTTTTTCTATTCCTTGGCGATCGCTCAAATCTAATTGGCAAAACTCAAATTGGGGATGCGCTTGCAACAACGCCAGTCGCGATCGCTTTAAATTAACATCATAATAATCATTCAGATTATCGATACCCAGAATCGCTTCCCCCCGTCCCAGCAACCGCTGACACAAATGAAAGCCAATAAAACCAGCCGCCCCAGTCACTAAAATCGGTTTCATAACCCGTTATAAACTCCAGTAAACTATTTTTGAAGGAAAAAGACTCGGACCCAACACTGATTTAATATCCATAAAAATGCCCTCGGGATTCAGACATTGGATTAACTCATCCGGTGAGCATTCTAAATATTGACGATGGGGTACCGCTAGAATCAGTGCATCCAAGGCAAAAAAATCAGACCAAGGACTCATAGAAATGCCATAAACTTGGTGAACTTCCTCCGGATTGGCAATGGGATCATGGACTAAAGGTCTGATTCCAAACTGTTCGAGTTCAACCACAATATCGGGAACCCGAGTATTGCGAGTATCGGGAACATTCTCTTTAAATGTCATTCCTAAAATACCCACACGAACCTGCTTGATGGGAATATTTTCATGATTAGTCAACAGTTTAATTAACCGCTGACCCAGATAACGCCCCATATTGTCATTGATGCGCCGACCCGCGAGAATGACCTCTGGACGATAGCCGACTTGTTGAGCTTTTGCAGTTAGATAATACGGGTCAACACCAATGCAATGACCGCCTACCAATCCCGGTTTGAAGGGTAAAAAGTTCCACTTAGTCCCAGCAGCAGCCAATACTTCATGAGTCGAGATATTCAAGCGGTCAAAAATTAAAGCCAGTTCATTCATTAAGGCAATATTCAAATCCCGCTGAATATTTTCAATCACTTTGGCAGATTCTGCCACTTTAATCGAAGGAGCGCGATAAACTCCCGCATCAATAATCGATTCATAAACCTGTGCCACCCGCTCTAATGTCTCCGCATCTTCCCCAGAAACCACTTTAATAATTGTTTCCAGCCTATGTTCTGGATCTCCAGGATTGATGCGTTCGGGAGAATAGCCTAATTTGAAATCAATACCTGGACGCAATCCAGATTCTCGGGCTAAAATGGTTCCGCAAGTTTCCTCAGTCACCCCGGGATAAACTGTAGATTCATACACAACGACCGAACCGGGTTGCAAGACTCGCCCCACCAGTTCTGATGCTCGGATTAAAGGGGTTAAATCGGGATAATGATTGGAGTCAATCGGGGTGGGAACAGCAACAATGAAAAAGTTGGATGATTTTAAATGATTGGGATCATTGGTGAATTGAAGAGAAGTTGATTTTAAGTGATTTAAACAGACTTCTCCCGTCGCGTCGATTCCCTGGGTGAGGGCGTGAATTTTCTCCGGTTTGATATCAAATCCAACGGTATCTGGAAACTTTTTAGCTAAGGCAATGGCTAAGGGTAGCCCGACATAACCCAGTCCAATAATTGCAATTTTTTCCGACATAATGGGGTGTGGTTTAATTGAAAAATTGAATAGAAACGTGGCATCAAGGATTAAAGTTGGGGCTGTTTATAAACTGGCGGAGAAGCTAACGATTCGGAGTCTGAAACGAACCGGGAAGGGTGAGAATCCGGGGTGGGTTGTCCGGTATCGGAAAGGTCCACTTGCTCAAACCAAAAGAAGGCCGCGATCGCCAATAAACCGAGAATCATCACACTCGGTGCGGCGATCGCCCAAGATGGGTTAAGCGCGATCGCCACTCCTACCGCATTGCAAACGCCCGCTGCTTTATAAATTCGTCCCACCCCTTGGGGAACCGTTAACCCCATCCGTACCAACCGATGGGAGCTGTGATCCCGTCCTCCATCAGTGAGTTTCAGTTGGCGACGCAGACGTGAGAAGGTAACCAGGGTTGTATCAAAAATTGGAACTGCTAAAATAACGATGGGAACTAGCCAAGTTCCGGAAAATTCTGCATTGGGGGAAATGACCATCAATCCCAGGGCCGCTAACAAAAATCCAATAAACAGACTGCCCGCATCTCCCATAAAAATTGTGGCCGGATGCCAGTTAAACCGCAGGAATCCCAAGGTAATCCCGAAGATCGTCCCACAAACGAGAACCAAGGGAATTTGTCCTTGGACCCAGGCGATCGCCCCGAAACCAACACAGGCGATCGCACTCACCCCCGCAGACAGACCATCCATATTATCTAGCAGATTCAGAGCATTGCAGATTCCGACCACCCAAAATAAAGTCAGGGCAATATCCAACCCCTGAATTCCCGTTAAATGTATAAAAATCCCACTAGAGACCAAAGCAATGCCCGCCAACAGTTGGCCGACCAGTTTAGGTAGGGGATTGAGTCCGCGCAGGTCGTCATACAATCCCATCCCCGCCAGCAACGTCGCGGCGATCGCCAGAGTCACCCCTTGGGAGAATAACCACGGTGAATCAACAATCAGTAAAGTCACAATAAAACCTACATACATCGCAATTCCGCCTAACAGGGGAATCGGACGACTATGTGCCTTGTGCTGTCCCGGTTTATCCAGCCACCGAAAACGGCAAGCGGCATAGCGGGCTAGATAAGTCCCTCCACCCGCCAGAGACATCGACAAAATGACAGCCTCAGCAAGTAACCAATGTGTAGTCATGAAATTGCCCTAATCTGGTACATTTGGGTTCAGTACAGAGTGAAAAAACACCACAAATCACCTCAATGGTTAACTCAGCCGCCATTTTGCGGATTGTATCCTCTGGCGATCAGCTAACACAGTGTTCTTCCAGTCACCCTGCTGTCAAATGCACCTCAAATGGCCTAGGGACTCAACCAACCCACCACAAACTTGCATCGGATTGGGTTTGTCCTAAACAAGATTCCATCTAAAAACCCGGCTGCTGAACTAAAAATTCTGATTTTTAGTCAGAAGAAGAGTATAAAAACCTGTTTTTTAGTTGCGTTGCGTCAGTCTTTAGTCTAACTACGTTTCTCCGGTGATACAATCCCTAGAGAAAAGGGACGAGTCTTAGCAACAAGGGTTAAAGTTTTGTAAAACTTGTCCATATCAGCAACTAACCGTTCTGACGTATAGTTTTGTAACGTCAGGGTTTGCGCTTGTTGTGCGAATTGAGCCGTAGTCGTAGATTCCTGAAATAAAGTGAGAATAGCTTCAGCTAAAGCGTTCGCGTCCCGGGGGGGAACTAGACGCCCAGTGTAACCTTCCTGGATTAAATCCGCAACCCCCCCAACCCGGGTAGAAATCACCGGACAACCGGCAGCCATTGCCTCAATCAAAGAAGCCGGAGTCCCTTCATTATCCGAGGAAATCACCACAGCATCCAAATCCGCATACACTTGCGCCAAATCCCGACGCCATCCGGTGAAGATGACCGCTTTTTCAATGTGCAACTGTTCGGCGTAAGTTTCAAGTTCCCCACGCAGTTCGCCATCGCCAACGATCGCAAAACGCAGATGGGGATTTTGGTGATAAGCGATCGCAGCCGCCTCCAGAAATAGATGCAAATTTTTAATCGGCACCAAACGCCCTACCGCACCCACTAAACCGACATCCGCCGGTAAATCGAATTCTGCACGAAACTGATTTGTGGTTGAGACGTCCTTGAGCCGATGGAGTTCCAGACCCAAAGGAATCACTTCAATGTGGGAAGCATCGGTGATACCATAGCTGACAATTTCCGATTTCAGGCGATCGCTAATCGTAATAATCCGGCTACTCAGCTTCGCACAAAATTTCTCTAATTCAATAAAAAACCGAGTTTTCGCCGCCCCAAAATACCCATGAAACACATGACCATGAAACGTATGCACCACCCAGGGCACCCCCGCCCACCGCGCCGCCAATCGTCCCACCAAACCCGCTTTTGCCGTATGGGTATGAACAATATCCGGCTTCCACTCCCGCATTAATTGATACAGTTTGAGCAGAGTCGCAATATCCTGACGAAAATTAATTTCACGCCCCAAGTCTGGAATAATTTCCATCGCCAACTGACGTGCCGCAAATTCATCTTTGAGCGTCCCTTCACGACTGGTTTCCATCCCAGTCACTAACAAACACTCATACCCGAGATGAGTTAATCCTTCATTAAGTAAAGTAACATGAGTGGCAGGACCACCCACATTCATACGAGCGATAATTCGCATCACGCGGATGGGGGGGGGAGGGGAGGAAAAAAGCATAGTAAGTTTAAATTGATTAAAGGTAGATTAAAATCAAGACTGATAGCAATAGAGAATAAAACTGGATTCGTTCCCAACCGATATTTTTCATGTTACTCGGGAAATCCCTAATACTTCATCGTAAACTGCGATCGTTTTTTGTACCATGCGATCTACAGTAAACTCTTGTTCCAATCTTTGACGCCCAGCGAAACCAAATTGCTGGCATAAACTTGGGTTGTCTATCAGTTTCAGCAATCCTTGCGCTAAAGCATCCGAGTTGTCCGGAGGCACCAGTAAACCCGTTTGTCCATCAATCACGATTTCAGGAATTGCCATGACATTGGAAGCAACTACGGGTTTACTAACAGCCATTGCCTCTAGCAAAACCAGTCCAAATCCTTCGCCAAAAGTAGGAAAAGCAAAGATATCAAACTCTGAAACAACAGCACTTAACCTGGGTTGTTGGAGATAGCCCAGGAAATGAGTATTTTCGACAATTCCCAAAGTCCTGGCTTGTTCTTCTAATTGATGGCGATAAAGGCCGTCACCAACAATTACTAAAGAGGCTTGTGGGTGCTGTTCTAGACATTTTGCAAAAGCATCAAGTAGAACATGGACGCCTTTTTGATGCAGCAGACGGCTAACTGTCCCGATGATAGGTTTGGAAAAGTTAACTAATTCTTTGGGGTGTTTAGTGATAGGTTGTATGTCTTCTATCTCAATTGCATTGGGGATGACCCGCATCTTTGCCAACGGAAGTTTTTCGGTCTTCACCAACCATTCACCGATCGCTTTTGATACGGTGATAATTTGCTGCTGCTGTGAAGCTGCTAGGCGATCTAAAAAACCGTATTTTTTTTTAGAACGCCAAGGATTGAAACCATGTTTCGTGGAAATAATTGCTGGAATACCTGCCAATCGTGCGGCTAAACTGCCATAGATATCAGCATGGAATAAATGGGTGTGGATTAAGTCAAAATAGTTTGGTATGAGATAGTCTGTGATCTGGAAAACTAGGAGTGGGTCTATATCTGCACCCATCGAGATTCGATAAGTCGGAATTCCAACCGCCTGCATTTGTTCGATGAAAGATTCTGGACCGTCTTCGGAGTCCGCCAAAACGAGCATGGTTGTATCGTAACCATACTTTTTTAGCTGTGGGAGTAAGGTTAGCAGGTAGTTTTCTGAACCGGCAATGCCCGCGACTTTCTGAATATGGATAATTTTTTTTGTATTCACTGGAGTAATAATGTAACTATTATTTTAAGTATATATTTTATTAATTTTTTTGGTTTTTATTCATCTTTGTTTGAATTATTTGAGAGTTCAAGTAAAATAAAAACCCAAGAAAAATTGGTAAAATTTGTAATTTAAATCGAACTGCTGCTCCCAAATTAGCTGACGAATAAAACCCGTATATACTTGCCCATGTTAAGATTAGTAAACTCATCCAAATCACTACAGGATTTTTCCAGGTTTCCCACCGAGTTTGTTTGAGGGTTGAAAAAAAGAAAATAATCAGGATAAGATTCTCAACACCAGCTAATAAACCGAAAGGATTTAGCACTTCCCCAGGAAGAGGACGGAACAAAGTTGTAAAGACTGCTAGAGGCCAGAACGCTATCATGTCACTGAAACTGAAAAATCCTCCCAAATCCTGACTAGAACCTCCTATCGATTGTGCTTGCGCTAGTCTATCGACCGTGCTAACCACCTCTTCTGCGCTTTCTATTGCAAAATGTGAACTAAACTGATTTACAGTAACCATAAATATGGCAATTGCTAAACCAACTGTTATTAATTTAGGTAATATCCCCCTGATCGAGATGGCAGCAAAAACTACCAAAGGGAATACTAAAATTGGTCCTAGCCATATTCGAATATTGATAGAAATAAAAACTCCTGCAATTGCTAAAAACATACCAAATAAATTAGATTTATTTTGCCATTTAATAATTCCATAAAAATACATACATATTCCAAAAAACACTATCGGATCTTTTCCAACAATTGATGACCAAAATAAAATAGATGGAAAAAGCCCTAAGCAATAAAGTATTTTTTGATTTTGATAATTCAACAAAATTACTATGGATTTATAAACCAGATAAATTCCCAATAAACCTATCATAGAAAAAGACACTTTTAAAGCATGATATGAAGTGGGTAAAACTTGATTGTGTAACCAAGCCAAAGCGGCTAAATTCGGAGTCCCATATCCTAGTCCTACTCTTTCCCAGGGAAAATCAGATCGAGTAGATGCTAAAAAATAATTGTAGGCATCAAGATCATAGAAATATTCGTAAATTAGCATAAAACCCAAAGTAACTGCTGTTCTTGCAAACCATAGCCACAATAAAATTCTTTTATCAGAATTACTGATAGGCCACAAAAAAATGCTCACAGTTAAAGAGATTGCCCAAATTAATCCTATAGTATAATCTGTTACTAAATCTGTAGTGGGAAGCCGAGACAGAATGTAATGCCCAAACTTGGGTATCGATAGTAAAAATTCACCCAATTGAATGCCTGCAACTGTAGCCAAAGCTAAAATTAATACTATTAATAAAATTTTTGAAAACTTGAATGACCATCTGTTTTTTCTCATGTTTTTAATTCATTTAATTTTAAGTTTTTTCTTTTTCCCAAGAATTAAATTAAAAATGTTTCCTGAAGCTTGATTTAAAATATGATTATAATAACCACATTTTCGTTTGGGAATAACATCATGAAAAGAAGCAATAAATTTTTGATAACTATAGACATCAGTCCGAAATTTTTTAAGGTCAGATTCAGTCCAATGGTTACAGTGAAAGCAAATAGTCCAGATTCCAAAGGGTAGGGGACGAAATTTCCATAACTGCTGTGGAATCCAAATCATATCTTGAGAATCTTTATAAGGCAATAAAAATAATCCATCGCTAATACAATTAATTCCTATTTTTTTTAGCCCTATAAGAGTCAAAGAATCAAATGAATGGAAAGGAGCAATCCAAACTTCGGGATTAACATCCTCATTTTGAAAAACTTCTATAGCCTTGCGAAGTTTATCTTCTTGGGTTTGAAGCGGTAAACCAACAAACTCACTTTTGAGGTTTAACCCAACTAACCCGGCTTCTCTAGTAATACAGCGGTGCTGATATCCATGTAAGCCAATAGTCCAGCCTAGACGTTGCCACTGCCGAACTTTATCCCAAAACTGAGGGGCAGGTTGAAAAATTTGTAAATCTTTATCCTGATTGTCCGGAATAACCGCCAGAATAGGCTTGACATTCAGATCAATCAAAATTTTTTCGACTTCCGACCAGACTAACCAGTTCATAGTCGGAGTGATGTCATCAAATCTGATTAAATATTGTGGCTTCATATTTGATTTATTTAACTTTTGTAAAGAAAATTTCAGCAATTTTTCCAGGGTAATGATAATCAACGATTAGACGTTCTATCGGGTAAGAATTAAACAAGTTTGTTACCCGGTCATGTGGTGGCCAAGGATGACCTATTTTCCACCATAGGTAATTATTTAATATATATTGAATCCGCGTGACCAACCTAGCATTAGGCTCTGGTTGAGATTGAGTAAATATGTAGCAAGAACCCCCAGGTTTTAACAAATTAAAAATAATTTTTGAAAACTGACTGTCGCTCATGCAGTAACACCAACACACAGAGTTAAATACAAAGTCAAATGTTTGATAATTAAAATCTTGAATATCTTCTAAATACCCAATAGAAAAATCAATTTTAACCCTGATATTTTCTGCATATTTACTCGCAATATTTTTATAATTATGGCTAATATCATGCCATGTTACTTTTGCTCCCCGTTGGGCAAAAGCTACACTGTATTGACCTGGACCACCACCTAAATCTAAAACCCGTTTCCCCTCAAAACTTCCTATCCTTTTTTCTAACTTCTCAATCAAAGTGGGATCAAATCGGTCCCAAGCATATTGAGCATATTTTTCTGCATATTGATCGGGAATAGGATCCCAACCTTTCTCCGGTCGATGAAGTAGAGCGTGTATCTGGTTAATCATAGAATATTAGCTCCAATATTTTCTCTTGAAATTAACAAATCCCATTAATTTAGCTATTTTTCTTAGCCGACAGTAACTATCTAATTTCAGTAATCTAAAATGAACCTGAAAATCACCGCAGGATTCTAACGCACTTTTGATTTCTTTTATTACTCCTGAATGAACTTCTGAAATCACTCCACCCGCCCGACGCATCGCAATAATATCTTCAAAATTATCTATGTTTTCTTCGGCTATTTTAGAACACATAACGATTCGATCTGCGATAAATTGATAATTAGAGTCAAAGATTGATTTTTTATTTTTTATTCCTACAAAACCTTGATGACTCAAAGGTATTTCAACTAAATTGATATAATATATAGGATTAATTTTTCTCGGCAATCGAGTAGAAACAAATCCATGCTCTAGCAAGGTAAAAATACCTCTTGCTTGATTTTTGTTTTTCAATTGATTCGGTAAAGAATCAGGATTAAAAATTAAATCATCCGCATTAATATGAAGTGTATGGGTTCCTAATGCAGCAATTGTACCTTTATTCATGGCATCATAAATTCCACCATCTGGTTCGCTCACCCAGTAATCAATTTGATTTTCATATTTTTTGATGATGTCCAAAGTGTTATCTGTAGAGCCTCCATCAATAATCAAATATTCTATGTTGGCAGATTGATTGATAACGGATTGAATTGTTTGTTCTAAATATTTCTCTCCATTAAAGACTACAGTAATTACAGAAATAATCATTTCATTTTTATCGATTTTTTTAAAGAGTCCCTTCGTGCGTAAGCCTCCTTCTTCTTGGCGTAATGGATGAGGCAGTAAGAAAAGTAAAGACGATATCCCATTATCCACTTGATTAATCAAAGGGGGTTTTTCCGTGGTTAAGGATCGGGTGGTCCCATAATCACCAAAATGAGTAGAATTACTGCTCATTGGGGGCAATACAAAAGGATGATCTAGAGGTACAAGTAAATAAAAGTGATGAATTGTTTGCCAATACTGTCCGATCACAAATCCTTCTGGAACTGAGTCGGACTTCTGACTTATCTGGAGTCCGGTAGAAGCTTCGCACAGATAAATAATGAATTTGTGGCGAAGAGGTTCGTGTTTAGGTTTTTTATATAGCAGAGTGGCTTCGCTCCAGCCGAAATCAAAAAGATTCTGCTTAAATATCTCCGAGCCCCACGCATACCGAACATCAATATCATAGAGATGCTGATTCTCACCCCGACAGGTTAATGAGGCGATGCCTTCCCAACCTCCCATTGGTAGACTAGAGTGCCGCTCTGACTCTAGGATTGCTACCAAGTGGGTAGGTAATCCTAGATTATTCAGGAATGATATATAATCTTCCAGTCCTGAAATTGGCTCGGGTTGATTGAAGGCAGATTTAGTTAATAGGTTTTGAATGATTCCTAACACTGACAGCCGTCTCCTGGTATCGTTTTTCAAAAATTAGACCAAGGATAAATAAATAGAGCGTGTTTGTTCTGCACAAGTATCCCATGAATAATGTTTAACTCTCTCCTGTCCTAACTGGATTAATTTTTCAGTTTTCTCAGTTGAATATAAGACTTTTTTCAAAGCATAAGCAATACTTTCCGGATCGTAAGGATCGAAAAATTCTGCAGCCTTGCCAGCTACTTCAGGCATTGAACTGGTGTTACTGCAAACTACCGGGCAATCACATGACATGGCTTCTAACAAAGGAATTCCAAATCCTTCATACAGCGAAGGATAGACAAAAGCTGAAGCATGACTATAAAAACTCGCTAATTTTTTATCATCCCCTGAAATGTAGATCACCTTACCTTCCCCTAAGTGCAATTCCTTAATTATTTCAAGCTCTCTACGAGCAAAAGGATCTCCCCCGAAGCAGACTAATTGAAAATCTTTTGGCAAATTTGATCTGGCGTATGCTTCCAGTAAACGCTGAAAGTTTTTATAGCTGTTTCGGGAACCTACATAAAGTATGTATGGGTTCAATTCAGACCAAAATTTATTATAATCATCTTCTATTTTTTTTAAAGTAGAACCCAAATGAACTACTGAAACTTTTGCCGGATCCACATTAACTAATTCCAGCAAGTCATTTTTAGTGTTATTTGATATACATATAACTCGATCTGCTCTTTGAATAGATGTCGCTTTTAATGACAAAATATCACCGGATTTTTGCTGACAGGGGAACTCACAAAATTTTTCGGCAATCATGTCATATACTGTAATTACAGTTTTTGACTGTTTAGGAGCCAATCGATGGGAAGAATAGTAAGTTTCATGAACAATATCCGGAGAGGGAGACAGTCTCTCCATCCATAATTGAGAGATTTTACCATTAAATTGACTTAACCCTTTAGACAATTCAAAGTTCAGCTTGCTAATGGCTCTTGATGATATAGGAATTGTGGGAATTGGTAAACCCACAACCAAGTTCTTTGGAGAATTACTTAAATATTTGTTAACATAAGCAAATGATAAAATTTTTACCTGACATTCATCATAGTTAGCAACCCGAGTGGCCAATTCATAAAAATACCGAGAGATACCCCCACGTTCCTGCAAGGAAAATGCCTGATAATCGTAAACTACGCTGACCATTGAAATTCCTTCACTTGAGAATTATTGTAATTAGTTTATTAGCTTTTTATAGTCTAACAAAGTTTTAGATGTTAAATTAATTTGGACATATTCAAATAAAAAATATGAAATTTGACTAACGAGAAAAATAAATACAGAGTTGCTGATAGAGCGAGCGCTAAACATATGGATATTTCCATGAGAGTAAAAGTTTAACGATAGATTTTGCGCTAAAAATTGGAGAGTTTTTTGCTGATAGAAGGAAATGTGCTGACCTGTATTTAGCGAGTAGTAGTCCCAATTATCAGGAAATGGGGGTTTTTCATTGAAGATTTGAGTTGAGAAAATAATGGTTGAAGATTCCGCTTCTGTGAGTGAAGTTTTTATAAATTCAAAAGGATCCAAGATATGTTCTAAGACTTCAAAAGCTGTAATTGCTGTGAAAGGCTTACTCGCAATAGAGGATTCAAAACCTCTTGCTAACAAATTTTCACAGTATAAGTCAGACCAATAAAAATCGAAGCCAATATCCCGCATTAGGCGAGTTAACATTCCATAGCCTCCTGCTATGTCTAGATACTTTCCTTGTCTGTCAAATAGGAAGAAAAGAATCCGAGAAAGAACTTTAGAGATGCTTATGTTTCGGGAAACTAACCCCGTGTCAGCATCCGCGATCGCGTTTTGGTAAGATTCTTCTAGCCAATAGGGGGTTTCTGTTTGAAGTAGCCCGCAGCGATCGCAGTAAAAGTAATCTACTTGATACTTCTGCAATATAGTTGCGGAGAAACAAACACTTCGCTTATTTTCACAGACTGGACATTTTACAGTCATCTAACTTCTAGCTCCTTTTTGATAATTTCGTCGAACTGTACAGCACGTTGAGCAAACGTATGATCTTTTAATGTTCGATCTTGTCCAGCTTTAGCGATCGCCTTTCTTTCCTGGGGACGATCCAGCAGCCACTTCACCTTGTCGATACATTCTTCAGCAGACTTGTAGATAACTACCTCTTTGTCTGGCTCAAACAATTCACTGATATTCTTTTTCCAGTCCGTAACTAAGCAGGTTCCGACACCAGTTGCCTCAAATAGGCGCATATTAGAAGCATAAATCGGCGATGAGTCAGCATGGATATTCAAGGTTGCTTTAGATTCTAATAATGTTTGGTACATTTCCAACCCAAAAACTGATGGCTTAAGATAGAATTTGATTGGATTGTTGATCGCTGAATAGCTTGGTACTTCGTTCCACTTAGCCGCTTTACTAATGACTGGGATGCGAGATAAAGTTGAATCTGATATTCTCATATTCTTCAGCCCTTTAGTCGCAATGACAATTCCTTGTTTTAGCCCATAATTCAAGCGATCACGCCAATTCAAATCCGCACTTGGTGAAAAAATATCCACGGGAGTTAGTTCTAAAATCTCTTCGAGTAATTCCTGTCGCTTCAAGTGAAATTGATCTTGGGGGATAATTTGACCAATAAAAGAAAAGTCGAATTTTTCACATTTTGATTCTAAGCGAGAATTAATTCTGAAATCGAAGGCATGATTCAGGTGTTCTGCCCGAAAGCCGACTCTTCTGAAATATTCAATAGACTCTGGGGCACAAGATAAAAGTAAATCAACATTCTTAAATAAATCAGTTTTGGGAATAGCACTCCCAACCCAGCACAAAATAAGCTTTATTGAAGAACATGACTGTTTTAATTCCCTTAACCATTGGGAACTAAAAGTGACGTAATCTTGCACAAATAGTACAGTAGGCTGAAACTTTTTGACTTGCTCAAAAGCGATATTTTGGATCCAGTTATGTTTCTTAAACTTCACGCCATTTTCTTTTGCCCAAGCTGTTTGCATTGACTGAATATTAGCAGTCACTTCCATCATTTCGTATCCGAGAGGAGTGAGCGCATTTGACCAGAAGTCAGGCCAACTAAAAGCATCATAATCAAGAGATGCTTTTTGTTCCGCATAAGATTTTATAGTTAATTCAGGATGCTTCGCATAAAATTTGTTTAAGTACAGTGGATAAGCCGTGGTGATTTTAAATATTTTCATTCAGATACCTTCCTATACAGTCCCATCCAGCCAGTTTTTCTGCCTATGACTCCAAAGCTGGCTTTAAATAAAATTGCTAATGTTAAATTTATTAAATGCGGCCACTTGGGTTTATTTTTTAAATATAGCCCCGGAAAGAATTGTAACTTGTGTTGAGATTTTCTAAACCAAATATCTACAAGTTCAAGTTGATGCCGTGCTACATATTGAACTTGTGCCGATCGCCTGCCAAAAACTAAGTCGATCCCAGTTGGGTGATAAGGCTTTACATGATCAAAGTCATCATAGAAGCCCGAGTAATATAAAGGTGTGGCGATAATTAAATGGCCTCCTTTTTTGAGACAGTCTAAATAATAATTCATAAAATCTAGTAGTTCATTGGAGGGTAAGTGTTCAATTACATGGCACATTAACAATACATCATATTTTTCTATATATTTTTCTTTCTGTTTTTCAAATTCTTCTACTGTCAAACAGTCTAATCCTTCTTTTCGATTCTGATCTATGATTAAAGCATTTATATCGATTCCTGTAATTTTATTATTATTTTTATTTTGCAAATATTGAATATTATTGCCATATCCACAACCTAAATCTAATATTTGACATTTTTTTGAAATATTCAACTCATCAATAAACTTCCCTAACTGCTTTTGTTCCTGATTATTTTCGGTAATAAATAAATAGAAAATATTCATAATTATAGCCCGAGACAATTTAATTTGCGGTAAAACAAAGAAGTACACCAAGACTGAACGTTTATTGGCCCCATTCCAGTAAAATCTAGTCTTTTGTAGCCATTTCGTAATAACAAAGAGTATCCTTCGTTGTATTGGTCTCTATCACTGTTATCCCAGATAATAACTCCTTCATTTTTTAAAGCTTTTAATGAATTTCTGGCACAATTAACTCGGTCTCTTCCATCGATAACAACCAGATCCAATTTTCCCGAGTATTTGATTATTTTTTCACAATATTCACCTCCTTTTTTGAGTTCAACATAATGTAGTTCGACATTCTCAGGGATATCTTTTTTAACTTGTTCATACCATTGGCGATTGTGTTCACAGGAAATCACAAATTTAACTCTTTCAGCCCACCACAACGTAGAGTTTCCACTGCCATATTCAAAAACTGTCATTTCTGGTTTTATTCTTTTTTCTAAAAACGCAATAGCAGGATAAGTCATCCAAGGAGTTGGATTACCATCTTTGTCAACAGGTTTTTCTTCTCGATAAGACCTAAACCATCCTAATTCATTTAAAGCGCCACTTTTCATCAAATCGTATGACGCATAAATTCCTAGTTTCTTCAGAGTAGACTTCAATTTTGCTTTCATTGTCCTTACCATATTTGAGGATAAATAATCGCTTTTGATAACATATACCCCGTTTTCAAGAGAGGTTTACATAAAAAACAGGCACCGTAAGTCGCAAAGCAATAAGCAATACTAGAGGCGATCGCCGCTCCCATTCCTCCGTACAGGGGAATTAAATATGCGTTGAGAGTCACATTGATGAGCATTCCCCAAAACACAGTCATTAAATGAAGTTTTGTTAAATCCATCGTGGTTAAAAAAGAACTCCTAGCTATCCCTAAGTTTGTAAATAACAACGACCAAATTAAAACTAATAATATGGGAATAGAACGATGGTAAACCTCTCCAAAAAGAGCTGTAATAATCCAGCTTGATGAGAAAGTGACGATTATAGCGATCGCATAAGCACTAAAAGCCATCAGATTATAAAGTTTTTGTAGTCTTTTGTAAAAGACCTCTTCGCTAATCTTCTTTGCTTCAACAATACTGGGAAAGGTAGAGGATACAATCGCTGTAGGTATCAAGTACCAGAGTTCTGCGAGTCGGACCGCAACGGAATAAATTCCCACCTCTTCATTCCCTGCTATTTGTCCCAACATAATTTGATCGATTCGCATATAAATCATAATCATCACACCGGAGATAACTAGAGGCCAACTATCCTGGAATAATTTTATGCATCGCTTCAAACTAATGTGCCAATTTTTAAAATTATGACCTTGTGAGTAGTAAGCAATTCCCGATCCCAAAGCACTAAGCGTTACATCGAGTAAATTAGTAAAAGCAAATGCGATTAAAGATGCTTTAAAGTAAATCAACAATATTTTTAGACAATTTGTAACGATATAAGTGCTACTTTTCGCATAAACTGTATATTTGGATTTAACTTGTGACTCAAACCAAAAATCAATGGTCTGAAACGGCTGGACAATTGTCCCCCCTGCAAGGATCGCCACTAAAAAGCAGGTAAATTTATCGTCAGGACGCAGCCAAGAAATGAGTCCAACTGTTAGCAACAGGGTCACAAAACCGCCCATAAGCTTTAAGATAAAGGCAGTGCCTAAAGTTTCATCGGCACAAGAGGGATCTCTCACAATGTCGCGGACGACAATTTTATCTAGCCCTAGCTGTGCTAAGGGACTAAATAGTGCCACAAAAGCTAGAGCATAATTGTAAACTCCAAACTTCTCTGGACCTAGATAACGAGCAACCCACACCCCAACGGTCATCCCTAAAAATAACCTCAGAAGGCGATCTGCAAACAGCCAACTCGTGTTGCTAAGAATCTTTAGGAGATTAGGAGTCAATTTTTCAGTTAAGTGAGGTAGCTTATGTCGCATCTAAAGATGATCCAGGGATTGATTGAAATTGGTTCTCTGTCAAAAATAGACAAAGAAAGTCTAGGTTGCTGGCCCCCATATCTGGGGGAAAATGCCGTTGATTATTAATAGCTTCATGCCACGATTGCATCCTGAGTATTAGTAGTGGTAAAACTCTCGATCGCATCCTCCAAAATTTCATCCAGCGATCGCGTGGGTTGCCAGCCTATATACTCGGCAATCTTGGATAAGTCCGGAAAACGCCGCTGCATATCTTCAAATCCAGGTGCGTAGGCTTGGCCATAAGGAATCATTTGAATTTCAGACAGTCTGTTATTTCCTGTAGTTCCCACCCGATCAATAATCCGCTGGGCTAAATCTAAAATCGTAATCTCCTGTTGTGACCCTACATTAAAAACTTCCCCAACGGCTTCGGAAGACTCAGCGAGGCCAATCAGGGCTCTGACTGCATCTTCCACATGGAGGAAGCAGCGGGATTGCTGGCCGTCTCCATATACAGTGAGAGGTTCTCCCTGTAGTGCCTGTTGGATCAAGCGGGGAATCACCATACCATAGCGTCCAGTTTGTCGAGGTCCGACGGTATTGAACAGACGAGCGATCGCCACGGGCAATCCTTTCTCGTGATAATAGGCTAACGCTAAAAATTCATCCACCATTTTCGAGGCCGCATACCCCCATCGATTGCGACTGGTTGATCCGAGTACCACATCATCATCTTCTCGGAATGGAATACTATGTCCTTTCCCATAGACTTCTGAGGTGGAAGCAATGACGACTTTGGCCCGATACCGATTTGCCGTTTCTAGGACTTTCTCGGTGCCCATGATATTCGTCTGAATGGTCTGTACGGGATTTTCTACCACCAGTTTGACGCCCACGGCTGCGGCTAAATGAATGATGATATCCGCTTCTGATGCCAGTCGATCCAACACCATATCATTGGTGATGTCAGCGTAGGCAAAGTGAAAGTCTGGGCGATCTAATAGGTGGCGAATATTCTCGATACTTCCCGTTGATAAATTATCGATAACTCGCACGGGAGAACCTTTAGCTAATAATGCCTCTGCTAGGTGAGAACCAATAAATCCTGCGCCTCCCGTAATCAAATAGGTGGGATGTTGTCCTCGTCCAAAATGTTGGTTTGGCATTTCAAGTTACTCGATTTTGTGTTTATTTTTAAGGAAAAGTGGAGTATTTTTGTGGATTATACACAAACCAAGATGCGAATCAGGGAATTTTCAAAAAATGTTCTTTCCCGTCCAAGTATGGGCATTGAAATGTAAGACCCAATATTTATTGTGAATGGACTCGGTTTTCATCAGGTGCATAGTAGCTTTCATAGTAGTTATAGGAAGTCGGCAGATATTGTTTAACGCCATTGGCGACTAGGCCCAGGACTGGGGTGCGAGACATTTTTAATCCATCAAAAACGTCTCGTAAAATAGCCCGATCGCTTTGACCGATGCCGATAACCATGACTAACCCATCGGTATGAGGCGCTAAAAACTTCGCATCGGAGATTGCCCCTAATGGAGGCGTATCAAAAATCACTAAATCAAAATTCGTTTTAAACTCCTCAATTAATTGTTTCATGCGTTGAGACGAAAGTAGGCGCGCTGGATCTGGTGGAATTTGTCCTGCCGTTAAAACATATAAGTTCTGATTAAGTGCCGACTGCTGAATGCTGTCCTGAGCATTGAGTGAATCGGTGGAAATCAAATTGCTTAACCCCCAGACGTTGGGTATATCCATACGGCGATCAATTTGAGGACGGCGCAAATCTGCATCCACTAATAACACCCGATTTCCCATTGCTGATGCAGCTTCAGCCAGTTTCATTGAGATTGTAGTCTTTCCTTCCGCAGGTAAGGCAGAGCTAATAACGATGGACTTGAGGGGTCGATCCGGACTCATAAAATAGAGGTCGGCATGGAGAGAACGGAAGGCTTCAAAAAACCGAGAAAATAGATAGCCTCCGGATGATTGAATTGGGTTTTCTCCATCGGATACACTGAGGTCTTCTTTGAGGTCTTTTTCAAACGGAATGGTTCCTAGTATGGGGAAGCCTATATAATCTTTGATGTCTTCAACAGAATGAAATTTTGTATCCAGTTTTTCTGCCAATAAAGCAGCAGCTATTCCTGCCATTAATCCGACAATTACACCCAGGATTAAACTCCGAGACAAGTTGGGAGAAATGGGAATAGTGCCCACTTCAGGTTGAGAAATCAGTTGCCAGGGCATGGCTTTTTGGGCCGATTCAATTTGAAGATTTTCTCGGACTGCTAAAAATCGATTTAAACTTTCCGTTCCTAATTCCAGTTCTCGCTGTAAGTCTGTGTATTGACGCATTAACGTCGCTTGTTCTTGCATTTGCTGTTGCACAATCGTTTCGGCTTGAGCGATCGCCCATTGTCTCGCCCGAGTCATTTCCATCAAATTGACCGTTTCTATCAGCTTTCCAGTCAAATCGCTCCGCAGTGAGTTAGGAGTGGATAAGCCGCGAATATCTCCCCGAATTTGAGAAACGTTGGGTCCAAGAACTACTAGAGCCTCCTCCTGCAATAAAGGTAATAAACTATTCCGTTCATCAATCAAAGCTTGCATGGCGGGACTTTGCACCGTAAACCGAGTAGACTCTTGCGCCAGTTTTGCTTCGATTTCATGAAACCGATTCAACAAATCTTGATAGCGCGGTGAATCACTGAGTGAGGTGGCTAACATCGCTTGTTCTAATTCCAACCCTAACTGCCCTCTTAATTTTCCGTAGAGGGCTTGCGCTTGCACGAGCTGAGATTCAGTCTCTTGTCTTTCTTGAACCAAACTTCCAATCTGCTGAGATAAAATCTGTCCGCTTTGTTCCGGGTCGATTAGGTTATAATGCTGGCGAAATTCTTCTAAGTATTCTTGAAGGGTATCGACTCTCTGTTGCAGCCGAGGCAACTGGGTTTCTACAAACTCCAAGCCTTGACGTAAGGTTGTTTGCTGCTCCATTTCAGAATAATGAATGTAGCCCGTTGCCAACTCTTTTAAGATCAGTTTAATTTTTTCGGGATCCGTGTCTTGATAGCGAATATCTAATATTTTTGTTAACTTCCGTCTTTGGATGCTTAAATTAGCGAGAAATTCGCTAAACTCAACTTCCGGATAATTTTGTTGAATATTGTTGAAAACAGGCTGGATAACTGGACCACTTAAAAGCACTTCAATTTGAGTTTCATAATCTAAGCTTTCTCCTTGTCCACTATTTCGAGTTAGAGCTTGATTAAGTTGTTCAAGGTTGTCCTGCCCTTTAATCGGTTCAACTAACAATCTAAAATTTCCTTCATAAATCGGAGTTTGGGTCAAGACCTTCACCAAAACGCCACAAGCTACAGCAATGCTGACTCCGGCAAACACAAAAATCCGGCGACGGGCAACGGAGATCAGATGTCGAAGATTTAGGGCATCAGCATCATCATTGAGCGGCGGTAATATCGGTGGAGGTAAAGGAGTTTGACCGGAAGGAGATGGCCCATTCAACTGCGGAAAGAAAGGTGGAGAGTTACCATCGATATCCATGATTTCAACGTCAGGAATAACTAAAAGAGTGAGCAACGGAAGATTTTTTGATTTTTATCAGCGATCCATCATTGGAAATCCCCCAAATCCCTAACCTCTGGGTTAGAGATGGGTGGTATTTTACTGGTAGCTTTCTTCGTTATCAAAGGGACAGTCCAAATTCCCGCCCACTTGAATAATAAAATCATCAAAATCCTGGTCCTCTAATTCTGGATCAACTAATAACGAACCTGTGTCATCCCAGTATAAGGCCACTCCTCCGGTTCCCAGAGTAGAAAAGTCTCCTTCAAATCTGAGCTGCTTATTTTCCCCGGGATTTTGACTATTCATCGAATAGAGAATTCCCGCAGGACGACCATTTAAAGTAGATTCTAGGTAAAACATATAAGGGGTGTTGGCCTGGAATTGAAAGGCTACTAAGGGTTGAGGAACGGTGTTGCCTGGAGTTCCTCTAAAATCATTGCTGATCCCTTGGCGAGCGTTATCCTGGTATGTAGATTCCGCTTCAACACTTTGTACCCTATCGGCAGGTTTGACTTCGACCAGGAGAGGGGTTTTCTCTCCGGTTTGTAAATTCACGACGCCAAAGGTTGATTGATAAGCGCCGTTGGATTCGATAAATTCAAACTCGACAATGGTCTCTGCGTCAAACAGGATGCTCCGATTATCAAATAGATTTTCACCCGTTGCTTTGACTGATATGGGATTGAGTAAAACAAGGGCGGACAAAGAAGCAACTGCCCCTAAGAACAGGCTGGTTCTGAACCCGATTTCACCTAGCATAGCACAGTTCCTTTTTACTACCAAGTTCTTAAATTCTGAAGTGCCTTAAGTCGTTCTTCTTCAGGAATGTCAAGAAGACTTAAGAATGTTTTCGTTTCTTCCAGTAATCGGTTGTATTGAGTACATTCGGCACTGATACAAATCCCTGAATTTTCTCGGGATATTCTGCTAAAGCGTCGGGGAAGATTTTCTGCTCTTTCTACTGAAGCCACACAAGCAGAATAAGCTTCTTGTAAAGCTTGATATAGCTCTTGTGCTTGAATTAAAGTTTGGGGGTCGAGTTGGCTTTCAATGTCAAAGATAGGGGCGGTATTGTTCCAACTATTCGTTCCGGTGCTATCTGACTGCTGTGGGGGATTTGCCAGAGCGCTGACAATCCAAAATACAGTTCCTACGGTAGATGCGACGATCGCCCCTTTGATTTTGATGTTAACCATAACCACTGCTCCTTATTTCACTGCCTAAAATCTCCAGCCTAAACCTGCCCCTAAAACAAATCGGGGTCCATCCCCAGCCCCAGCTAAATCTCGCACCGCTGGGGTAATCACAAAGGGAATATTTTTAAAAGGGGCAATGGAAGCACCGACAGCTAAATCTTGTCCAGTCCATTCGGCAATCACACTGACGGGTTCTATGACTCGGACGGCCATACTTCCAAATACATTAATGCCATTGCGATCGTCTTCGAGGGCATCTTCGCTTTGGAATTGTCCATTTCCCACCCCAGCGGTAATGGCAATCCGACTTAACGGCGAAGAGAGGGATTGTTGGGTATGAATTATTTTTGTAACTGTCCCATAAAGTGAGTTTTCAAATCCATCATCTTCTCCCAGGAATAGAAACCCATTCCATCCGGCAGCGATCGCCCAATCATTGGCAAATTGACGATGGACTTTGACATTAAAGCCGCCGGTACCGATATCGCGATTGTTCCCAAAGACACTGGCTACGGTATAGCTGAGTTCTACCCCAAGGAGATCCCGAGCATCGCCAAACCCAAAGCCAATGGCGACAGCTCCATCACTATTGTCAACAAAGCGGGTGCGAGATTGATAGGTCGCGGAAATATACCCGGTGTTGCGATCTGCGCCATATCCGGTGGGATTGAAGATACTCAGAGCGGGTGAGGCTTGGATACTAGGTTGAATTTCAGCGCTTTCTTGAAGTTGCTGTACCTGCTCTTGGATTACTTGAATTCCTCGGGGATCGGGTCGATAGAAAGGGGTTGGGTTGGCCGATCGCCCGGGGGGGGAATTACTTGGGGATTGGACGAGTGCGATCGCCGGTGCAGGATTATTCGCTTCCCCTGAGTCGATGGGTAATAAATCTCTCGCACTTCCTAGTCTTGCAGAATCGCTCTCTTGAACCACCTGGGGAACCTGAATCGGAATCGATTCGGTCGCGATCGCCACAGCGTTTACGGGAGAGGGCGGAATTTGCGGAAGTGCTAACTCCTGATCCCGGTCCGATTGAACAACCGGTGGAATCTCAATCCGGGGTTGAATCCATTTCGGGGTGGAGGGAACTGCGAGGATTTCAGAGAAGGAATTGTCTGGATGTTCTTGGACTGACACCCAACTTATAGGTTGGTCGCGACTCACATTTTCTACTTTAACTCTGGGCTGTTCCCTAATTTCTGTAACCACAGGGGTGACAGGTGCAGGTCTGGGAGAAACTCTTCGCTCCTGTATTGCCACTGATGCTCTGGGTGGCGGTGAATACCTAGGGACGGAACCTTGCTCGCGCAAAGGCTGAGACGCTATTTCATCGCGATCTGCAAGATTTGCCCAAGGAGAAGCGGCGCTAAACTCAGGAATGAACAAGGGAGACCGTTTCGGGCCTTCTAAACGCAGTTCCCGAACAGTTTCCGCTTCTGGAGGCAGGGGTTGGCCCTCAGATGGTTCAACTCTTGCGATCGCCGTGGATGCGATCGGATATGAGTCAATCTCCGAGAAATTTTCTGGAGCGGAAGGGGTAATTTCAGTGGTTGGTGTTTCTACAAAATTTGCATCTTCAGCCTCTTGTGTCCTGGGTATTTCATCCGGTTTCAAACTCAGAGCGAGGTTCGCATTAGCGCGATCAGCACTTTCAGTATTAGACATTGAAGTTGCCAAAAACCCAACTGTAAATAATGAAGCCGTTGCTAGTACAAGTCTCATAATATCAATGGTTCTGTTAAGTGGAGATAACTATATAGACGCATGAAATACCCGATAAATAAAAGACGACAACCCAGACTCGTCTTCAATGCTGCTCTTTGTTCCGAGTTTAATTATTGACTCATACAGGGTAGAGTCCCTAACTCCGGAAATGTTCCAAGTCAATTAAAAATAATTATTTTTTTTACTTTTTTGAAATTTTATTCATTTAAATCTTCTGGAAAGAAAATTGATTGTGCATTGAAAAATCCGCAGGGCTTATTCTCTCGTCAAATATAAACCCCTAAAAATTAACTACATATACTTTGGCTGCAAAATAAATCTATGGCCTATATTGGTTATTGTTCCATAATTATTCTAAACAAGTAAATATTTTAAAGCCCAGCAAGACGCACATTATCTTGGCCAAGATGCTACAACAAGAGACAGCTTCCGTCTAATAGAAACGCGACAGAAAATTAAATTTCCTGTCCCGTTTCTCTGAAAATTTACGAAAATACCCTCAAGATTATTATTGATATTCCTCAGATAACAAAAGAGTCAGTTTTTTGAATAACTCTTCTATTTCAGCGCGTTTATCGGGATTGTTCCAAGCCTTAAAGCGGCTGAAGCGTTTAGAAATCTTGTTGATTTCCGTTTGTAACTGGTCTTTTTCTTTAGGGGTTTTCTTTTTTTTAACTATTTTTTGCACTTGTCGCAGGGAGAGGGACTGGGCGATCGTTGCTTCTAGGAGTGCCACCCGTTCCTCCTCAGACTCCAACTTAGCAATTTCCTTGGCTTTTGTGTATTCAATGCGTCCCTGTCGTAAAGCTTCAAGAATTTCCGGAGACAGTTTAAGCAGAGGAAGCCGATGAGTTCTAAAGGCTTCAGTAGAGAGTCTGCCAATACTTTGAAAAACGGCTTCAATCACTTGCTGATCTTCCTGGCGGACAGCGCTGTCCGCCAGTCCTCTTTTCGCTTTAGCCATTTGATTCAGTAAAGATATTACTGATTGTCTGTCCGTTTCTAGCTTAAGTTCCAGTAGTTGCAAAATCCCCTCTGTTTCTTCCATCGGGTTCAAATCTTCCCGTTGCAAGTTTTCCATTAAGGCGTACTGGACAACTTCTAAGTCGCTGAGTGTTTGGATCACAACGGGCACTTCACTGAGTCCGGCTGCTTTGGCTGCTTTATATCGGCGTTCCCCCGCTACTAATTCATAACGGCTTTCTCCGATAGGCCGCACGATAATCGGATGGAGCACTCCATGTTGTTTGACACTCTTGGTCAGTTCCGCCATTGCAGTTTCATCGAAATAGCTTCGGGGTTGGAACTGCGAACGGGAAAGTTGGCTAATTTTAAGTTTTTCAGAAGCAGAGCAATTTTGAGGAGAAAGATATGGAATATTTTGTTGTTCCATTTGATTGTTACAAATTGATTGGAAATTGTTTAACAACGGTTGAGTCTATATGAATGATGATTCAAGGTACATCCTGCCAGTCGCTGTAAGAGTCAGCTAGAGTGGCTTGGCGACCCTCACTCTCACTGGGTGAGGGTTAGGGTGAGGGTCGCCCGGTCACGTAGATAAATACAACATCTTTTCAGACTAGATCTCCCATAGTCCGGACAGTTTTAGAAAAACAACTATATAGGGCTTGCTGAAAAAAAGCGAAACGCTGATGTTACAAGGCTTGTACAAGTATTGCCCGGACACAAAAGACAGGAAAAAGGGGTAAAATTGGAAATTGTTGTGCATCGGTGAAGGGAAAATGTATCGAAAATCACAAAAAGCCCTGGGGCCAGAAGGATCCTTTGAACTTCCCTTTGAGGGCCAGCTGTGTGAAGACAATCGTTGGATAGTTCGGTCGTTGCTAATTCCGGGAGTCTGAATTTGAGTCAGAATATGCCCAGAATTTTTCTGCAAGTATTGGGGGCACCAGCCAAATCTTTTAGGATGGCACTGGTTGCTTTAATTATCAAAGAAAAATTGGGTATCAGTACAGCAGTTGAACAAATCCAAAAGAATCCTTATTTGCAGTATTTTGTTGGACGAAATAGCTATCAAAATGAAGCACCCTTTGACCCGTCAATGATGGTTCATTTTAGGCAGAGAATTAGTTCGGATCTGCTTCAAAAAATTAATCGCCGAATTGTCCAAAAAAGTCTAGAATTCAATTGGGAGGACCCCAGCACAAAAAAGTTAGAAGAAGCCGAAAAACCGCCAGGAAATAGAGGCTGGCTATTAATGGATGCAACGGTTGCCCCTGCCGATATCAAATACCCCACGGATGTGGATCTGTTAAATAAGCGCGAGAAAAACCACCGAACTGATCATAGATCTATTATATAAGTCCCTGAAGGATAATTTAGACAAAAAACCAAGAACTTACAGAAAAAAGGCTAGAAAAGATTATTTGAATTTTGCAAAAAAAAGGAAGTCTTCTGAAAAAAAAAGGAAAGAAGTCGTTAAAAAACAACTGCAATATATCAAACGTAATTTGGGACATATTGACAAGCTAATTGAAAAAATAGCCAGCCTAGAACTATTAAGCAGAAGGCAATACAAGAATTTATTAGTCTCCGCAGAAATTTATCGTCAACAGGATTTGATGTGGTCAAATAATCAAAAAAGAATCGACAATCGGATTGTCAGTTTAACACAACCTCATGTCCGTCCAATCGTCCGAGGTAAAGCAGGAAGTCCTACGGAATTCGGAGCGAAGTTATCAGTTAGTTGTGTAGAAGGGTATGTATTGCTTGAAAAATAAGAAAAGGAAAACTATAATGAAAGTGAAGATTTTATTAGTCAAGTAGAGGCGTATAAAGAATTGACGGGATTTTACCCGGAATCGGTTCACGCCGATAAAATTTATCGCACCCGAGTCAATAGAGCTTGGTGTAAAGAAAGAGGAATTAGACGAGCGCGGTCCGCCATTAGGGAGACCGCGAACCCAAGTTAGCCTTCAAGATAAAAAGCAAGCACAAGAAGACGAGGGCATTCGCAATGAAATTGAAGGGAAATTTGGACAGGGTAAAAGAAGATTCAGTCTGAATCTAGTCATGTCTAAACTATCTAAGACTTCGGAAACCTCTATTAATCTTACGTTTTTAGTGCTCAACCTGGTAAAACTGCTCAGGCAGTTTTACTGTCTTTTTTTGTGTCAATTTTTCCAAACTCTTGTAATTTTATGCCGAAGCATTAATTTTAGCTATGAATTGAAGAATCGAAGTAAAGCCATGTTTATTGGTGGAGTCAGAGGGGCCTCTTGTTCATTTACCCCCCCTGCTTTTTATAACTTTTTCAGCAAACCCTATATAGCGCGTCTTGCTTGCCGTTTGTCACTGGAGCCCAGTTGCGCCCCTCATCTGTGTGTCATGTGTCAACTCAAACTGGCGGCATCGCTTCGCTTTAGACTTCGCGGGCCTACTTCTTCATATGGAGCTTCGCTAGGTTACTAATGATTGAGAGATTTTATCCATAAGTGAGAAGCTGTTTAATAAATTTTGGGGAAGAAATTTTTTTGTAGGTTTTTTCTATTATTTTTTGGATAAAAAATAAATTTACATGAAAGGTATAGATTGAGTTTTAAAATCTGTGACTTTAATCAACCAGACTGGACAGTGAAAAGTTCTATGAGATCATTATCAAGGGGCTTTTAACGGTCCAATGCGTCTGTGTATGTTGTTATGCATGAATAACTCTTTGGCCTGAAGGAATTTTGTCAAAAGTAAGCTGGGTGGACTTTCAGCTAAAATAGAAGGGGCAGATTGTTGTAGAGTAAGCCGAACAATTTGCTCACTCGGGTAACCACTGCTAGGTACGGTTCTGAACCAACCCGAAAAACCTTGCCAAATCGTCGATGGCATGGATAAACTCAGAATTTGTAAAATCCCTAAAACTAAAGCATTTAGATTAACAAACCTTTCAAATGCTTCTATTTTATCTTGGATATTCACCCGGTCTTTATCAGGGTATTCTTGGATATTCATATTTTTAGATTCTCGGAAAGATGGAGCCATATTTTTCATCCAAAACCGATAATTGAAGCCAGATAAAAGTTCGATTAAGGTCTTAAAATTGACTTCAATTTTAAACCGCCAACTATAAGCCGTTATGATTTCTCCTCCCGATAAATCCAGGTCTGTTGAAAGCAGAATGCTGGGTTTTCCTCCTGGCCACAATACCAAAACAAAACGCGCTAAATTTTCGGGACAGACGAAGATGTAAATCTATTGTACGATAACTGACTTTCTGTTTCTTTCCATAAAGCGATAACGATTCAGTGCTTAAAGAATTTGGGTCATTAAATAATGTGCGTAATTCCAGTGATTGTCCCCAAGTGCGAGGTCTGCCGGGACCTTTTTTCACGGGGGACGGTGGTAACGGATGCTTGGCAACTGTATTAATCTTGACCCGGGTAATTAAATGAATTGAAGCGGCCCGAAACTGCTTAATTAATTTTTTTGAAGCAAAATAGGCATCTAAGATGGCGTAACTTCCAGCTTTCATGTAAGCCCTACATAAGCCAGACATTTTATCAACTAAGGTCGGTGAATTTACATCAGGTTGAAGTCCATCTTGAAGGAACGAACGTAACCGGGACAGCAACTAAAGAATCCCCAGATTGTAATAAAAGACTAAAAGCTCCAAAATAATGACCCCGAATCCATTCCGGTTTGCTCACATTACCTGATTCTTGGTGTAATTTTTTAACGAGGGGCATTTTCGGCCTTATGAACGCCACTTTAATGCCATCCCCAACATAAATAGGTTGACCCTTCAACCGTTTGACATTTTCATGAGAAATCAACCATTGATGCCATCGGAGCGATAATGTTTTGGCACTCCAACTTGTGGCGTGAAACCAATGCAGAGCGTGCCCATAGTAGTAATCACTCAGTCCCACTGCATTCAGATAACTGGTGATGGCAGGGGTCCGGTTGCATAACAAAATCCCCCAGACCACGATCGCTAACCATTCAAACGCCGCCTCACGGCTGAATGCAGGCCGTAGACTTTGGAGGGAAGGTAAATTCGCTCAAAGGGGGGCATAATGATAACACTGGTTAAGCTTTGAATACTTACCAGTATGACTTATGGACTGGCTTTATGCCGGTCCATTTTTTCTGAGGCCCAATGAGCGACCAACTTGGGGTTATACAGAACTTTTCACTGTCCAGTCAACCAGACCTTACAATAAATTTAATTTTTAATCCGGTTGATAGGAAGAGGTTACCTAATAATTTAAAAAACAGATAACCCCTACAAAGGTTGATAAAAATTTTAATAGGGGTATTTGTATAAGTATTGCAAGATAAATTTAGAGATGTTGCAGTCGTGGTTATCCCTCACTGTTTTAGCCATTTATTCATAAACTTATGTCCTCGGGTCCTGTATATTTTATAAAACTTTGTGATAAGGGAGAAGAGAGTTCTAGGGTTCGGTGGAAGAGGCAATATTGCTGGAATCACACCAATACCTGTCAAAATAGCTGCGCGTCGATAGATTGGGTTCAGATGTTAGATCTCCGCCACTCCGATTAATGAATCTATGGAGCGAGTGGAATTGTCTGACTACTGCGGTGCCATTGCGATCGCATTGTAAGACCGATCAATCGCCAGAGAGAACCCTCCTCTTTTTTGAGGATCCGTAGGGGTAAAACCCCTCATTGACCTAACCCATCGGCATCCTCAAAAGTATTCCGGTTCAAAAAGGCGGTTGTAGGAGCGATAGTGGGGACTTTTACCCCAATTTATCCCTGAGAAACCGGGTGTTCTCCCCTCATGCTCATGGACACCCCAGACCCCTTCTACTGGGGTGGAGAAGAAGCGATCGCCCAGGACAGGGACAGTTCCCTTGAGAAAATTGAAAAAATCTTTAGTCCCCCTCCATCTCATGGTTTAATAAGTAACTGTAACCCTTTGCCTGTAGCTTCTTTTCCCAGTCAACCTCAGTCCTTAATTGGCAATACACATTTGGAGGCCAATATGAAAAATTTACAGTTGCTCGATGAAACCATTCGCAACTTAGAGCAGGAAGCCAATCTAACGCGCATTAAAAAATTAATGCTTTGTCTATGTCAGGGAAGATGGGAAAATAATGCGGACTTACTGGCGGCTTTGAATTTACGGGACCTCATTATTGAAGTCTGCGAAGTAACCGGGACTTTAGACAATCTTAAATTTTCTTTAGATGGAATCGTCAGCAATATTAATAAACCGCAACAATATGCCTTGGTTGCTAAACTTTTAATTTCCAGTTTGGGTAAATTTTATGAAGATGGTTCAACCCAGTCCGGACTATCGGATTTTCCACCCCCACCGGATCTAGCAAACACCCTGGTCATTGTATCTGATTTTACCAACGAGACTGACTTTGACCTTCCGAATCCGCCTGAACCCCCAACTTTCATCTCGCGAGAAAAAATCTTTGATTTGCGGCTCAAAGTCGTTCAGCACACGAGTCCATTACGGGCAAAAATCCTGATATTTTCGGCACTCGATCGCCTCTTTGAATTTAATCGGGATGAAGACTGGCTCAACTTAAAAAAAATCCAGCTTGACGAACTGCTCCAGCAAATTTATGAACTCTGTCCCAGTGTTGACGCTCTCGAATCTCACTTATATGAAACCGCCAAAAACCTCCCAGAAGCGGATGAGAACTATCAATCTGCTGGCGTGATTGTGCAGTACATGACGCCGTTATATTCCCACCTCGGACAACTCCCCCCTCTCCCGGACTCGATCGCTCCGGGGAGCGATCGCTGGAATGCTGCACCCCGGATATCGGCAACCGAAGAAGATAGCAGTGCCAATCAAGACTTCATCCCGGATGATGATGACGATAACGATTACAGTGAGATTATGGAGGACAGTCTGGACAGTAGCGATATATTGAGCGAAGTGTTACCAGCCATCTCGTCGAATTCCGGGAATTTGAACGGCAGCGAGCGCAAATTTTCGTTAAGCGCCCTCAAAAAAATCGATCCAGTTCAACAAAAACAAGAACTGGAGAAAAAACTAAATCTTAAAGTAACCCAAAGTGTGGAAGAAATTGTTCAATTTATTGAAAATCGCTTAAATCATCTCGAACGGGAAATTAGCGAAGAACTCGAACCCCTGGACATTGAAGACGGAATTTCAGTCAAATATGAAACGATGGGAGATTTAATTACCCAAGTCAAACAGGCTACTTCTCAATTCCTAGAACTTCTGATAAACTTAGAAGAAGCGGAAAGAAACCAACCCATTGAACGAGAAGATAACTCGGCGTCTTAAAGACCAACCGAAAACAACAAGGGCAACCCTAAATCCAATAATTAATGTCAGGGTAATAAAGCGGGGAAAGAGGGATAATGTTGATGAATGTCGAAGAATTATTGCGACGCTATACAGCCGGAGAAACTAATTTTAACGGAGCCAGTCTCTGGGGAGCAAACCTTCGAGGGGCGGATTTGATTGGAGCGAAATTACGGGGAGCGGACCTCCACGGAGCGGACCTGATTTTTGCCTACTTGAGCCGAGTCAACTTGAGTGCCGCCTACTTAGTCAGTACCAAACTCAGTGGTGCCAACCTCAATCAAGCCAATCTCTCCGGTGCAAATCTCAGCGATGCGGACCTACATGGGGCGACCCTCCAAGGTGCCGATCTTCGCAAAGCGAACCTCAATTTAGCCAATCTCCTGGATGCGAACCTCAGCGATGCAGATTTGCGCGGAACCACCTTGAGCGGGGTTTGTTTACGCGGAGCCTGTTTGCGCGGGGCCAATTTCCGGGAGGAACGGCGGATCTACAGTGCGGCGAACTTGCGGGGTGCGGATTTACGCGGAGCCGATTTGCGCGGAGTCAACCTTAGCGGTGCGGACTTGACGAAGGCGGATTTAAGTGGGGCAAATCTGACCGAAACGAACTTGCGCGGGGCGAATTTGGAACGGGCAAAAATGGCCTCAGCGATTGTCAACGGAGGGTTTTTGAGCGATGCCAATCTGTCCTATGTGGATTTGAGCGGGGCTTGTATGACAAATGTCAAGCTGGAACGATCTCAGTTGGGCGAGGCGAATTTGGAGGGAGCTAAACTGGATATGGCCATCATCACCGATGCCAAACTGGGGAAAGTCAACCTATCCGGGGCGAATTTAACCCGGGCGAATCTGTCCCGGACGGATTTAAGTCGAGCGAATCTGTCTCATGCGCTCTTGAACGAGGCGAATCTATGTGAGGCATATTTGGCCCGAACGAATTTAATGCGGTCCAATTTGACTAAAGCGAGCTTAATCCGAGCAGAAATGAGCGGCGCTAATACGGCTGGGGCGATATTTAGCCAGACGACGATGCCGAATGGGGATGTGCAGAATTAAACCGATCGCCCATTAATCAAACCACGAGGGAATAAATCAGGGAGAACAGGCAGATGACCCAGTATGATGCGATCGCCATCGGCAGTGGAATTGGCGGATTAGTCACAGCAGCCTTACTCGCTCGGTATGGCAAGCGCGTACTCGTTTGTGAGAGTCATGCGATCGCCGGAGGTGCAGCGCATGGGTTTTCTCGCCAGGGATTTCACTTCGACTCCGGACCCTCCTTTTACTGTGGATTGGGAGATTCCCAAAGCCTCAACCCCCTGCGCCAAGTCCTGGAACTCTTGGGAGAAGCGGTGCAAACCATCGCTTATGACCCCTTGGGACATTATCACTTCGGGGAGATTACCCTGCCCATTTACGGCAGTTGCGATCGCTATCGGGCGGAAATTGCCGCCATTACCCCCACGGGAGCCCAAGAACTCCAGCGGTTTGAACGGCGGATGTTGTCCTTGTATGACGCCCTCAAAGGCATTCCAACTTTAATCTTACGCAGCGATCGCCAGCTACTCCCCGTCCTCCTGTCATACTGGCCCGCCTTGCTCCAATTACTGCCCCATCTTCGGGAGATTCAAGGGTCCGTGGGTCAACTCGTGGATCGCGATGTGAAAGACCCCTTCGTGCGGCGTTTAATCGACCTCGAATGCTTCTTACTCTCCGGATTCAAAGCGCACGGCACGATCGCCCCAGAAGTGGCCTTTATGTTCGGGGAACGCAGTCGCAGCGCCATCGACTATCCCATTGGCGGGAGTACCGCCATGATTGAGGCCCTAGTGCGGGGATTAACCCGATGGGGAGGGGAACTGCGCCTGAATGCTCATGTGGAGCGTATTTTAGTCGAAGCAGGGCGAGTCACCGGGGTGCGGTTGCGAAATGGCACCCTCCTCCAGGCCCCGATTGTCATTTCTAATGCCACAATTTGGGATACCTATACCCATCTGCTCGCACCGGAGGACCTCCCGGAGACCTATCGCCGTCAAGCCCTAGAAACTCCGGTTTTAGATAGCTTTATGCACTTGCACCTGGGGATTAAAGCCGAAGGATTAACCGGACTGACGGGACATCATGTGGTGGTTCATGATGGCGATCGCGACCTCACCGAACCGGGGAATACCTGTATGATTTCCATTCCCTCGGTCTGGGACCCCAAACTGGCCCCACCGGGACATCATGGGATTCATGCTTATACGATGGAACCCTACCAGTCTTGGCAGTCCGATGCCAGTTATAAAGCCCGGAAGCGACTGCGAGCCCAATCGTTATTTCGAGCCTTAGAACGGATTATTCCCGATCTACGCGATCGCATCGTCTTGGAATTGATTGGCACTCCCCTCACCCATGCCAAATTCCTGCGGCGCGATCGAGGCACCTATGGTCCAGCGATCGCCGCTGGAAAAGGAACATTTCCCAGTATTCATACCCCCATTGCCGGATTATACCGAGTGGGGGATAGCACCCTTCCCGGCATTGGGGTTCCTGCGGTAGCAGCATCGGGAATCCTCTGTGCCAACACCCTCGTGGAACCCGAGCAAACTGCACAATTACTGAAAACTCACCGGACTTGACTGCGGGACCTACCTAGGGTTTTACAGGGTTTGGATTCTTTACTTACCTGGACCCATAAGCGATAATCAGATGATGCTGATTCCGGAGATGGATTGGGCATTATAGGTCTGAGGCTCCCCCAGTCCGGCAACGGGATGATCGAGCTGACAAAGGTACCCCGGATCAACAGGACCTCAACCCAGGGGCGACCCCCTGGGCAAGATACGCGATCGCCGATCGATCCATGAAGGATGAGGCTGTAGTTTAGGGCTCACACCGGGCCTAGGGCGTCAGTATAGTAGAGGAAAGAGAAACCGTTTTCTTTGACAACATCTCTACTCATTAGCCGCAAATTTGGACAAGAAACTTGGTTTCTGGTCCAGTTGAGCAAATCAGAGACCGACGTCCTAGGGGGTAGCGGATGCCGCCACTTCCTTTCCTAGGCGATACAGTAGGCCATATAGCGAACAGATCACCGATCTATAGAATTATGGAGCGATCGCGCCACTCTTGTTTTTGTGCAAGTAGTTTATGCCAACATAAACGATTTCTTCGCCGGAACTCCCGTTTTGGTGGATCGGTTGAGTAACGAAGATGAGGGTGTGAGCATTCTATGAAATTGCGAAAGAAAATACTGATTATAGTCGGCACGACCTTGTTAGGTCTAAATGTCGTGCTGTACGCTACAGCATCGAGTATTTTACTGGGAGACTTCAAAGACTTAGAACAGAAAGTCGTCCACCAAGATGCAGTCCGAGGCTTGCAGTCCCTCCAGCAGACCCTTAACGAACTGGAATCCATCGCTCGCTATCATGCGGAATGGGATGACACTTACAGCTTTATTACCCCGGGAGATCCCAACTATGTTAACTCCAATTTTGGCAATGAAACCTTTGTTCAATTAAAGCTGAATTTGTTGCTGATTCTGGACGAACAAAGACGACCTGTTTTTAGCAAAGCCTTTGATTTCCAACAAAAGGCGGAAATCCCCATGCCGGGGATCATTCAAGATTTAGCCTCGGCTTATCAACAACAAGTTGAGCAAAAATTCACCGAAACCGGACACCACAACTACCCCCTCAGTGGCATTGTCCTCCTCCCCCAGGGACCGGCCCTGATTGCCGCCCAATCCATTCTCACCAGTCAAGGAGAGGGTCCGTACCGGGGGACTTTATGGGTGGGACGCTTTCTGAATCAGCAGGAAATCGATCGCCTCGCGGACCTGACCCAATTATCCCTTTTGGTGTATCCGATGAGCGCTTTGCCACCGGAACTGGACGCGGTGAGAACCGAGTTAGAGGGGTCTGACCCATCCCCAAATCCCTCACAACCCTTGACCTCGATGAATCTGGGGCAACATCGGCGGCGATCGCCCATTGTGGTCAAGGCCCTCAGCGAGACGAAAATGGCCGCCTATACCGCCATCCCGGCGATCGCCAGCAATACCCCCTTGCTACTCCAAGTCAACCACAATCGCGAGATTTACGCCAAAGGTAAAACCAGCGTCCGCTATTTTATCGGGTCTCTGTTAGGGGTGAGTCTCGGGTTTAGTGGTCTAACCCTGCTGTTATTTGAAAAATTAGTCCTCTCGCGACTGACAATCCTCAGCCGAAAAGTCGAACGCATCGGGGACAAAGGGGACCTGTCCATGCGCGTCAAAATTGCGGGTCATGATGAACTCTCCAGTTTAGGAATGACCATCAACGGGATGCTCAAAGCTCTGCAAGAGTCCCAGTATAAACTCCAAGAAAGTGAAGAACGCTATCGCTTGATGGCGGAAAACTCCACGGATATGATTTCCCGCCATACCCCAAAAGGCAAGTTTATTTACGTTTCCCCGGCTTGTCATTCGTTATTGGGATATGAACCCGATGAACTGATTGGCTGTAACCTCTATGAATTTTTCCATCCCGAGGATGCCCAAATCCTGACCAAATCCTACTTAGCAATGGTCAAGGGTCAAGTCAGTTACACCGTTAGCTACCGGATCCGCCATAAATATGGTCATTACCTCTGGTTTGAAAGTACCAGTCGCACGGTTCGCAATCCCCAAACTGATGAAATCGAAGAATTAGTCGCCATTTCCCGGGATATCACCGAACGCCATCAAACCGATGAGGAACTGCGGGAAAGTGAAGCCTCGATTAGAGCGCTTTATAAAATTACTTCTTCCCGTAAACTCAGCTTTGAGCAACGGTTGCAACGGTTGCTGATCATGGGAAAACGGCGGTTTGGGTTGCCTGTGGCGATTTTATCCCGGATTAAAGGCGATCGCTATGAAATCATGGCGGTTCAATCCCCGGACAAAACTCTCAAACCCGGCGATCGCTTCTCCTTGAGTCAAACCTACTGTCGCGAAACCCTCCGCCTCAAAGAACCCCTCTATTTTGAATCGGTCAGTGTCACGCGCTGGCACAACAATCCCACCCAAACCCCCTTTCCTCAAGAAGCCTATATCGGAACTCGGGTGATTGTTGGGGGCAAAATCTATGGCACTCTCAGCTTTTCCAGTAGCACCCCCCTAGGACGCCCGTTTAAAGCCGTCGATAAAGAACTGCTCAAACTGATGGCGCAGTGGATTGGCAGTGAAATCGAGCGTCGTGCTGCCGCAGCCGATTTAGCCCGCGCCCGAGATGAGGCCCTCGCTGCCACTCGTGCCAAAAGCGAATTTCTCGCCACCATGAGCCACGAAATCCGCACCCCCATGAATGCCGTGATTGGCATGACCGGATTACTCCTGGATACAAACCTCAACCCCGAACAGCGTGATTTTGTCGAAACTGTCCGCGCCAGTGGGGATGCCCTGCTCACCATTATTAACGATATCCTCGACTTCTCCAAAATCGAGTCCGGGAAACTCGACCTGGAACAGCAACCCTTTAACCTACGCGCTTGTATTGAAGATTCCCTAGATTTACTCGCCTCCAGAGCAGCGGAAAAAGGCGTCGAGTTGGCCTATCTGATCGAACCCTCGACTCCGGAAATGATTATCGGCGATGTCACCCGTGTCCGTCAAATCTTGGTAAATTTGCTCAGTAATGCGGTGAAATTCACTGAAAAAGGGGAAGTAGTGGTCTCGGTGAGTGCCTCGGCCATTCCTCCGCAACAGGCCGGAGGAATCGGAACTGACAGTTTACTCCTCAAGGATCAGGAGACGGCAAACGGTCATCACTCCAAGGAGCTCAACCCAGATCTCAACACCGCCAACCCCCCCTGTCAAATCCAATTTACTGTGTCCGATACCGGCATCGGCATTCCCCCGGAACGGATGAATCGGCTATTTAAGTCCTTTTCCCAGGTGGATTCCTCCACGACTCGCGAATATGGTGGCACGGGCTTGGGTTTAGCCATCAGCAAGCGTTTGAGCGAATTGATGGGGGGTCGGATGTGGGTGGTCAGTGGCGAGGGAGTCGGAGGCGACCCAGACCCGGCATTTCAATGGCCGATCGCCTCCTCTGTGCGGGAACCCTCCTCCCCAATACCAGACCCGGAGCAAAGTATCTTTACCTTGACGGATTCCAAATCGGATCAGGCCGATACCCCACCCACGGGATCTACGTTCTATTTCACGGTGATGGCAACCCCAGCGGTCAATCCATTGCCCGTGGACCTGAATGGCACTCAACCTTCTTTGGCGGGTAAGCGGGTGCTGATTGTGGATGATAATGCCACAAACCGCCAGATTTTAACCCGTCAAGCTTTGTTTTGGGGCATGAAGCCCAAGGCCGCGAGTTCCGCCCGGGAAGCCCTGGATTGGCTGCAAAATTCGGAAACGTTTGACATTGCCATTCTGGATATGCAGATGCCTCAAATGGATGGCATTACTCTAGCTTCATACATCCGAGGAATTGTCAAAAATCGCGAATTCCCCCTGGTGATGCTGACTTCGATTGGTAAACAGGAAGTCGATCTGCCTGATAAGGTCCCCTTTGCTGCGTTTCTGAATAAGCCGATTAAACAATCGTATCTGTACAATGTGTTGGCGGGAATTTTTGGGGGGGTGCCGATTCTGTCTCGTCCGGTTCATTTGAACGCCGTCGCCATTGACCCCCAGATGGCTCAACACAAACCGTTACGCATTTTGTTGGCGGAGGATCATTTAGTCAATCAAAAGGTGGCGCTGCAAATTTTGCATCGGTTGGGGTATCGTGCTGATGTGGCAGGCAATGGGATTGAAGTGTTGCAAGCGTTGGACCGCCAACATTACGATGTGGTCTTGATGGATGTGCATATGCCGGAAATGGATGGGTTGGCTGCGACTCGCCAAATTTGTCAGGATGCGCTTGACGGCAGACTCCCCCACCGCCCGCGAATTATTGCGATGACGGCGAATGCGATGCAGGGCGATCGCGAACTCTGTCTGGAAGCGGGGATGGATGACTATATCAGTAAGCCGATCCGAATGCCGGAATTGGTGGAAGCTTTGGCCCTGTGTCTGGTGGATGCGGACCATTCTCCCCATCGCACTCCGACTTTATCTCCAGGGAATTGGGAGGCTCACGGGTCTGAATTATCGGGGTCTGATTCTGAAGACCCCCCGGATTCCCCGGAAACGGCGATCGCTGACCCGGTTCTGAATCCGGCAACGTTAGCGTCATTACGGGATATTGAGGCCCTTGAAGAGGTAATCGAGATTTATTTAGAGGAGTCTCCCAAGCTGATTGACCTGCTGACGGTGGCGATCGCCCAGGATGATAGTTTTGAACTGCAAGAAGCAGCGCACTCGCTGAAATCAACGAGTGCGGCAGTCGGTGCGCTAAGTCTGGCGGATCTGAGTCAGCAACTCGAATCCATCGGGCGATCGCATCACCGCGCGAATACCCCCCCTCCCCCAGAAGTCACGGATATTTTCTCCCAACTCATGATGGAGTACGAACGGGTTAAATCCGCACTCAACCGCGAACTGGGGGAATCCAGCTAGTTGGGTTTTTCGGAGATTGAGAGGGTATAGCTATGCTGTTCTCCCGCCAGGTCTCCAATATAAATCTGATAAGTCCCAACGGTCCATAAACCGGACATTTCCGGCTGTTCTCCTGCGGTACTATCCGCAAGCACACAAAACCGCCCGGTGGGACCTTCAATTAATAACGTGGGTTCTCCAGCACTCTCGACTCTTAACCGGAGATAGGGAAACTGCTGTGAAACTTCCAGGGTTTGACTCGGTTGCTCAGAAATGCTGCCACAGTCACTTTTTTGCACTCCACCGGATGTCCCTTGGAGTTGGATGGGATCGTTACTGAGCTGGGGTTGCAGTTGGACCACTTCTGCATGAAGTCGCTGGGGGGCGATCGCGGCTAAAAGGACCGCGAATAAAGGAGCAATCAGGGGGCGAGTGGGTAGTTGCATAGATTATTTCCCCTTTGGGTTTAAAAAGCTTTTTTGCTAATCTCTATTAATTACAGACGCTCGGCATTTTCATCCGTTCCGATCGCCACAGGAAACTCAGCTTCAGACAATCCCCATTTTCAAGATTTCCCAGGGTCGGATCGGCTGTTGTACGGATTCCCGATCTATTTCACTGTCGCTGATTCATTCAGCTTGGGTTTTGATGACTTAATCCAAGGTTGTTGTGCTTACCTTCTAACCCTCTTCTGTCACTCTAGGCAGAGGAAAATAAGAAATCCACGTCATCCGAAAGAGGGAAGAGAGCGAAGCAGGCCCGATTTATAAAAGAAATTAATCGATTTAAATCCAAAGATAACTGAGGAATAGGAAACACTTGTAACCAATAGAGAATAGAATTAAAACCGAGCATCGGTAGGAGGAGTAATTGAAGATTATTTAACGCGCTCTTCCAATTCGTTTGATGATTCCAATGAGGATGTTGAGTGACCGAAGACCTAAAAATTTCTGAGGTTGGAGTCGGCGAACTTATTGCTGAATACTTAAAAGGAGCAGTGGTCAAAGTAACAAGCAAATAAGCACTACAGACAAGTGACCACCATTTTTCGATATCCGAGTAATGAGTCAGCCTCCAATCGGCCCATCCCAACTCAGACTTACATTGCCTAAATCCATATTCA
>NZ_JAMXOT010000139.1 GCF_024220515.1 Oscillatoria sp. HE19RPO
CCGCTACAGGAAATCTACCCCATGTAGGGGCGATTCGGGAATCGCCCGTGACTCCATACAGGCGATTCGCGAATCGCCGCTACAGGAAATCTACCCCATGTAGGGGCGATTCGGGAATCGCCCGTGACTCCATACAGGCGATTCGCGAATCGCCGCTACAGGAAATCTACCCCATGTAGGGGCGATTCGGGAATCGCCCGTGACTCCAATACATACAGGCGATTCGCGAATCGCCGCTACAGGAAATCTACCCCATGTAGGGGCGATTCGGGAATCGCCCGTGACTCCAATACATACAGGCGATTCGCGAATCGCCGCTACAGGAAATCTATGTGTAGGGGCGATTCGGGAATCGCCCGTGACTCCAATACATACAGGCGATCGCGCGAATCGCCGCTACAGGAAATCTATGTGTAGGGGCGATTCGGGAATCGCCCGTGACTCCATACAGGCGATTCGCGAATCGCCGCTACAGGAAATCTACCCTATGTAGGGGCGATTCGGGAATCGCCCGTGACTCCATACAGGCGATTCCCGAATCGCGGCGTAAGGAAACCTACGAGATGCTCGACTATGGCAAGATTGGAAAGGGCAGATGTGTCACTAACGATAATCATAGCCAGCCGCGATCGCGCAGGTGCTGAACATCCTGTTCCAACTCGGCTACATCGTAGTGAACACAGATGTTACGCTCTGCCAGCAGCTTTTGAAACTCCATGATTTCCATTGTGGCAATTTTGCTGGCACGGCTGAGGGAAATCCGCTCTTGCTCAAACAAGGCGACAGCAATTTCCCTCAGCGAGTCATTCTGGTTAAAGAGTTCAGTTTGGCTCAGGCTATCCGGGAGGTTCAGGGTTATTTTCATACAATCACCCTCGCACATTTTTCTCCCCACCCGCAGAAGTGAGGAGTTGTTGAATCAGAAAGAGAGCAGCTTCGATGGGTTGTTCATTCATTGCCGCACTGATAGAGACAGCAACTCTATTTTAACCCATCAGAGCAACCCAGAAACCGGGTTTCTTTCTTCAATCTTCGGGGAGAATCACAGATGCTGCTAGAAACCCGGTTTCTTGTCCCTCCAAGTTGATGCCGCGTACTCTTAGAAACCGCGTTTCCTGGACCCTGCTAAAATGAGAAGATGAATCCATCCCTAACCCGGAGCTTTATGGACCCTTGAGAGGGCTGATGAGTTCGCTCACAGGAGTCCGTTTAACGAATCTGGCTGGCTGTGAGAAATGGCGATCGGCTGTTGTTGGTGATGAATTGGCGATCGCTGCTGACTCCAGCATCACCTATTTTGTCCCCCAGCAATGGATTCAAGTTCAATCCCTCAATTACCTAAAAGTAAAAAAACATGATTCAGACCCTTACAAAACCTATCTCGTTTGATGAATTTGTAGCCTGGTATCCAGAAAATGCCGCCTGTAAATATGAATTACACAACGGAAGGATTGTAGAAATGCCTTTAGGAACGGGTGCCCACTCTAATATTACGGGTTTTATCAGCTTAAAACTAGGAGTGCAAATTGAGCGTCACGAATTACCTTACTCTATTCCCGGTGATTGCTTGCTGAAACCCTTGGAGGATGAGTCGGGTTATCAGCCTGATATTATTGTCCTGGATCGAGAGCAACTAAGCAAGGAACCCCGGTGGCAAAAAGAGTCAATTATTACCCTAGGGAATTCAGTGCGATTAGTGGTAGAAGTAGTGAGTACCAATTGGAAAAACGATTATCTAATAAAGTCCGGAGATTATGAATCAATGGGTATCCCCGAATACTGGATTGTAGACTATCTAGGTTTAGGGGGTCGGCGCTTTATTGGTTATCCTAAATCTCCGACTATTTCGGTTTATAGCATGGTTGATGGCGAGTATGAAGTCCGGCAATTCCGAGATGATGACAGGGTTGAGTCTTTGGCTTTCCCGGAATTACAATTAACAGCGGCGCAAATTTTTCAGGCATAATTTTTTGACAACAGAAAAACCCAACAGGATAGACCCTCTGTACCAAACCACCCCTCTTTTGCCCCAGCAATGGATTCCCATTCAATCCCTAACTTACCCATGAGTAAACAAACTATGACTCAGACCCTTACAAAACCCATCTCTTTTGATGAATTTGTAGTCTGGTATCCAGAAAATGCCGACTGTAAATATGAATTACACAACGGAAAGATTGTAGAAATGCCTTTAGGAACGGGTGCACACTCTAATATTACGGGTTTTATCACGGGTGAACTCCATTTGGAAATCAGACGACTAAAATCACCTTACTCTATTCCCGGTGATTGCTTGCTGAAACCCTTGGAGGGTGATTCGGGTTATCAGCCTGATATTATTGTCCTCGATAAAGAGCAATTAAGCAACGAACCCCGGTGGCAGAAAGAGTCTATCATTACCCTAGGGAACTCGGTGCAGCTAGTGGTAGAAGTAGTGAGTACCAATTGGAAAAATGATTATCTAATAAAGTTGGGGCATTATGAATCAATGGGAATCCCAGAATACTGGATTGTAGACTATCTAGGTTTAGGGGGTCGGCGCTTTATTGGTTATCCTAAATCTCCGACTATTTCGGTTTATAGCATGGTGGATGGCGAGTATGAAGTCCGGCAATTCCGAAATGATGACAGGGTTGAGTCTTTAGCTTTCCCGGAATTACAATTAACAGCGGCACAAATTTTTCAAGCCTGATTTTTAGACGACAGAAAAATCCAGCACGATAAACCATCTATAACATTGAAACCTAAATGTAGAGGCGATTCGCGAATCGCCTCTACATTTAGGCTTTACCTTTCACAAAATCATAAAATTTGGAACTGTTTTTTGTCAATTGTAGGCTGGGTTTCATATCAATAATTAAGGTTAAGTTTTCCAGAACCCCTCTAGGTTTCCCTGAAAAATTGTTAAAACATAATCCCCCTGATTGGCCGAATAATTACTGCTGACATCGGCGATTAAGCCCGGTTCTACGGCAGGAATGTCGATGATTTGGGGGAGTTCTCCAGTTTTGTTAAAACTTAAGAGTTGGTAAAGGCAGTCGCCTTTTTTAACTACGGTTCCCAAGGGTAAACGGTTTTGAATCATTCCTCCGGCGGTGGCATAATATTTCCGGATGCGGTCTTTGGCGATGAAAAGGACTGAATGAAAGGCTGTTTCCGGCAGGGGAAATCCGGGAATATTTAACATCCCTTTTTGTGCCAAATAGTTCTGAATTCCTCGCACTCCTTTGGCGACGGATTGCGGATTCATCTGCATTCCGGTGCCGAGTTCCAAGGTCCAGGATTCGACATCAAACTGGATAGGTTTTCCCTGTTTGGCAAAACTATTTTCTAATGCCAGCCAAGGTTTCATCCCCGCTTCATCGAAGGCATCGCCATCATATTCGGTCATCAGAATTGCATAATCAAGCAGAAAGGCTTTGGAGCTTTCCTCTCGGGAATTAAAATAATAAAGATAATCTAGTCCTTGATTGGTGGAACTGTGGCAGTCAATGACATAATTGGCATCTAAACTCAGGGATTGTAATTGATAGCGATACTGTTCGACGAAGGGAACGCCACTGGCAGCGTTGATGTCTTTTTGGAGTTGATGAAATTTTTTGAGGATTATCTTTCGATATTTTTTTTCTATTTCTTCTGGATTCAAATTAATTTGAGAGGTGGCAAACTCCTGAATGTCTGTGGTTTCTTTTTCGTAATCCCAAAAGATTCGATTCCAGTCTTTGCCATCATAGCTGTGATAACGTCCGCTGGAAAAATGTTGCGATCGCTGATTAATTCCCAGAGGATTACAAACTGGAACCAGCCAAATCTCGCCATGAATTTGACTGTCATCTACCCCCTGCAAAAACTCTATCAGTTGATGAATCACCGCATTTCCGGCAATTTCTGCGCCATGTAAATTAGACTGAATATAGGCTTTGGGACCGGGATTGTCTCCAATGAATTTATAAACCTGGATAAACAAGCGATCGCCTGAAGCAAGTTGAACAATAGGAATTGTCTCAATAATCGGCAGCATACAACCTTAACCCTTGCATATTTAGCGTTGAAATTGTACAACAAAAAGACACGGCTTTTTTGGCCGTGTCTTCTTTACAGAGTTAACCCAATTCCCGAGTTAACCTCAAACTAGAACCTGAATTACAGAGATCCTGCACCAATCCGATCGCCGATCGCCGCTAAATCCCCAGGCAACAGGGTGGTTTGTGCGAGTTTGTCCAGCAAATCCTTCCACTGGATATACTCTAACGAAGGCAGCACTAAATCCGCATCCTGGAAGCGTTCCACCGGACCCAATCCGACGGCCCACATTCCTGCTGCTTTCGCCGCTTCTACCCCGGAGTCTGCATCTTCAAAGACGATACACTCTGCCGCAGGAATCCCCAACAGTTCTGCCGCATGGAGGAACAAATCTGGGGCGGGTTTTGAGCGCGATACACTATGTCCATCAGCGATCGCCTGAACCAGATGTCCAATTCCCAAGCGTTCCACCACCATGTGAGCATTTTTGCTCGATGACCCGATCGCCACCTTCATCCCTGCCGCTTGCAGTTCCATCAAAAATTCCCGTGCTCCCGGTAACAAATCCTGGGGACCAATCTCCGCTACCAAGTCTACATAGTAACGGTTTTTGCGGTCCATCATCTCCTGCATTTGCGCTTCCGGAACTTGGCGACTGCCTAGCAAGGTTAACAGAGACTCCCGACGTGCTAACCCGCGCATCGCTTCATTCGCCTCGCGATCGAAGGGAATTCCCTCCTCATCCGCCAGTTGCTTCCAGCCTAAATAATGGTATTCTGCCGTATCCGTCAGCACCCCATCCAAATCAAAAATCACCCCGCGTAACCCGTCGCGCAAAGCAGTTGCTGTGATTTCCGACCCGTGAGACGTGGTTTTCTGACCCTCTAGGGAGGCACTCTCCTGTTTAATATCAAACTCATACCAGCGATCGCGCCAGGAGAGTTTGAACTTCAGACGAGTCCATCCTGGGGGTAAGTGAGGATTGGCGATCGGACCGCGTTCCGTGAGACGAATTCCGGCAAACCCAAACACGACTGCCTGCCAAACTCCTCCCGTGGAAGCTGCGTGAATCCCCTCACAAGCATTCCCCCGGACATCTTCTAAATCAACTAATGCCGCCCGCATGAAGTGTTGATATGCCTCCATCGGTTGATCCAATTGTGCGGCTAAAACCGCATGGATTGCCGGACCGAGACTCGATCCATATACATGATCGGTCCGGGGACAGTAATAATCCCAGTTCGCTTGCAGAGTTTGGGAATCATAGCGATCGCCCAACAGATACAGCAACATCAACACATCCGGCTGTTTGAGAATCTGGCATTGACTGGTTGCCTCAATTCCCAAAAGCGCCTGCATCGACTGCTGACGCGGTTCGTAATCCGCCAAATTCACATCTTTGAGGGCGAAAAAGCCTTCCGATTGCTCAATTAACCCCGTCTCTGAGGGGGTAGGCAGGTAAATCCGCTCAATCACATGGTGCCAATGGGTGAGGCGTTTGGCATCGAGATCCAGTTGCTGCACCAATGCCTGTGCCCGATCCGGTGCGAACTCCTGTAACCAGTTCAATACCTGCTGTGCGGTTTCCAGATGCCATTGCATCATCCGGTTGGTGAAGGTATTGTTATTGACGCGATCGTGATTTTCGTCGGGTCCAATTACGTCACGGACTTCATAACAGTTGCGATCGCCATTCCATTCCGCGCGACTTCCCCAGAATACTGCCGTATCCAGGATTAATTCTGCGCCATACTCTGCCATCCAGGCGTCATCCCCGGTGATTTGCCAGTAGTTCCAGGCGGCATAAGCGACATCGGTGGTGATGTGCAGTTCGATGTCCCCACACCAAATCCGCACCAATTCTTTGCCTTCCGCATCCGGGACCCAACGGGGGGTGACTTCATCCCCGGTATCGGCGCTTTCCCAGGCAAACATCGCCCCTTCATACCCGGAATCTGCCGCTTTGCGACGAGCACCAGGGAGGGTGTGGTAGCGATAAGTTAGCGCATTTTTGGCGACTGCCGGTTGGGTGTAGCTTAAAAAGGGCAGCAGAAAAATTTCCGTATCCCAAAAAACGTGACCCCGGTAAGCAAACCCCGATAACGTTTTTGCGGGAATGCTGACATGACTATCATGATGGGGGGCCGCTTGCAACAATTGGAACAGGTTATAGCGGATTGCCTGTTGCGCTTTGAGGTCCCCTTCGATGACCACATCGGATTGTTCCCAGAGGCGGTCCCAGGCGGCAATATGTTCGTCGCGCAGGGTGTCGTAGTCGGAGAGTTGACTGAGTTTGGCGATCGCCGCTTGAGTAGGGGCCTCAGTTTCCCGGGAGGTGTAAATCGTCACCAATTTTTCCACCGTTACCGTTTCTCCCCGGTTGCCTTCAAAGCGGGTAGTGAGAGTGGGATATCCCGGGGTCGTCATCGCCAACACTGGAAAGGCTTGCTGTTGGGCGTTTTTAACTGAGAGTTGGGTTGCCATTCCCAACTCAATTCCACTGTGTAACGTAGACAACTGCATCCAAACCCCATCCACTTCTGAGGGAAGGAGGGAAAAGGGGAGGGCACTGGTGGATTGATCGGTTTTGACGGGAGTCAACCCTTGTGTGATCCATTTCCAATGCTTGATTCCTTGGTTATCCGGGTGTCCATCGAGTCCCGCTTGGATTTCCACGATATCGGAGAAATCCACCGGGGTAACCGAGAGTCGGATGGCGGCGACATGGTGTTCGGCAAGACTGGTAAACCGCTCAAAATGGAGGTCTAGGGTTTTTCCTAGGGGACTGCGCCAGCGAATTTGGCGGCTGAGAATGCCACGTCGCATATCCAGTTGCCGTTCGTAGTGCAGGATTTCGCCGCGATCGAGGCTGAAGTATTCGCCACCGACAGACACCACCATCGGCAGCCAATCGGGACAATTTGCCAGTTCCGTATGGACGATCGCGACCTTATCATACACCCCATTAATTAAGGTGGCCGGTTTTGCGCCCGGATAGCCTTCCTCGAAGGTTCCACGAGTGCCCAGATAGCCATTTCCTAGGGTAAAAACTGTTTCGTGATGATGCGGTTCGCGGGAAGGGTCAAAGTTGCGTTCGGTGATTGTCCAATCGGTTGCGTACATCGGTATCCGTTGAGGTAATTCTACTTAACTATTGGAGGGTTCTGGCTGTAAAAACAAGTCAGGGAGCGTTTTTACTTCCAGGTGGCGATCGCAGATGGGTCTTTTAGGAGATTTTGCCTAAAATCTTCCCTACGATCTGTTCTTCTATTTATAGAATCCCTCTCCGGATAGATGTAACTATCAAAATGCTAAAAAACTCAACAAAACGATACAAAATTACATAAAGTCAAGAAATGCTTATTATTTTGGGAAAAATCACCGAAAATTTGCTATAATTAGCCCACATTAAATCAGGAAACGTTGACACTAAATATCTTGCCAACTTTCTCGTCAGGGGTAATTCCTTAAACCCGGTTCTAACACCGACTTTACCGATGGTCTAGGGGCCTGCTACGGAGTGGATTCATTCAGGAAATTTGATTTAAAATCTAACCCATCAATGGGGTAGTGTAGTTACAATTGCTACCCTAAAAATAGGACCCGTTAATCAGGAGCGAGAGAGGCTGATAAACCCTAATCTAGTCCTTCAAACCCACTCCCTCTCTCGTGAGTTGAGCGATGTTCCGTGAGGGCAATTCCCACCCTGGATCTGAGGGTGAACACTTGACGAACGGTTATTGAAAAGAGAGAGGATTTCTCCACGGGATTTAATCCAGGATGTAGAACAGGATTATTATAAGGAATACTATATTTGCGAACTCTGAAATGTTAGGGGATTGAGGGGGTAACCGGGGAATGAGAGTGGGTTTCTTTGTACCTCATTCCGGGTGAATACCTGGCTTTCGATTAATTCTGCTTCGCCGTAGAGAGGTGGCGCAGTTATCCGGCGTAAACCGAGTCCTCCCGCAGTCGCCGATCGCGCTTCACCTCTTGACGAGGGGGTGTGTTCTCCTTAAATTCCCGATGAGGACGCATATCCCACCGTCTTTCAAAAAAAATCACCAAAGTACCAGTCATAATCAAACCTGTCACCAGATATTCCCATCCACTGAATGCCGGTAAAATCCCTATCCCCAAAAAATGAAATCCTGCTGCCAAGAAGGTACTGCGCGATCGCAATGCCCATCCGGTTCCCATATAACCCAGCCCACATAATGCCAACCATAAGGGACATAGACGGATTAAAATGTCTCCCCACCCATAAACAATACTGGCATCGGTTAAAAGGGTTCCCCCCACCATCAGGAATACCCACCAATAAACGGTCCAGCGTACTTCTTCTACAGTTACCCAAAACCAGCTTAAGTAGCACATGATTGCCGTTGCCGCCAGAGTGAGGATAGACCAAGCGACTGCTTGGGTTGTCCAATTAATTTGGAAAAATTGGGCAGTCAAGAAGATAGCTGCCGTCACCAATGCCCAAACCATCATGCTTTGATCAATGCGGGTATAAAATTGCTTGAAGATACTCCGTCCTCCAATCTTCCACCGGATTCGCCATAATCCTTTGCAATCCTGAATCGTACTCGGATCGGGTTTTTTGGAAAAAATGGGTTGGTTTGTCGGAAAAAAACTCATGTCACACTCTCTGTTAAACGTCGATCGGTTTTATAGTTCAACGTTAACAATTTTGAGAGTTGTCTTACATCACCAATAAGGCATGAATCCTCGAATTTATGATAAATTGATTCAAGATATATCTGTGGGTATATCTTAGGGGTACTAAGAACTATTCTTTGAGGATTGGGTTCGGAATTGTTGCTATTTGAAGAACCACAAATTTGACAAAAACTCCCTTATATAAAATGCGTCAAACCCAATGTTATTCGCTCTTTTAGGAATTTATGACCGGGCTAATCACCACCCGCTTAAACCCGGGGATGCCCGACCCCTAACCCCAGAAAATTTCCGGAAGAGTTTCTAGAATTATGCAAATCCGGGAGAGGGCAACCCTAAGTATAAAGCGTCAAAACCGGACAAAAATCTAACTCGGGGTAGACCCTGGGAGATTTTGAGTCCATTGCCCCAATTTCCATCTGGGGATAGAGAAGCCTCCCGAATCACACTCGTCAGTTAGGGCCTCCATCAGAAAATCCCTCTTGGGATTGCGATCGCCGTGACGAAACGCAGGCACAGATGCAATAATGCAACTTGTGGCAAATCATGCCCATGCTCACTCAAAGGTTAAATCCAAACTCTAGGTAAAAATGCCAGCCGACTGCGAGATGAACCGTGACCCCCTCCCCAGCAACCCCCCCCAAACCACCGGAACCCTAGAATCCCGGCTAATTGTGCTGGTCCCTATTTTAGTCGGCGTCACCGTCATATTATCTGCATGGCGACTGTTGTTGGGGGTCGCCGTGATCTCTGGACTGGGATGGGCGTGGAAACAATATCAACAAAAACAACAACAGCGACTCGCCACCCTCAATGCCCTATTTTATCAATTAATCCAAGATAACCAGGGACGCCTGACGGCCCTAGACTTTGCCATGCATGGGGACATTTCTGGGACTGAAGCGCAAGAATATTTAGAGGAACGGGCTCGCGAGTTCGCCGCAGGATATGAAATCACTGATAATGGGGGCATGGTCTACTGTTTTTCCAGTATTAAATTGCCGGAACGCTACCAAACCATCGATGTCGCCAGCGTCCCCGCGATGGCTGAACCAGAAGTCCCCAAAGCCGTAGCCCCGAAAAAGCAAAAGCGCCGGGTCGTGTTGCCACCGCCGATGAATCAGACTGAACTGGCAACAAGGTTGGGGGTGCATCCGACTACGGTGAGTAAAAATAAGAACAAACCCGAATTTCTCGACTGGAGTCGGGAGAAGGACCCGGCAGGATTTGCCTGGACTTATGCACCGGCAACTAAGCAGTTCTTTGCGATCGAGTCCGAGGGCGATCGCAAATCCAAGTAATGTGAATCGGGAAAAGTGAGAAACATATAGGTAAAGCCCCCAATGGCCTCGGTCAAGGTTTTAGGTGTCGGCCCTGGGCAGAAGCGGCGTCACCCGCCTCATTAGCTCAAGCTTGGCCTCGGGAAAAATTTCTCTAACTCCCCTCGAACTTTTTCCGATAACTGCTCGTCCAAACTAGATTTTAGCTAAAATAAGGGCTGGAAATGCCCAATTGGTTAGCAAAAAATTAATCAAAACTGGATTGACATCTACCCTATGCTTGTGTCATAACTTATATAACTCTCAAAATTTATCCATTGAGAGAACTCAAAACAGGGCAAGCACATCCACTAAAGCCGAGTAAAATCGTTTAACTTGAAACAGCCGCGAAAGTTGCTGAATGACCAACTTTCCTGCAGTCCCCATCGGGGAAAGAGACCCAGAGCGATCGCCGGGTCTAAAAAATCGGGCGATCGCCTAAGAACTGATACATCATCAGGCGGCTGGATGATCTCCCCCACCCAAACTCTCATCACCGTCTTAAGGGCCGCTACAGCTAGGGAAAAGCAACCATTTCTCTAGGGTCCCGCAACACGGGTTAACTGTTAGATCAGGCTGCCAACCCGTTGCCCGATACCGACTGGATAGAGGTCATTCGAGTAGAGAATTGTAGTCCCTTATAGGGCGATGGATTTTCTATTAGGTGATGAAATCCTTTCTAACTGGCCCACTTAAACTTCAATATTTTCACACCCAGCTAAATTTTCCCAAAGGAATCAAACAATGTTTAACCATTCAGTTCGTAAAATGTTAGCAGTAGCTCTGATCTCAGTTCCCGTCATTTGGTCCGGAGGAACCTATAGCGCGCAAGCTCAAGATGCTGAGGATGTAGAATTTATGCTGATTAATGAGACCGATCGCGTCTTAACACATTTTTACGTTTCCCCTACAGAGTCCGATGACTGGGGACCCGACATTTTGCTAGATGGCGTGATCATGCCAGGAGAAAGTACAACTGTCATCATTCAAGATGGCTTAGACACCTGTAACTATGACTTAATGGCAACATTTGGAGAGGGTGAAGGTGTTGGATCCGGAGACGTTTATCAAACGGGTATTAACGTTTGTGAAACATCCGAATATACCTATAGTAATAACTAACCGAGTCCTACACTTTACCTAAAACCCGCCCATTCAACTCTGAAATACAACACTGAGGGGTTGCAGATTTGAATGGGCGATTCTCTAATTCTACAAGAGACGGGGAGCATCTGGCGACCCCTGAGCAGTAGGGAGCAAGATGCTCCCATTCCTTGTCGCTATCCGTGCCTGATAACTAGGGGAACCGCTAGTACAGATGGGCAAAAGAACATCATCAGAATAAGAGGAAGAGGCAGATGATCCCATGTCAGGGGCCATTCTCATGTTAGATCTCAACTTAATTAATTATGCCTAAGCCCTCAAGCTGACTATAGGCTCTAGCCACGGTAACAATGCTTGTATGTTGAGTTATTTTCTCCACTCCCACATCGGCATTCTTGGCGATCGCTTCTTTCTCTATAAAGTCTGATACTAAAGTCTTAACCTACTATTCGGGAACTCCCGAGAACTCTGGCAGCGGTCTTGCTTCTAACTCAGCTTGTGTCGTCACCAAACCGTTTTCTCCAATGTCAGAAATCAGCCACTCCATCTCTCTAATCTCTCGCCGCTGGGCTTCGATGATTTCATCGGCCAGTTCACGCACACGAAGATCCTGAATCTGTGCTCGCTCACTGGTCAAAATGGCAATTGAATGGTGGGGAATCATGCCTTCCATATAATCGACATCGCTCACCGTGATCTGACTGCGTACCAGCCAGAGTGAAGCCCCAAACAGCACAAGGGCACCTATGTAGATAGCGATGTTAACCGTCCGGCTTTTATACATATGCAGCATATATGACAGCATAATTACCATCATTGCCGCACCCATGATCAGTGCCATGAAGACTCGTGTTTCACTAAACCAGGCATGACCCAGAATTTGGTACGAATGCAGGTACATTAAAAAAAACATTACAACGATTGAGGTTCCAATCATTGCAAAGTACCTGATGTAACTACCCTGCATTCCTTGGTGGTGGTGCTCAGTCCCTGCGTGTTCTTCCATCGTGTTGTTGGCGCTATTCATTTGGTTTTGGTCTTCTCCGTGGGAATAAAAGAATGAAAAAAGAACTTTTACAAGCTAATATGTTCTACTTGAAAGATCGCGATCGCCGTAAGATGTCATGCGGCCTCAATTGCCTGAGTCATACTATATGTCATATATAAAATTGAGTACAGTGTTCACATTCCACTGCACAAGCCATAGCTTCATCGAAGCTAGATTGATATTTTTGGTGATTGAGAAGCATGAGCGTTCTCCCTCAATTAAATTTTATAATAAAAACTTTAAGATGACAAAGCCTCCATTTACATCTCTCCAGAGTATGAAGCTCAATTTCTTACGGATTGAATAGGGTAATTTCATCCTCATTTCATAATTGGATGGTAATGAACGTAGACCTGGACAGTTGAAGGCCCTTCTCTACTTATCTCACAAAACTTTTCACTGTCCAGGAATTTTAGCGATTAACTTTAATCCGTTTATCCGGCTTTTGCTTCTTCACCCAAGCTAGAAACTTCTTCATTTGGGGTTCTTCCTGGAGTTTTTCCACGGTATTCAGTTCTTGCGCCAGTCGAGCATTATCAAAGAGTGCATGAACCTGACGATGACAAGCTGAACAAATATCAACCGTCGGACCTTTTGCACCATCTTTTTGTTTCGGAATCAGGTGATGAACCGTGAGGTTCTCCATCTCTCGTTGGCAGAGTCCACACTGCATAGCATTCAAGGGAGAATAGGTATAAAAAAACAGAACTTCCGCATTGTTGAAAAACAGACCCTAAATGTAGAGGCGATTCGCGAATCGCCTCTACATTTAGGGTTCGAGGGGATTCCAACAAATAAATCATCCTTGCTTTGATGCGATCGCACCTAACAAGGCTCTTTTAGCCCGCGCAGGCACCGCTTTGTCCGTGTAGCCCCAGGCTTGAGCCTGCGGGTTTTTTGAAGGTTTTATTTTTTGGA
>NZ_JAMXOT010000140.1 GCF_024220515.1 Oscillatoria sp. HE19RPO
GTTAATCCTGGCCTGGGGCGCAGAGGCTTTGCAGCTTGCAACTGTGGATGAAACGCTAAAAACGTTAATGACTACATTGTAGCACTAAGGGATAGGCAAGGGATAGGCGGTTAAAACCGCTCGTTCGTTTTTCCTCTGCGATCTAAAGATGCGCAGTTCCCAAACATCTCGGAGTTTTATATGGTGTCATTCCCCGATCGCCATGACGGAGAGTCTGAAGGCGCAAATCGATGCGATCGGACCCCTGCGTTATCTGATTTCTCCGAATAAAATTCATTATGCTCACATAGCAAGTTGGGCCAAACTCTATCCAGAAGCATCAGCCTGGGCTTCTGGAGGGGTGCGAGAGCGATCGGCACAGCAGCAAATACAAGTGAGCTTTGATGCGGATTTGAGCGATGAAGCACCCCCGGAGTGGAAGGATGACCTGGATCAGGTGATTTTTCGGGGGAGTCGCTTTTTGACACTCCCCGGTCTAAAGACACGGGGATTCTTAAGAGTCTTGACCCTATCGGATCTTAATTCGTAACGGCTGTGCCAAACAGCCTCTAAACTGTCCGAAAAACTCATCCAGCTTACTTGTATGTTTACGAAGGATATTCAGCGCCCCATTGCAATCAGCATTGACAATCCACCCATGTGCGGTACGGTAAAGTCCACGTTTGACGCGCTTGCCACTGAATTCGTATTTTTGGGGATTAAGCTGTCGTACATTTAGTTTGAATAAACCTGGTTACCTTTATTTTTGATTTTACGCCCCCAATTAATAATGAGTTCTCCTTCATTTAACAATCTATTTAAAATAGATTCTAGTTCTGCAATTGACTCAAACAGCTTATTAGCTATATATTCTTTTGCCGAATGCCAAACCAACTCAATTAAATTATAATCGGGACTATATTCCGGTAAATAGTCTAAAACTAGATTAGGCATTTCTACTGTGATAAGCTTAGCAATATCTTTTCTTTTGTGAAAACTTGCATTATCTAAAATGATAACTATTTTAGGCCCGTTTTCTGAAAAATCTTCTGGGGAATTACCTTGTTCTACCCATTCTTGTATGACCAAAGCGTAGAAAGACTTGAGACTTTCATAAAATGATTCGCCGCACCCTTTTTCCACAAAAAAATTGATTCTTTTTTTGTCAGTTGCCCTTAAGCAACCCATTACATTTATTCGGCCTTTTCTTCTATCTCCTCTCACGGTTTTACGTTTTCCTTTTTTAGTCCATTGTTTTCTTCTTACGATCCTTAAACTGAATCCTGTTTCATCCCAAAACCATACCTGTAAACGCTTTGGAGTTCTTCTGGCAACCTTCAAGTATTCTTTTAGTCTATTTTTAAACGCTTTTCGTTTAAGCCGATCTTGTCGGTCTTCAAGACTGTATTTTGCCCAAATAAAAACATACTTTTTTGATTTTAAGATTCTCCGCACTTGCGATTCACTCAGTTTAATTCCCGTCTCTTTTTCTAGATGTTTTGCCAATCTTGCTGATGTCCATCTCCCAAATTCATAACCGTATTTTGAGGGTTCATTATCAACAATAGTTAAAAGCATATCTACATATTCTTTTGTAGCTTTTTTGTGGTTTCCTTCGGCTCGTCCATCTTTAAAACTTTCTAATTTATCTGGATCGCCCTGTTTAGCCCAAGATGCTACTGTTGGGTAAGAGATTTGCAAAAACTTCGCCACTTCCTCATAGGTTTTACCATCGTTTATTAGGAGTAGTATTAAAATTCTATCTCGAATAAGGGGACTCTCGTTTTCTCGCAATTCGTTCAAAAGTCTCTCTCGTTGGGTTTCACTAAGATGGTTGGGTGCTGGCATTTTTATTGTTTTTATTTTTTGTTTTGTTATTATAGCATAAAATCTAAATGCACGACAGCTTATCGGCATTCCAAACAGGAAGGGTATCTCCATCCAGCGCACTCGCTTTACTGGTGTACGACTCTTCTTGTTCGACCACTTCAATTCCGTACCGTTCGCAGAGGCTTTGCAGCTTGCGCTTAAAGGTAAAAACGGGAATTTGAGTGAAGTTCTGATTGTTGCGTTTGCCCATGTTGACCGATTGTTTCAGGTCAGGGTTGTAGCCCACAACAATCTTGCTGATACTCCGCTTGATGCACCAATCAACTACCTGCCTTGCTGATTTGTTTAGGAAGTCTCGCACTTGATGATTACGCCGATTCAACAACGATGCCTGCCGATGCGTCAATCCTTGAATTTTTTGCAAATCCTTAATCGATTGCAGTCGAGCATTTTCCTTGTTGTACCACTGATTGATGGACTTAACCCTGCGCCCATCAATCAAAAAAGACTCTTTGGTTGTACTGACACAACTCGCAAAGTTGTTCAGTCCTAAGTCGATACCAAGCATTTCCTTGGACTGTTCAATTTGCTTTTCTTCCTGCCCATCATAGACATAAGCGACATCAAAGTAGCGTCCGTTAAACTTCGGCAGAATCCGAATTTCTTTGATATTCAAACCTCTCAGCCTTTCAGGGACTTGAAAGGAGAAGGTACCGTGTTCCCGTCGGAAATTACGGGATGTTGGTACGGTGAACACCCAGTCTTTACCGGGCATCTTCTCCAGGTCCCTAGGGCGAATCGGAATCACCAGCAAGAAGTAACCCTCTTTAGGTAAATAGGCGGGGATGTTCACCCTTGCACTCAATTCTCCACGCTGTTTCATTTGCAGCAATTTGAAGAACGAGTTAAAAGAGCGGTCAACTATCTTCAAGCTCTGTTGAGCAATGTCTGTCGCCAACAGTTCATAGTTCTCATTCGTTTTAGAATGATGATAGTTGCTCTCATAGCGAAGATGCTTACGTTCCTGAAAGAAATACTGACGGACGTTGTACAGGCCGACGTTAAACATATTCTTGCTCAATCGACAAAGCTGTTTAGCAACTTCCGACTCCCGCAGATTCAGTTTTAGCCGATTGGTTTGAGTGAGTAGCATCCTTGATTCCGCTGAACACACATCTATTATAGCGGGAATCTTCAAAAGTAGGCGGTTAAAACCGCTCGTTCGTTTTTCCTCTGCGTTCTAAAGAGCGCAGTTCCCAAACATCTCGGAGTTTTGTATGGATGAAGTAGTCTTTTTTCACCGCCAGAGTCGCACTTTAATTCTGACCGATTTAATTGAAAATTTTGAGTTGCACAAAGTACCTAATTCCTATAAGCTGTTGATCCAGTTGGCGGGAATTGCTGACCCCGATGGTAAAACACCCTTTGACTTGCGACTGACATTTTTGGGACGGAAAGATTTAGCGCGTCAGGGGTTTAAGCAGATGTTGGCCTGGGAACCGGATAAAATTATTCTAGCTCATGGTCGCTGGTATGACAGCAATGGTATGGCCCAATTGCGACGGGCATTTCGGTGGTTGGGGAGGGGAGACGACTGAAGTCGTTACTACGAACATCGGGAGGGGAGACGACTGAAGTCGTCACTACGAACAGGGGGAGATGGTTTATCTTAGTTTGTAGTAACGACTTCAGTCGTTATCTTCCGGTGTTCGTAGTAACGACTTCAGTCGTTATCTTCCGGTGTTCGTAGTAACGACTTCAGTCGTTATCTTCGTTCTTTTAGAGAACTCACCAAGATGGGGGGAGGGTTTTTCCCCAGAACCCACGATAAAATTGAGACAATTGAGCAAAACCTGTCGGAAACAACTATGCAAGAACCACAGATAGAAAATAATACGAACCCTACTGAGGTGCAACCGATTGAGCCCAATCTGTTCCAAAGACTGTTAGGGGATTGGCGGCTCAAATTTGGGCTGATTGGATCCGTGATCGGATTTGCGGTCCTGGGGTTGTTTTTACTCCTGTTCTTCTGGAATCATACGGTGGCGGGGATGGGGATGCGGTCCTGGGCCTCTAGTGCCAATGCCACGCCCATTGAATGCATGATTAAGGATACCAATAATGATGGATATGTCAGTTGCAGTGCCATGTTACAAGGGCAGGTGGTGCCGTTGGAATGCGGTTCCAGTTTGTTTAATATCGGGTGTCGGGTGAACTATGGGGCCGCAGCAGCGCCCCAGGTGCGATCGCAAAACAGATAAATCAGGCTGTTCAGGGTTTTAGACTGATCCGATGATGTAGAAACAGCCGAGTTCTGATTTTGACCGACAGCGGTTTACCTGGATCTAGGCGATCGCAAATCAAATCACCGAGACCCAAAACCGGGTTTCTGTAACGCATGGGTTGCCCAGTCAGCAACCCATTTATAAAGAAATCCGGTTTCTAACCGCTGTCCCAATCTTTAAGAAACAAGCGGGCTATAATTTGGGATTGAGTCAATTCCTATCCGATGGATCTACTTGTCGAGGATAACTGTGGTTCGCAAACACCCTGAAATCATGCTGCTGTCCTTACTCCTCAACGCCGGAGAAGGCGATCGCCTAATTGAACGTCCTGACTCCCAATTTTCCATCCCCGGCAAACCCTGGAAAAGGGGTCCGGGGTTTGCTATTTCTTTGCTTTGTGCTCTGGCCCTTTCTCTGATCGGGTCCGCAGGGGAGGCCAACACCCACACCCTCAAGGGTGGGGCTATACAGACAAAGCCTGCCTCCGCAGGCTACTCTATAAACATGGCTGTTCAGACCCCGATGGAGGAGGAACTAGACCCGGGGTTCTCTGTGGTGGCACAGGGCGATCGCAACCGCGTGATCCGCCAGGGGACGGAACTGAGTTGGAATGGACAGGGGCGATCGCTGGATTGGATTTCCTGGTCCCCGGATGGGAATCCGACCCAAATTCGCTACGGGTTTACGGAGACGGACCTGATGCAGCAGATGGGGGTGGAGTTTTTAAATACCGATGATGCCCGAATTCAGCCTGTGCGTTGGTTTTCGGACCCGGAATCGCAACCGTTGAATCTCCCGGTGGTTTGGCATCAAGGCAGACGATATCTGGATATTACACCCCTGGCAGAGCATCAGGGGTGGGAATTGCGAGAGTCCGGACAAATGTTGGAAGTGACCTCACCGGGGGCAACGGTGGCGGGAATTGAACAAGGAGAACAACCCGGAGGCGATCGCATCGTTTTGGACCTCAATGGTACTCCTTTATTTACCGTCTCTTCAACGCCGCTTGAACGGACTGAAGAAGAAGACCCAGATCCCGATGGCGTGCAAGACAGTCGCCCTCCTGCCTTGCCGCTACAAGAATTTGTGATTACTCTAGATGCTACTCTCACGCCAGAACTCCTCAATGCCAGGGCAGTCGCCAAGGAAAATCTCACTACCGCCACTGATTCCCCAGGGGAAAGAACCATTGCTTTAACCCTGGGACAGACTGGATTTGTCGGATTAATCGATACAAGCGGCGATCGCACCACCTTGCGATTGCAGATTCCCCAGATGTGGCGACCCCGAGTCTGGACCGATCGCAATCCCAACCGCCTGATCATCGACATTCAACCGGATGTTGTCACTGAGCGTAACATCCTCTGGGCATCCGGCGTCCGGTGGCGACAGCAACTCATCGAAGTCGCCGATAGTCGCTTTCCCGTCGTCTGGTTAGAACTCAACCATCGCAACGCCTCCAACACGGTACTCAAACCGATTACTGCTAATCCTGGTTTACCTGGAATTGCTGAACTCAGTCAAATTGCCAGTCGCCTCGGTGCCAATGCTGCCATTAACGCCGGATTTTTCAATCGCAACAATCAACTCCCCTTGGGTGCAATCCGCGAAAATGGACGCTGGTTATCCAGTCCCATCCTCAACCGAGGGGCGATCGCCTGGAATGATTCCGGAAGTGCGATCATCGGACGCCTCAGCTTAGAGGAAACTCTCACCACTGGCGCAGGAGAAACCTTACCTGTTTTATTTTTAAATAGTGGCTATGTCAAAGCGGGAATGTCTCGCTATACCCCAGACTGGGGAGAAAGCTATACTACCTTAATTGATAACGAAAACATCGTAGTCGTTGAGGGGGGAAGAATCACCCAACACCTCCAAGGGGAAAAAGCCGGAGAAAGCACCTTTGCCATCCCAGAAACCGGGTTTTTGCTCACCTTACGGTCCTTCGCCTCCGCCTTACCCAAACTCCCCATCGGCACCTCGGTCCTGATTAATCGGGTGACCGTCCCCTCCTATTTTGACATTTATCCTCACATTTTAGGGGCTGGCCCGGTGTTAGTCAATAATAATTGGATTGTGTTAGATCCGGAAGCGGAACAATTCAATCAAAACTTTATTGAAGGAAAAGCCTCGCGAAGTGCGATCGGTCAAACCGAGGATGGCCGATTAGTAATTGCGATCGTCCACCACCGCACCAACGGACCCGGACCCACCCTCACCGAAATGGCCCAAATCATGCAACAGTTAGGCTCTATCAACGCACTAAACCTAGACGGCGGAGGTTCCACCACCCTCTTTCTAGGCGGTCAACTCCTAGAACATCCCCCCCGCATCATCCCCCGCATCCACAACGGATTAGGCATCTTTTTACAGTCAGAATAGGATTCTGTTCAACGTCCCGACTTCAGTCGTTCTCTTTCTTAGTTCAACGTCACGACTTCAGTCGTTATTTTCTTAGTTCAACGTCACGACTTCAGTCGTTATTTTCTTAGTTCAACGTCACGACTTCAGTCGTTATTTTCAATAGTTCAACGTCCCGACTTCAGTCGTTTCTTTCTGAGGACATACGCCGATTTTGAGAATCTAACCTAAATGTAGAGGCGATTCGCGAATCGCCTCTACATTTAGGGCTTAATATTAGACCTATTGCAAAATCCCGCATTGATCCCCCCAACCCCCCTTAAGAAGGGGGGCTTTTTAGAATTGCACAAAAGGTCTATTAAAGATTGCGTAAGTCCTGTTTCTTTCTTAGTTCAACATCCCGACTTGCTGTCGTTTCCGGATTGTTCAACGTCCCGACTTCAGTCGTTATCCCACCCTAGCCCATAATCAAGAACAGGATATTGAACCCAAGAATCCCGCAACCATTGCCGTCCACAAGTCTCTAAATACCATCCCACACTGCTTTCAGTCCAATCATAAGGAGACCGAACATAACCATGTTTAACGGGATTGTAATGAATGTAATTTAAAGTGGTATAATAATGGCGATCGCAGCGAATAGCCCGGTCCGAAAATTTATACCAAATTTTGCGTTTTGCAACTTTATCTTCTAAGTTCCACTGTCTGGATGTTATCCCATGAATGGACTTGAATAACTGCCCGAGGGTCTTGAATTGGTGAACATAGACTAATAGATGATAGTGGTTGGGGAGAATCACCCACCCTCTAATTTCAAATCCGTGGGTGATAAAATACTCGAAGATTAAATCGAGTAATTGTTGCCGACGAGAGGATGTGGTTAGGTAGGGGTGATGGTGGTAGCAGGCGGCGGTGAGGAGATAAAAGGTTTGGAGGTCAATCGGATGAGGGGGTGCGTGTGGGGGGAATCCTTTCGCGACCCGTTCTTGGACTAATTGTTTTCGTTGGGTGGGGGTGAGTTTTTGATACTCGTACATGGGTTGGGATGGATAACGATGGAAGTTATTACTACGAACTTAAGAAAGAAACGACTGAAGTCGTTACTACGAACTTACGAAAGAAACGACTGAAGTCGTTACTACGAACTTAAGAAAGAAACGACTGAAGTCGTTACTACGAACTTACGAAAGAAACGACTGAAGTCGTTACTACGAACTTAAGAAAGAAACGACTGAAGTCGTTACTACGAACTAAGAAAAGAAACGACTGAAGTCGTTACTACGAACTTGGGAGTTATTGCGGGGGTTTGCAGAGGTTTTTTAGGATGGTTTCGTGGTCTTGGCCTTCTAGGATCCAGGGTTCGGCGGGTTTGATGCGATCGCTCAAACCGAGGATGAAGCGGTTGCTGTCGGACCCTAATGATTCACAGGTGGTTTGGAGGCAGAGGAGGTCTCGTCCTGTTAATTGGCTGAAAAAGGCGCTTAAGATTCCTGCTTCTAAAAAACAGACGGGGCGATTCCACTTGGGCGCTTGGTCTGCGTAGGGGGAATTTTTGGCGATGATGATTAGGAATCCATCTTGATAATGGTCTTGATTTAATTCAACGCTACCCCAACCCATTGTTTTCCAAAATTGCTGAAAGCATTGGATGAATTGGACCATTTCCATTTGAGAGATGGGTTTTCCATAGTAATCGGAGATTTCTTCACAAAATCTCACATAAAAGTTTTTGCCCCACCATTTCCCGCAGTTGAAGAGGACGAGGCGGGCGGCAGATCCGGTTTCATGTTCGAGGCCGCTATAGATGGCGGAAATTAGGGTTTCGGGGATGGCGAGGAGGCGATCGCCTCGACGGTTTTCCAGGAGTCCGAGTTCTAAGTCGCCTTTCACATAAACGTCATAAGCAAAATAATTGCCGGGGAGTTGTTGTTCTTTCAGCAGGTTGGAAATAGAAATCATAGTGTTATGCTTAGGAATTCTTGGGTGGGGATATTTTTGGAGGGTTTGGAGGATGGACTACTGAGGTTGAGTTTCCTCCAATAACAGAGATTTGGCTTTCTCAAATAAGGGTTGAATCAGGGGAAAATGTTTGTCGGAGAGTTCGGCTTTGACCCCTTGAAGTAATAACTCGTAAAGTTTGCGTTCGATGGTTTGGGTTTGGTGGGTTTGGACTAACCCAGTCATCCAATCGTTCAGGCGTAAGGCGAGAAAGTCGGGGTCACTTAAGAGCATGGCGGTCCCACAGTAGCGACTAATCAGCAGCCAATGTTTTAGCGATCGCTCTAGGAGTTCCTGGCGTTCATCGGGAAAGGCGGCGACGAGGCGATCGGCTACGGGTTGAAAAATCTGTTCTTCTTTGTCTCGCAGGATTTCATAAGTCTCCATGCGTCTAGCTAAGGAGACCGCATAGCGTCGAAAGAGTTCGAGTTCATTCGTCTGTAAATAACGCTGTTCAGCTTGCTCTAGCAGTCGCGCAATCTCGGGGTGCATGGTTGTCTTTTGACCTAGATTTGAGGATGGGATAGTTGGAAGAAAAACAGTCGCGGGTGGGCCGATCTGCCGCTTCTTTCTGTTTTAGCCCGCGCAGGCGGGCTATAGCCCAAGGGGCATGGCTTCGCTAACGTCTGTATAGCCCCACCCTTGAGGGTGCGGGTTTTTTCTGAATCGCGACTGAAGTCGCTGTTTGCCGTCGCAACTTCAGTCCCGGTGGCAAGTCCTAAAAGGCTTCGAGTAAATCAATCAGGGTCACTTCCTCTTCTGATGAGGAGGCAGTCCCGGCAGAGGATGAGGGTTTGGGAAAGGAACCGACTTCTGGAGTCCCTTCCCAAGGCAGCAGGCGGAAATAATCCCCAACGACCAAGGTCCACCGGGAGGCGGGGTCCGTCGGCTGTCCGTTAGAACCTTGGGTTAGGGGTTGTCCTTGCCAGTTACATTGACTAAAATATTCTTGGACGGACAGTTGTAATAACGATTTGCCGTTAGTCATCGCAAGCGTTCTCCGGCTTCTAACCGTTGTTGGATATCCCGAGCAGTGGCCCCTTCATTTTGCCAGAAGGCAGCGGCATCGATGCGGTCCTGACTGCCGAGTAAAAATTTACAGTAGGTTTCACCCATTGAGTAGCATTGGAGTTCGATGCAGCTTAACTGTTTGTTGACTAAGCAGGTGAAGAATCCGGCAAATAGACCGGCATAGATGTAGCAGACGGGTTTGCCGACATCGCCGAGGGTGCGGGCGACGGCAGAATCAAAGAGGTTGATAAACATAAAGCCATGCTTGCGATCGCTTAGATCGACTTCCCAGCGTCCCCATCCTTGGGCGGTAAAGGGCCACCACCAGGTTTCGAGGAGGAACATCAGGTTCGCTTGGCGGATATCCCGTTGATATTCTTTCTCAAACCATTTTTTGAAAAATTCGGCATCTTTGGTTCCCCATTCGCAGCCAATGGTGTACATGATCACCGAGGCGGCACTGCCGACTTCTTCTTCTAACCCTTCGACTAAGCCAATAATAAAGTCTTCGCTGGTAAAGGTATTTCGTCCCTCATTCCAGTCGGTGACAATCCCGGTGTCGGGGTGAAATGAAAAGAAATCCTGAAAGCCATAGTGGTTGTGCTTTTTGGCCTGCTTTGGCTGACGATTCGGTTCTAAGTTGGCAGCCGGTTTTTTGTTGGTAGATACTACCATCAGACAATACTCCTTGTGATGGGATGGGGTCTTTGGTTTGCTGTCCCGGTCAGTTCCGTTAAGTGGCTTCCTGTCAGGGGGTGGGTGGTGGCAGTCCTCTCTATGGACGATGCCCGGTTCACCCGCGCCGGTCTATTTCTAATTTTAGGCAACTGAGCGGATATTTGGAACGATGAATTTTGCCGATCGCACTAAAACCCTAGAAAATTGAGCCCAAAAATTCTAACATCAAGAATCATGTAGTTTTATTGAGCAATTGTTACCGATTAATTTTCATGATAAATTTGCCAAGCTAGGTAAAAATCCGCGAGGATGCGATTGACATTTAACCGCCTTTGTGTATATAAAATAAAGTCAAGACTAAAGCGCTGGCTTTAGGCGGCAGGGGTTTTCCCGGCCACTCAATCCAGGCTCCTAGGGCAGATCGGATCTGACCTGTTAGATTATGCGGCTTGAGATGTCATCTGAACCGGCTGGATGGGAATTTCAATTCGGAACTCAGTGCCTTGTCCCGGTTGGGAAAAGCAGGTCAAAGAACCCCCATGTTTTTCCACCACGATTTGGTAGCTAATGGATAAGCCTAAGCCGGTCCCAGAACCAATGGGTTTGGTGGTAAAAAACGGGTCGAAAATTCGCGATCGCACTTCATCGGGAATTCCCGGACCGTTATCGCAAATCCGAATCACCACCCCGCTTCTCTTCGCCAAGTCCAGGTTTTCCGGACTTTCGCCTGGACTGGTGCTAGAGTCCTCCTTCTCCACCCATTCACTGCTGATTTTAATCCAACTGGGATTGGCGCGAATCTGTTCCGGAGTCCGATGGCGATCGCGCATTTCCAAGGCATCGATCGCGTTGCTCAAAATATTCATAAAAACCTGATTCATTTGCGCCGCATAACAATCTACCAACGGCAACTCAGCATACGCTTTAATCAAATGAATAGACGCCCGGTCCCCTTTCGACTTGAGGCGATGTTGCAAAATTAATAAGGTACTATCAATCCCTTCATGAATATTCACCCGCTTTTTCTCCGATTGATCCAGGCGGGAGAAGTTTCGCAAGGATAAAACAATCCCCCGAATCCGTTCTACTCCCACTTTCATCGAAGATAAAATCTTCGGCAAATCTTCCTTCAAAAACTCCGCTTCAATTTCCTCACTAAATTCTTGAATCGCCTCATGGGGATTCGGATAGTATTCCTCATACTGTTCGACTAATTCCAGTAAATCTCGGGCATAATCCGTAATGTGAGTGAGATTTCCATAAATAAAATTCACCGGATTATTAATCTCATGGGCCACTCCTGCCACCAACTGGCCGAGACTGGCCATTTTTTCACTCTGGACCAGTTGACTTTGAGCTTGTTGCAAGTTCTGTAACGTGAGAGAGAGTTCTTCCTTTTGATGTTTCAATTGCTCAAAGAGTTCAGCTTGATGCACGGCGACCCCAAACTGAGCGCCGATTTGAGTGAGTAACTCCACCTCATACTCATACCAATGACGAGGGCCGGAATTTTGATAGGCTGCCAGCAATCCCCATAAGGTTTCTCCGGCGAGGATGGGAACAATGATATAGGCTTTGGCTTGAAACGTTTCTAACAGTTCAATGTGGCACTGAGCATGACCCACATTGTAGATATCATGAACGGCGAGGGCTTGATTCTCGCGGTAGCGTCCGCCTTGGGTTTCCTGGAGGTGTGTATCAGCGATATCCGGCAGGTTACCCATGAGGGGATTCCAGCCGGGGGAAACGGATTCCGCGACGAAGTTGCCACTCCAATCGGGTTTGAAGCGATAGACCCCGACGCGATCGCACTCTAGGAGTTGCCGAACTTCTTGGGTGGTGGTTTGGAAGAGGGTATGGATATCCAGCGATCGCCGGATTTTCTGGATAGTCGTAGATAAAGCTCGTTCTCGTCGGGCTGCCATCCCTAATTGTGAGGTTTGGGCTTGGAATTTTCCCTGTTCTTCCGAGCGTTCCAGGGCTAGACATAAGTGAGAAGCCATGAGGCGAAGAAACTCGATTTCCCTCGGTTCCCACGAACACGACCCTCGACATTGCTGCACCCAGAGGAGTCCCCAGAGCGTATCTTGTTGGTGAAGGGGGATACACAAGTGAGATTTAACCTGTAATCGCCTTAAAAAATCGTGATAGCGCGGGGGAAGAGGGGACTGGGAAATATCCGGGATGACATGAAGTCCCCCAAGCTGATAGTAGGTATTACATTCGTCGGCAAAGCTGCGATCGCCTAATTCTGTCCCCAATGCCGCTAGGGCTGGCGATCGCACATCTTCGGCAATAATTTGTCCCCAACTGCCCCGATCTTCGGGCCATAGGCGAAATACGGCAACGCGATCCACATCTAATAACTGGCGCAGATCCGTCACGGTGCCTTGAAACAGACGTTCTAAATCCAGGGATTCTCGAATCCGGGCGATCGTCCGAGACAAGGTGTTGTACAGTTCCGTTGTCCCCTGCACGAGCGCCCCTCGATGTTCTGACTTCATCAAAAAACCTCCCCGCTTCGAGATGTCCGTTTCTATCTCTGTAACGCTCAGTAAACTTTCCATTCCTAATGCTCCATCCTCTATTCTACCTTTCCCCCTACTGAAATGAGTAGATGCGCGAACTAATTTCTGAAGCCAATTGATATGCCGAACCTTGCCTTATTCCTTCTTATTATAAGATTTATAATTTTTTTGGTCTGTGGAGGTCAGCTCATGTTTCCGGGTTAATCGGTACAGGGAGTGGTTCTCAATTCCTTCCATCAATTCATCTGATTGTTCAGATAAAAAATTTTGATGCCCTAAGAACTCAGACTGCAACCCTGAACATAGAGGGAGAGGGAAAGGTCAATTAAGGGGATTCCAACAAATAAATCATCCTTGCTTTGATGCGATCGCACCTAACAAGGCTCTTTTAGCCCGCGCAGGCACCGCTTTGTCCGTGTAGCCCCAGGCTTGAGCCTGCGGGTTTTTTGAAGGTTTTATTTTTTG
>NZ_JAMXOT010000471.1 GCF_024220515.1 Oscillatoria sp. HE19RPO
ACTCCAAAAAATAAAATCCCCAAAAAACCCGCAGGCTGAAGCCTGGGGCTACACGGACAAAGCCCGCCTGCGCGGGCTAATACAGTCTTGTTAGGTGCTTAACCATCGGGATTTGGATGATTTATTTGTTGGAACACCCTAATGGGATTCTTTCCCCGTTAGTCCTTTTTCCTCCAATTCGGCTTTCTCGTCCTAGATATCCAATGGCATCCTGGGTGTTGGAAAACTCCCGTCCCACGAAAGAACTCGGGGTCATGGCGAGGATGCCACTCCCGTCTAACTTCTCCTGAATGCGACCCATGCAGCGATGGTGCAATCCAGTTGTTGTTGGGAACGTTGCCCAAACCTCATATTCTGGCACCTCCAAGTTAGGGATTTTTTCCAGATAAAATCCTTGGGGGCATTCTTGGGGGTTGATGGAAATAGGCTCGCCTTCTAATCGCGTTTTGTCGAGGATGACATCTTTATTGCGCCTCTTTTCCCCTAGATTTCGCAATAGCTTGATATGCTGACAGGGCGATTTCTGGCCTAACTCATCGGGTTGAGTACATTTAAACGCCAGACAGCTACACCAGTCTAGGTTAACCCGGTACTGCTTGCCAGTTTCCAAGTTCGTGCAAATCACGCGATCGCCATCATATTTGAGATGATACCCCTTAAACTTGGCCCGGGCAATAAATGTGGCCCATCGCCTTCCCGTTGCTTTCGAGACATACAGCGCCCAAGGACATTTGTTTCGCAGCATCATCCGCACGCTGACGATCGCGCTGGCAACATCTTCCAGTACCCAGGCGACTACATTGATTAAATTCTCGTAAGTTTCAACCTCAAGAATGCAGGCAGTCATGGTATAATTCCGTTTAGATTATTGTTTGGCATTACCGGGTTGTCAGCCCGGTTTTTTTTAGTTTCGTCAAACTATAAATCTATAATAGATGCCGTTTAATAGATTGTTAAGAGGGGTCAAACCCCCGATTTCATCCCCGAGGGCAGCGAGTAGCAATGAACGAGAAAAAAGAATTGCATCCCAATTCTCTAAAAAATTTGACATACCACGAGGGTCGTCCGCAAAAATGGGGGGAAAAGAAGAAAACCCGGAAACTCACCGTCACAGAAACGGGTTGGGAAGGCGTCGTGGCGATCGCCCAGGAACAAGGTCATAGTGTCAGCGAACTCCTAGAAATGCTAGGTCGAGGTCAACTGTCTTTGCAAGTCAAAGATATTCAGCAATAAAAGGCAATTTCAAAAAAATAAACGGGAGTGACAAACCCCCGTTTCATGGCACAATTTAAAACAATCAAACTGCTGGCAATACTACCAACAAACCCCCGGATTAAAAATTTAGGGGTTTGTTGCATTAACTATTACTTAGAACCCTTGGGTCCTAATCCCACAGTTCCGGCATAAACCGCCCGATCGCCTAACTCATCCTCAATCCGTAACAAACGGTTGTACTTCGCCACCCGTTCACTCCGACAGAGAGAACCCGTCTTAATTTGACCGGCCCTTGTTGCCACCGCTAAATCGGCGATCGTTGTATCTTCCGTTTCCCCGGAACGGTGGGAAATCATTGACCGGAACCCATTGCGAGTTGCCATATCAATCGTTTCCAAAGTCTCCGTTAAAGAGCCAATTTGATTAAGCTTAATCAAAATTGCATTTCCGGCCCCCATATCGATTCCTTGCTTGAGACGAACGTGATTCGTTACAAACAAATCATCCCCGACTAATTGGACGCGATCGCCTAACTTTTCGGTCAACAATTTCCAGTTTTCCCAATCATCCTCATGCAATCCATCCTCAATAGAAACAATCGGATATTCGTCTACTAACTTCGCCAAATAATCGATTAACTCCTTCGGTTCATGAGCACTTCCCTCATAAACATACTTACCATCCTTGTAAAACTCACTGGCAGCCACATCCATAGCCAGAGAAACTTCTTCCCCGGGTTTGTATCCAGCCTTTTTAATCGCCAACATCAAGATTTCTAACGCCGCTTGATTCGACTCTAAATTAGGCGCAAACCCGCCTTCATCGCCAACCCCAGTCAGCAATCCATTCTCATCCAAAACACTGCTGAGAGAAGCAAATACCTCCGCACCCCAGCGCAGGGCTTCCTTAAACGAAGAGGCCCCGGATGGGACAATCATAAACTCCTGAAAATCCACATTATTGGCCGCGTGAGCACCGCCATTAATCACATTCATCAAAGGCACCGGCAACAAATTCGCCAGAGGACCGCCTAGATAGCGATAGAGGGGAATTTGAAGGGCATTTGCCCCCGCCTTAGCCGTTGCCAGGGAAACCCCGAGAATGGCATTCGCGCCCAAATTAGACTTATTGGGGGAACCATCTAACTTAATCATGGCGTAGTCGATCGCCCCTTGATCCAGGGCATCCATTTCTGCCAAACTGGGGGCGATTTTATTTTCAACATTCTCAACCGCCTTCGACACCCCTTTGCCACCGTAGCGCTTCTTATCTCCATCCCGGAGTTCATGGGCCTCAAAACTGCCCGTCGAGGCTCCACTGGGGACCTGGGCCAAACCCATTGCACCATTCGCTAAATAAACTTCCGCTTCCACCGTAGGACGACCCCGAGAGTCGAGGATTTCCCGGGCGCGAATCACTTCAATTGCTGTGCTGTCAATTCCGTTCATTCTTCAGTCTTCCCTGAAATTTTAGATATCCTTGGGCTGAACCTCGGTAAGTGTTTGAGTGCTCACCGTCAAACCCGAAAAGCAAATCATTGCCTCAACGTTTTACGATACAGCCAACTTTAGGATTGAGGCACAGATTTAATAAAGTTTCCGGATCCGGATCCGAGGCAGTCATCCCACCCCATCAGAGTCAGCAAATCCTTACCCCCAGAGAATAGCAACTCGTTTGGGACCGTCACGCAACCGGCCCTTACAATAAGAGTAAAGTCAGGAAACTTGGAGAAAGCATGAGAATTTTACACACGATGTTGCGAGTCTGCAACCTGGAAAAATCCCTAGATTTTTACTGCAACGTTCTCAACATGAAGCTATTGCGGCAAAAAGACTATCCCGGGGGAAAATTCACCTTGGCATTCGTGGGATATCGCGACGAATCGGAAGAAGCGGCGATCGAACTGACCTACAACTGGGATACAGACCACTATGATATCGGGACGGGGTATGGTCATATTGCCCTAGGCGTCGATGACATTTATGCTACCTGCGATCGCATCAAAGCCCAAGGCGGCAAAGTCACCCGGGAACCGGGACCCATGAAACACGGTTCCACAGTAATCGCCTTCGTGGAAGACCCCAACGGTTATAAAATCGAACTGATTCAAACCAAACCGGCCTAATCAACCCCTTCAGTTTCCAATGTTCGTAGTAACGACTTCAGTCGTTCTCTTCCCGTTCGTAGTAACGACTTCAGTCGTTATCCGGCTGTTTGTAGTAACGACTTCAGTCGTGATCCGGTGTTTGTAGTAACGACTTCAGTCGTTATCCGGCTGTTCGTAGTAACGACTTCAGTCGTGATCCGGTGTTTGTAGTAACGACTTCAGTCGTTATCCGGTGTTTGTAGTAACGACTTCAGTCGTTATCCCCAAAACTGTCGCAGGTTCACACCCCCTCTGGTCCTGTCATTGTATGGGGTTCGTCAAGAATGGGGCTTTGCTTGGAGGCGATCGCCTTTGAACAAACAAACCACATCCAGGTACTGTTGAATCCGGAAACGACTGAAGTCGTTACTACGAACTAAGAGAAGAGAACGACTGAAGTCGTTACTACAAACTAAGAGAACGACTGAAGTCGTTACTACAAACGAAGAGAAGAGAACGACTGAAGTCGTTACTACGAACGAAGAGAAGAGAACGACTGAAGTCGTTACTACAAACGAAGAGAACGACTGAAGTCGTTACTACGAACACCGGAAGAATCTCCCTCTTGATCCTTCCTGGGAACGGTGACCGGGGTGAAAAACTCCGATAAGATACCATAGCTATAGAGTCCGGATGCGACTTGCAGCCGGTTAACCTTTTAAATTAAAGACTACCTTTGGAGGCAAACAGCACTTAAAAGATGCAGCCTACTGACGCCAGCAAATTTACAGACCGTGCTTGGGAAGGGATTGTCAAGTCCCAAGATGTCGCCCGTCGCTACCAACATCAGCAACTCGAAGTCGAACACTTAGCGATCGCCGTTTTAGAACAACCGGAAGGACTCGCCCAGCGGATCCTCACCAAAGCCGGAATCCTGCCAGAAAAACTCTTACAACAAATTAGTACCTTTGCCTTGCGCCAAGCCAAAGTTGGCAATACCAGTCAACTTTACCTCGGTCGCGGATTAGATCTCTTATTAGATAAAGCTGAAACCGCAAGGCAAAATCTCGAAGACCAATTTATCTCCATCGAGCATATTTTACTGGCCTTTGCCGAGGACGATCGCCTCGGAAGGCGCGCCCTGAAAGCCTCTACGGTGGACGCCCGCACCCCGTTTGAGCAACAACAACTGGATTTAGCTATTAAAGAAATCCGGGGAAGTGCCAAAGTCAAGGACCAAAGTCCAGAAACCGAATATGAAGCCTTAGAACGCTATGGCAGGGACCTCACGGAACAGGCCAAGCAAGGCAAACTCGACCCGGTAATTGGCCGAGATGAGGAAATTCGCCGGGTAATCCAGGTCCTGTCGCGCCGGACCAAAAATAATCCGGTTTTAATCGGGGAACCGGGGGTGGGTAAAACCGCCATTGCCGAGGCCCTCGCCCAACGGATTGTTAATGGGGATGTCCCGGAATCCCTGAAAAATCGGCAACTGATTTCCCTGGATATGGGCAGTCTGATTGCTGGGGCCAAGTTTCGCGGGGAATTTGAGGCCCGACTGCGGGCGGTTCTGCGGGAAGTCATCCAATCCGATGGTCAAATTGTCCTGTTTATTGATGAATTGCATACCGTGGTGGGAACGGGTGCAGGACAAGGGACGATGGATGCGGGAAATCTGCTTAAACCGATGTTAGCCCGGGGGGAATTGCGCTGTATTGGGGCGAGTACCCTGGATGAATATCGCAAATATATCGAAAAAGATGCCGCTTTAGAACGTCGGTTCCAGCAGGTGATGGTGGATCAGCCGACGGTGGATGACACCATTTCCATTTTGCGGGGGTTGAAGGAGCGTTATGAGGTGCATCATGGGGTAAAAATCCTAGATGCGGCATTGGTGGCAGCGGCGAGTTTGTCGAATCGATATATCAGCGATCGCTTTTTGCCGGATAAGGCGATCGACCTCGTAGATGAAGCTGCCGCCAAGCTGAAAATGGAGATCACCTCCAAACCCACGGAATTAGAAGCAGCCGATCGCCGGTTGATGCAGTTAGAAATGGAAAAACTCTCCCTGGAAGGGGAAGGCGCAGGGGTGGTGGGAACCAGTGCCTATCGCGCTTCTCAGGAACGGTTAAGCCGGATTACCCAGGAGATGGCTACCCTGACGGCAAAACAGCAAAAACTGAGCAATCAATGGCAGATGGAGAAGGATTTGCTCAATGCCATTAATGCGCTTAAGGAACAGGAAGATGGGTTGCGGGTGGAGATTGAAAAGGCCGAACGCAACTATGACTTGAACAAGGCGGCGCAGTTGAAATATGGCAAGTTGGAAGTGTTGCAGCGCGATCGCGAAGCCAAGGAAGCTGAACTGCTGAAGTTGCAAGCCAGTGGCTCTACTTTACTGCGCGAACAAGTCACCGACGCGGATATTGCCGAAATTGTCGCCAAATGGACCGGGATTCCCATTAACCGCCTATTGGAATCGGAACGGCAAAAATTGCTGCAAATGGAATCATTCCTCCATCAGCGCGTGATTGGCCAACAAGAAGCGGTTTCGGCGGTTTCAGCAGCCATTCGGCGCGCAAGGGCCGGAATGAAGGACCCCGGACGCCCCATCGGGTCGTTCCTATTTATGGGACCCACTGGGGTGGGTAAAACCGAGTTGGCGAGGGCTTTATCTCAGGTGCTGTTTGACACCGAGGAGTCCCTGGTGCGTTTGGATATGTCGGAGTACATGGAGAAACATTCGGTTTCTCGGTTAGTGGGTGCGCCTCCGGGGTATGTCGGCTATGACGAAGGGGGCCAACTCTCGGAAGTGGTGCGCCGGAATCCTTATTCGGTGGTGTTGTTGGATGAGGTGGAAAAGGCTCATCCTGATGTGTTTAATATTTTGTTGCAAGTGCTCGATGATGGTCGAATCACTGACTCCCAAGGGCGGTTGGTGGATTTTAGAAATACAGTCATCGTGATGACGAGCAATATTGGGAGTGACCATATTTTGGATTTGGCGGGGGATGATGCGCGCTATGAGGAAATGCGGAAACGGGTGATGATGGCCCTACAGAAGCATTTTCGTCCGGAGTTTCTCAGCCGGGTGGATGAGATTATTTTGTTCCATGCTTTGACGCGATCGCAATTGAGCGAAATTGTCAAGATTCAGGTGAAGCGGTTGGATAAGTTGTTGGCGGAACAAAAAATCTCGCTCAATCTGATGGAGGAGGCGTTGGATTATGTGACCGAAGTTGGGTACGACCCGGTTTATGGGGCCAGACCCCTCAAGCGGGCGATTCAACGGGAGTTGGAAAACCCGATCGCGACTCTGTTATTAGAGGGGAAATTTGTGGCGGGGGATACGATTTACATTGGTCGAGGGCCGACAAAGTTGGTGTTTGATACCAAACCGCCGGTTCCAAAGGAAGAAAAGCCAGTGATTCCGGTATCTGAAGCGCCAGAACCGAGTGAAGAATCCGTGGAAGAGGTGAAGACTGAACCGCTGATGAGTCGATTTGTGGATGAGGCGATCGATGTGAAGGGGGAAAGGATTCCCTAGAGCTCAGGACTGACGCAGATATTGAAAATTTGCCCTAACTGTAGAGGCATCAAACGCGAATCGCCTCTGCATTTAGGGTTTAATCGTACAGATTCTCTAAGTCCTGACTGGGTTGAAATAGGGTGCGTTGAGGTTGGCGATCGCCCCTTAGGGAACTCCAAAAAATAAAATACCCAAAAAACCCGCAGGCTTAAGCCTGGGGCTACACGGACAAAGCCCGCCTGCGCGGGCTAATACAGTTAGGTGCTTAACCATCGGGATTTGGAGGATTTATTTGTTGGAACACC
>NZ_JAMXOT010000141.1 GCF_024220515.1 Oscillatoria sp. HE19RPO
CATTCCATAAAGGCTGCATGGAACGTTTGGCAAAGGTGCCGTCCCCATTGGATAGATATAAGTCAGCCATGTGCATATCATCTTGGGATGCCCAGATATCTTTCTCTTGGCGGATGAAATCAGTTTTCCCGTCGCCGTTGAAGTCAGATCCATTAAAAATACCTTGAGGTGATTTCAGAGACAAAATTCCTTCGGCCAGCGCCAGCATATTGACGCGCTTGAAATTTAACCCAGTGTTGGTAACATTGTCATCCTCGTCGTCGCCATCATAAATCGTGACTCCTGTGGATTTCACCAAATTGCGAAATTCATCCAAGGTCAATCTGCGCCCCAGTTCTCGAACCGCTAACTGCTGGGCTAGCACTACAATCCCTGCAATATGAGGTGATGCTTGGCTAGTACCAGGCATAGTTGTTAAATTTCCGTAAGGACCAGCACCAGTTATGTAAGCGCCTGGTGCAAATATATCTGTCAAGGTAGAGTGACGTTGAGAAAAACTGGTAATACGGTCAGCACCAGTGCTATAGTCTATTGCACCATTTAGCCACTTATGTGGGCCGCCATAATTTCCAGTCCAAACAGCCCCAATTGAAAGTGAATTTGGATCTGCTGCCGGGTAGCTTACGCCCTGAACGCTACTATGTGGGAAGAAATCATTTCCTGAAGCGGAAACAACTATTACTCCTTGGGATTTCAGCTTCGCTATTTCGTCACCCAGACCATATTCGGAAGTCGCATTATTAAAATTACCAGAGTCACCCAGTGACATATTCACACTGGCAATATTGTATGTTTCTGCATTAGCAATTACCCACTGTAGAGCTTGCTCTGTCCATCCCCAATCTCCCTTACCATTATCTCCTAAAACCTTGAGGTGGATAATGTCAGAGTTCGGAGCCATGCCAGTGTAAGTTCCGTCTTGGGATGCAACAATACTAGAAACATTAGATCCATGTCCATCAACATCGCTAGCGTTAGCATCACCATACGCAAAGTCATAATTATAAACAATGCGATCTGCAATGCCGTCTGAATTATTGTCTGAGCCAAAGAACGGGTGATCCAAGTCAATTCCCGTATCCAAAATTACTGTTGCAAAACCATTACCGTCAATCCCTGAAAACCGATAGTCTGCACGAAATTCGTCTATCTTAATTAGAGAGCCGGAAATGTTAGTTTGTGGAATAACACCTGTATCGCTATTGGCAGCAATCGGAATTTCATAAATAGAAGCCTCAGCCTCTGAGCCTCCAGTTGTAATATCTTCAAGGGTTGGGAGTACCGTTACGCTTAGATCGTAGGATGTGCTAGCACCTCCGACTGAAAAAACTCGAATGTAATACGTGCCTCCATCTATGAGTCCGCTAATAGAGTCCACTAAACTGCTAGGATTTGTTGAACTTTGGATCACAGAACCACTGCTATCAAGCAGTTGCACATTAGCGTCCCCACTTAAACCATCGAGGGAGATAATAAATTCATTGCTCATTCCTAGGGTAAAACGGTAATAATCCTCTGAGCTTGTGGCTGACACCGAATCACTATAAGTTTTGGCTTCAGAGGCAGGAAGAATTGAGAGGGCTGTATCTAGAGTGTTTCCAGGATTGTCGGTAATCGCTTCTTCTGCACTAACGCTGAAGTGTGCTACCGCTGCATTACTCTTGCCGCCTTCGCTATCGTAGGCAAATCCTTTAATCTGATATTTGCCCGGTTCTAACCCAAAGGTGGAATAGTCAAAATAGGCCCAGCGGTCATCTTTTGTGGAAATATTAAAGGTCGTCCAATTCTCAATTTCTTCCCACTGTTCCCCAGTTTTATGCAGGGAAAATTCGACTCGTTCCACATCGTTGGCACCGCTGGCGTCAAATATCCACCCATTCAGGCGAACTGTTCCCCCTTGATAATACTCCTCCTGAGTGGCATCCAATTTTAAATGCTTCGGCGCGGGATTTTTCTTGGCATTAGCACCTCCGGCATTCTCAGGCAAATCTAAAGGCGGTGTGGGTTCTTCTTCTAACCCCATCAAGGTTTGAGAGAGTGTTACCGTTGGGGACAGTTGCTCTGCTTCTACTTCATCATCGGACGCGGTGGCAGTGCCTTCGTCTTCTTCTACCTCATCAAAGGTGTCGGGAATGGTTTCTTCTTCTACCTCATCAGAGGTGTCGGGAATGGTTTCTTCTTCTACTTCATCAGAGGTGTCGGGAATGGTTTCTTCTTCTACTTCAATCGAGACACTGGCATCGGTTTCGCTTTCATCGGGTAACGTCTCTAAATCGGCAGATGGAGTGGTTTCTTCTTCCACATATGATGCTGTGGTAATGCTGGTGGTGGGAGTTGTTTGAGTCTCAAAGACGATTGAAATCCCCTCCTGCGTCTCTTCGTCAATTGCCGAGCTTTCTACCTCGGTAGATTCGGCTGTCGCTGCTTCGGGAATTTCGGGCAGAAATTGCCGTCCCTCTGCTACGCCAAATTGCTGCAAATGACCAAAAGCCAGTTTTTTATTGTCCCCAAATTCGGCAGATAAATCGCTGTAATGGCTTAAATAATAGTTGAGGTCAAGTTTAGGAGAAAAGCGCCGTCCTTCCTCTAAACCAAATATTTTTAAATGCTCGAATGCTTTGGCCGTATCCTCGCCGAATGCGGCTTTGAGGTCGGCGTTATTGTCTAAATAATATTGCAAATCGACCCAAGGGGAAAACTCGCGCCCTTCGGCTAGGCCAAATGTCTGCAAATGTTGATAAATTTGTTCATGTAACGTTAACCCGGCAGTCTCTAAGTCGGGATTTTGGGCGGCGTAATGTTCCAGATTGGTCCAGAGGGAAAAGTCTCGTCCTTCGCCTAATCCATGAGTTTTGAAGTGTTGAAAGAGTTGGGGGACGGTGTTCAAACCTGCGGCACTTAAGTCGGGATTAATTTGGGCGTAATACTCGGCATCAAATAGCCGATCGCCTGCTTCTCCGGTTAGTTCAACTGGCGTGGAGGATTCTCTCGTAACCGGGTCAATATCGTCGGTTGTTCCAGTCGTTAGCGCAATTTGTACGGTTTCCTCTGGAAGGACTGTTCCTTGCAGGTTGGTGAGGGCACCTGGGTTTAGGGCCGAGACATCAAGGGTGGGACTTCCACTCCCGGGGTTCCAATTTTGCACAGGTTCCAAACCCAAAATATTGTCTGTGGCAGGGGTATCACCCATCATGCCATTGAGCAGATTGGAAGTTCCTGAGACGTGATTTAGTTCAAACATGATGCCTCCGAAGGAATAAAATTGACGAATCCCTGATTCTGGGCGCTCTGACTTCAGGAAAATCTCCAAACGGTGATGGGGTCACCGATTGAGTGGTTTTACCCAAGCTAAATTGCCCTCTTTACTCTTTTACTAGGAGAGTGTTCGGCAAATTATGCAACGGCGATCGCCGCTCATCATTAGGTCCCTGTGCTAGGGAGGCACCGATGTCGCCCTCTGTTAATGTCTAATATTCCCGCTGTCTAAAGAAAAATCACATTTTTCAATGAACGGCAAAATTGTAATATTTTTTTACAATTAGAGGGAAATGTTGAATGGGGTCTGGAATTGCTTCCGGTGGGAGGCGATCGCGAACCAGATGGAGGAAAATTAGACCTCTTGCAAAATTCCGGATTGATCCCCCCAACCCCCCTTGGAAAGGGGGGCTTTTTAGAATTTTGCAAGAAGTCTATTTAGAGAGCAAACTAATTTCGGTTTGTGAGAAAATAGGTTTTCATTTCTCCTTTGCCTTTAATCTCGATCAGTCCGCGTTCCTCAAATTTATACTGATTCGGTTTGTGAGAAAATAGGTTTTCATTTCTCCTTTGCCTTTAATCTCGATCAGTCCGCGTTCCTCAAATTTATACTGATGTTGCAATAAATGATAGGTGGTTTCGGAGACCTGAATTTTTCCGGGGATTCCGTGAGATTCCATGCGGGAGGCGGTGTTGACCGCATCTCCCCAGAGGTCGTAGGTGAATTTTTTGATGCCAATGACACCGGCGACTACGGGTCCGGTGTTGATGCCAATTCGCAGACTTAAATTTGTGAGATATTCAGCGTTGAACTGAGCGATCGCCTCTTGCATATCCAAGGCCATTTCTGCGATCGCTTCGGCATGATCCGGGCGAGAGAGGGGAACGCCACCGACTACCAGGTAGGCATCCCCAATGGTTTTAATTTTCTCTAATCCATGTTTTTCGGTTAGCAAATCAAAACGGCAAACAATGGTATTGAGAATGCTAACCAGTTCTTGGGGTGAGACTTGGGTAGATAATTCGGTGAATTTTACGATATCTGCAAATAGAATCGTCACAGCATCAAATTTTTCAGCGATCGCCCCCGCTTCTTGCTGCAATTGTTTGGCAATGCTGGGGGGTAAAATATTGAGTAGCAATGCCTCAACTTTTTGTTTTTCCCGGTGCAACGCTGCTTCGGTATGCTTGCGTTGGGTAATGTCATGAAAAAATACAGAAAGTCCCTCGTAGGATGGAAAAACCCGCACTTCAAAGCAGCGCTTGGAGATGGGAGAACAGTCTTCAAAGGTGACGCTGACTTGTTCCGCTGCGGCTTTTCTATACTCGCGTTCAAACTTAGAACCCACGGTTTCGGGAAATTCTTCCCAGATAATTTTTCCCAGCAGTTTATCGGGGTCTCGTTGTAAAATTTCTCCGACTTTTTGATTGGCATAACTAAACCGCCATTGGCGATCGACAGCGAAAAAAGCATCGGTCATATTTTCCAACAAATCGACAATTTGGGAATCGGTGGCCCGGAGTTTGGCTTTGGCGTCTTTTTGTCGGTCAATTTGACGTTCTAAGCGTTTAACTTGGAGTCGTAATTCCATTTGGGCGATCGCCTGTCGTCCTAACAACCGCAGTCCTTCCAATTGTTCTGCCGTAAGATGGCGCGGGATGGTATCAATGACACAAAGGGTTCCTAATGGAAATCCATCGGGGGTGACTACCGGGGTTCCCGCATAAAAGCGGATATTCGGATTAGAAGTAACCAAGGGATTTCCCACAAACCGTTCATCTTCTAAGGCATTCGGGACGACTAAAATATCATTGGGGTTGAGAATCGCATGAGCACAAAACGAAATATTTCTGGGGGTTTCAGAGGCGTCTAAACCCACTTTTGATTTGAACCATTGCCGATTGGCATCAATCAGACTCACTAAGGCAATAGGAGTCCCACAAATTGAAGCAGCTAAGGCGGTTAAGTCATCGAATGAGTCTTCTGCATCACTGTCTAAAATGCTATAGCGATAGAGAGCTTTTAAGCGTTCTTCTTCATTGTCCGGAAGCGCTGCCGGTTGCATCGAATGTGGACCCCAAAAATACTGAAACTTCCGGATAAAAAATTTAACCGGAAGGAAGGCGACGCTCCACTTTATGATTGTCTTGAGAATGTTGAACCCAGCTTTTTTTTTCTCTATTCGCAGATTTTTAGGACGCCGATGGGGGGTTGACATTTTTGCTGTTTTTCGCGCTTGACTCAGTAACCGCTTGGCTATCTTAGCAGTCGGTACTCTTTCGATCTTACTAGACCTCTTGCAAAAAAAAGGATTGATCCCCCCAACCCCCCTTAAGAAGGGGGGCTTTAAAGAATTTTGCAAGAGGTCTACTCCATCGAGTGGACCGTTGAGGAGTATAGCGGTTCCCGGACTGATGAGGTACTTTTCAAAGCCCCTCTCCCCCCCCTTTCAAAGGGGGGTAGGGGGGATGGAGAGGGGTTTGGGGTGAGGGTCTGTACCTTATGGAGATGAGAAGCGCTATATGAAAGGGGTATTTAGCGCTTAATCAATCGTTTCGCTTCCCGAATGCCGGAGAGGTAAGCGCCATGTACGGTGGAGGGATAGTCCCTAGAGGTAGCTTCTCCGGCAAAGAACAGCCGATCGCCGATGGGTTCAGCCAAGATATCGCGATCGCCACTGTCTCCCCCAACGGCAATATGAGAATAAGACCCAAAGGCAAACGGATCCTGACTCCATCGCGTCACAATTATGCTTTCGGGTTCAGGAATGCGATCGCCGTAACTCCGTCGCAACACTCGCAGCATTCGTGAGCGAATTTCCCCCTCAGAAAGTTGTTCAATCTCCCGGGCAAAACTACCCCCCATCAAAGCGATTAATGCCGGTTCTTGACTATAAAATTGCCAATTTAAAAATTCCGAAAAATCGGGACCATTCTCATGAAGATAGCCCAATGCTTGATAGTCTTGAGGCCAAAATTGTTCAGGGAATTTTAAGACCACTTTATTTAAAACTCCCATACTCAAGCGATTGATAGCCGCTTGTTTGTTGTCCGGTAATTCTGGGGAAAATTTGATAGATTCAGATTTCAAAACCCCCAGGGGTAAGGTCACGATCGCCGCATCTGCCGTAAAGGTTTCCTGTTCCGTCGTGACAGAGACACCGGAATTACTGTACAGGATTTCAGTCACCTTTTGTTGAAGCTGAATGTCCAAATTATTCGCTAATCCCGTGATAATTTGGTCATATCCTTGGGGAAAGAGATAATCTCCCCCGTCCAATTCTAAGTCATCATCGGCATACCAACTGGAGAGACTCTCTAAATCCGCCCCGAATTCCGTCACAAATTCAGAATTCAACCCCCATTCAATCAGTTGAGCTTGTTGAGGGGTGAGGGTTTGGGCGGCTAAAACTTGTTGTAATGCGGAGGCAATGGAAAGGTCCTGTTCGGAATTTTCTGCTATCGATGCAGCGCGATCGCGAATTTGTTCGTAGAGTGCATAACTCACCTCAAAATCGCGATCGCTAATCGGATTTCCCTGGCTGTTGTATAGTATAATATTATCAAAATCCGTGGGTAAGATGGGAATTTGCCATTCTTTTGCTAGAGTCGCAATGGGGTTGTTCGTAATCCCATGAATCCAGGATGCCCCCAAATCCATCGGAAAACCCAGAGTGCGACTGGTGTGGATTCTGCCGCCTATGCGATCGCGTCCTTCCAACACCGTCACTTGAAACCCCTGTCCCTGAAGTTCTCGCGCTGCTGCCAACCCAGCAATTCCCGCCCCTATCACTAACACTTTTTGACGGGAAGATTGCGCCTGATTGTCAGAACAAGCTAAACTCAAACCCAACGTACTAGCAAACAAACTCAACTGAAGGAACCGACGGCGGTTAAACAGGCATTTCACCGGAGGGATAGGGGACATATTAATCCGGGGTAAATCGAGAATGAATGAGTGCTTTTATTATAGATTAGGTTTGATTTTATTACAACCAGTATGGGACGACATCTTAAAAAAATTGAGACCAAAGCAGGAATTGACCGGCGAGAAACGGGGTATTATTCCACCCCATATTTTGTCGCTGAGTTCATCACCCAGGCGCTGATAGAACTCCACCCCCAGGGCCGCACTGCACTGGATCCTTGTGTCGGTCGAGGTGAAATGGTCATTCCCTTGTTAAATCAGGGAATTTCCGTAGAGGGAATGGATATTTTACCCTTTGATTTACCAGACTCGATTAATTTTACTCAAACTGATTTTTTGCAATTTTATCAGCAAAAAAAGCTACTGAGTATTTTAAACACCCCAATTGATTTAGAGTATGACTTTTATTTGGCGAATCCTCCTTACAATTGTCATGAAGTTTCCTATATTCGGGACAACAAAAACCGGTTATCTCGGCTGTTTGAGGACATTGGTGTGCATAATATGTATGCCCTGTTTATAGCGGCTTTAATCGATTGTGCAAAACCTGGGGCTTTAATCGGATTGATTACCCTGGATTCATTCTTAACCGCTAAAGCACATCAGAACTTACGCCATAAAATTTTACAAAACTGTGCCGTTCATTACCTGCTGCTTTGTTCTAATGATTTATTTTTAGACCAAGGGGCAGATGTCCGGACTTGTATCATGATTTTGCAAAAAGGAACCGATTATCAAGGGGCGGTTAAGGTGGCGAATCGTCCCCTGAATCAAGGGTATTTTCAGCGGAGGTTAATTCAGAAACAATGGACAGAATTACCCCTCGCAAAAATCACCCTAGCTGGGGAAGTGGATCATTCGGAATTTATTATTGATATTCCCGATGAGATCCGCAACCTGTTCGAGTCTCCGCGACTGGGGAATCGCTTTCCTTGCGTGACTGGGATTTCTACTGGCAGCGATCGCACCTATTTATCCAAACATCCTCGCCCGGGATTTACCATTCCCTTTTATAAAAATCCCGGGTCCTGTCGCTTTTTTACCCAACCGAATGCTTACTTAGTCGATGACTTTTTATCCGTAGCGGAAACCATTCCTAATTTCACCATTCGGAATAAATCTCTACTCTATCAACCCGGGATTACTTGTTCATCAATGGGAGTCACCTTCTCCGCTTGCTATCTTCCCGCCCATTCCACTTATGGGGTGAATGCTAATATTATTACCTCGGATTCGGATACCTGGTGGCTGTTAGCTTATTTGAACAGTCATCTCGTAACCTTTATCGTGCGAAGTCTTTTAAATCGGTCTAATATGATTACCTCGGGCTATGTTGCGCGGATCCCGATTCCTAAATTTAGCCCAATTGCGCTCCATCAAATGAGTGCGATCGCCCGGGAAGCGCATCAAAAACAAATTGCACCCAAAGCGGCGATTCACTATGTAGAACAAATTAATCAAATTATCTGGAAGGAACTCAATTTTACAACAGATACCATTGCCATCATTCAGAATTTTTGCAAAAATCTGATTCGGGCGACGTAAGACTCGCCTATAGTATTCGATAGATAGGACAAGAAACCGGGTTTCTGCATCAGATTGATGGCGAATCAGCAGAGATTGTTAAAAGAAACCCGGTTTCTAACCCATGCTGTAAGGACGCCCTAGGAGTGGAATATCAGCGATCGGCTTGCTTCCGTCTCTTAGCCGCCCCTTTTTCATCCGCCTTTTGGATTTCACCTCTAAGCAGTTCCAAAAACTCTAATCCAGTGCGTCGAGTTGCCGTCTGAATCGACTTGTACCGTGAAGATTGAAGATTGGCATTATTGCTGGGATTGACATAAATATCGGGAATCCACATCACCGGCAAGACGGTACATTTGTTGATTTGCAGCGTCATATTAGCGAAAAACTCTATCTCAAATGTTGCAATCAATAGAATTCGTGTGGCATCGACACTAAAAAACTCTTCTAATTTTCTTGCCTTGGAAATATCATCTTTGCTGAGACGTTCTCCCTTAATGGCGGATTTAATATTAACAAACACTCGCTCTTGACCATCCAGGGAAAAAATAAAGTCATAGACTCCGACTTCTGATGTGGCGGGACTGAAACTTTGAATCCCAATGTCTTGATGCTTAACTTCCAAATTTTGGGTAATCATTTCCTCTAGCAACCGCCACACCGTCCGACCTTTTGCAGCTTTCCGCCAACCCAAGGGAAAGCGATGGGGTGGGAAAATTTGCAGTGTAGCAATATCCTGGATTAATTCATTGAGTGCAGCTTCTAATCCGGCGCGAATGCGTTCAACATTTTGGAGTTCATCGGTCATCAATTTATCCTGTTAGCTCAGAAAATAAGGTGGGCAATGCCCACCCTACTCTTCTACTCTTAACCTTGAGTTACAGGTTCTTTCGCTAAGAACTTCTCTAATTCGGTTAAGGCGTCGGCGTCTACTTTGGTTTGCATGGGGCAGAATTTAGGTCCGCACATGGAGCAGAATTCGGCGGTTTTGTAGATGTCTGCGGGGAGGGTTTCGTCGTGGTATTCTTTCGCCCGTTCTGGGTCGAGGGAGAGTTCAAACTGGCGGTTCCAGTCGAAGTTATACCGGGCGTGAGACAGTTCGTCATCGCGATCGCGTGCTCCAATGCGATGCCGTGCGATATCCGCAGCATGGGCGGCGATTTTATAGGCGATTAACCCATTTCGCACATCTTCAGCATTGGGTAATCCCAGGTGTTCTTTCGGGGTGACGTAACATAACATCGCTGTTCCGTACCATCCCGCCATTGCAGCCCCGATCGCCGAGGTAATATGGTCATATCCAGGCGCAATATCCGTGACTAACGGACCTAGCACATAGAAAGGCGCTTCAGAACACTCTTCCATTTGCTTTTTAACGTTAAATTCGATTTGGTCCATTGGCACATGACCCGGACCTTCTACCATCACCTGGACGTTATGTTCCCAGGCGCGACGGGTGAGTTGTCCCAGGGTTTTGAGTTCGGCGAGTTGCGCTTCGTCCGAGGCATCATGTTGACAACCGGGACGGAGGGAGTCACCTAAACTAAAGGAAACATCGTATTTTTTGAAGATTTCGATAATGTCATCGAAATGAGTATAAAGGGGATTTTGTTTGTGATGATGTAACATCCACCGGGCCAAAATGCCACCGCCACGGGAGACAATTCCGGTAATTCGGTTTTTGACCAAGGGGAGATGTTCGATTAAAATCCCGGCGTGAATGGTCATGTAATCCACACCTTGTTGGGCGTGTTTTTCAATGATGTGGAGAAAATCATTGGGGGTGAGATTTTCCATGTTCCCATGCACGCTTTCTAATGCCTGATAAATGGGAACGGTGCCGATCGGGACCGGGGAGGTATTAATAATGGCGGTGCGAATTTCGTCGAGGTTTCCGCCACCTGTGGACAAGTCCATGACGGTATCGGCACCATATTTAACGGATAGTTTGAGTTTGTCTAATTCTTCGTTAATATCAGAGGAATTAGGGGATGCGCCGATGTTGGCATTGACTTTACATTTGGAGGCGATGCCGATGCACATCGGTTCGAGGTTGAGGTGGTTAATGTTGGCGGGGATAATCATCCGTCCTCGTGCCACTTCGTCCCGAATTAGCTCAACGGGGAGGTTTTCCCGTTTTGCTACATAATCCATTTCTTCGGTGATGATGCCTTGTCGGGCATAGTTCATTTGAGTCACATTACTCTGGCCCTGACGTTTGGCAACCCATTCTTTTCGCATTTTGAAGTCCTCAAATAACAGCTTCCCTCCGCCGGTATTACCCGGACTCAGGTTCTAAGGGTTTGTTCTCAGCCCTTTGGTCGGACACCCCTAGCTCAATTTCGGATTCTATCACTGTTTGCAGGAAAGAGTGATTTGCCTTAAAAATCTTTACAATTCGCCGGGGTCTGGGGGTTGTACAGCCGGAAGACAACCGGGTTTCTGGATGAACTCTCTGCCTGCTTGGTAGCCAATTAGGGCCAGAAACCGGGTTTTTGTCCCTGGGTTCTAAAACCGGGCGCAAACCTCTCGGGTTTGAGGGTACTCAACTGAGGAATCTGTCCTGTTTATACGGAATCCGGTTGTCAAAGTCTATAAAAACCCGCAGGCTCAAGGCTGGGGCTACACAAACGAAGCCTGCCTCCGCAGGCTGATCCAGAAAATCGACTTTTAACAACCGGATTGGGTATTAGGTTGACCCTCAGATGTGGGTACAATAGGGAGGAGGCGACTGGGTTCTTTGGGGGGAGTTCTAATTTTCCTTAAAGATTTAGAATGGTCAAGCGGGTTTTTGGTGTTATCGAGAATCGACGCCTTAGAGGAGAATTTTATGAGGTTTGGCATCTGTTAATTGGGATTCAATTGCCAGGGTAAAGATGGAGGGTTTGAAGTTGGGGATAGGGTTAGGAAATCTCTAACGAGCAAGCTAAGATAAGATTAGAAGAATGTTGTAAAGCGAGGGCAAGGCCAAATGAGCAAAATCTTAGTGGTAGATGATGTGCCGAGTGAACTGGAGATGATTGGCCGGATTTTGAAAAAAGCTGGGATGGAGGTGGTGATGGCAACCAATGGGGAGGAGGCGATCGCCCGGATTCAGGAGACGGCACCGGATCTGGTGATCCTAGATGTGGTGATGCCTCGGATGAATGGATTTGAGGTGATCCGAGAGTTGCGCGGCGATCGCAAGACGTCCAAGTTACCTGTGGTATTTTGTAGTCAGAAAAATACCGAGATTGATAAGACTTGGGGCATGGATTTGGGAGCGGATGCTTATATTACCAAACCTGTTGACCCGCAGCAATTGGTCAATATTGTCGAACGCCTATTATAACAGTTTCAGCGGAAAGAATTAGACCGGATCTTCTCATCCCATGACCCGTTCATTTTATCGGATAGAAGAATAATTTGTCTATCCTCCGTTAATTCTTTACCGCTTGATTCTTTCCAAAAATCATGCAATTCAACCGAAAGCCTTTATGATTTAAAGGCTGTGTTTTCTCCAAATTTAAGACAGTATGGCTGGAAAATTGACCCTCAGTTCTGGGATGAGTGAGTTGCCCGGTTCCCCGAATCCTGGGAACCTGAAGCAATTTCTGTTATTTGGTCAAAGAGAGAGCCTCTTTGCGGTGGATTTGCTGTCAGTTCGAGAGGTGCTATTTTTGGGACAGCAACCGATCGCCCCGGTTCCGAATACTCGTCATTTTGTCTTAGGATTGACCAATTTGCGAGGAGAAATTTTAGCGGTGGCGGATTTCGGTCGGTTTTTGCGGACGGATGGGGTGGATAGTCATTCGTTGCACAGTCGAATTTTAATTTTAGAAGCCCCGGATCCGCGAGATGGAACCTTGGTGATGATGCGAATGGGATTAGCGGTATCTCGCGTGCAAGGGGTGATTTCGGTTCAGGTCGATCGCATTGTTTCCAGCATGGATGTGGGGGAAGAACTCGCTCCTTTTTTAAGGGGATTATACGATTGGACGGGACGCTTAGTAATGATTTTAGATGTGGAAGCGATCGCCCAATCCGAAGGGTGGTAAAGGGTGATTAACTCTTGTTAATTTCTATCAAATTCTGCTTTACTTTGGGGATAATTTATGTTAAAAAATGGTATATTTTCTCAACTGTACTTCGCTATCGGGAGCAATCCGGATTGGGGCGGGATACAGAATGGGGCAGAATGGGTGATTGCCCTGTCCTATTTGGGGATGACTTTAATCCTCCTGCAAATCACAGTGTCTCGTCTGCATTGCCGTTTTTTATGGATAGTGAGTGCTTTTTTAGCGATCGCCACCGGGAGTCGCTTTTTCCATCTATTCTCCACCCCCACCTTCCCTTTTTCAACAGTATGGGAAACCCTGAGTTATGGATTGGAAGGGGTGAGTGCGATCGCCGTGTTGATTGCCCTATTCATCTACCGTCAAGGCATTCGAGAAACCCTCGGTAGTGGCATCTTTTCTAGGGGTTCATTCCTGCAAATGGCCCTGGACTGCTTACCCTGGGCGGTATCTTGGCAAGACTGCCAGGGGGTTTATTTAGGAGGAAATCAGCGCTTTGCGGAACAGGTAGGCATGGCATCCCCTGCACAAGTCATCGGGAAAACAGACGCTGCGCTTTCTTGGGGGGGTAAACTGCTAGAAAATTGGGCAAAAATCAATCCAGAGGATTCCCAAACCCTGGTAGTCAAAGTTCCAAATTCCCACTCCGGCGACGGACCTGAATCATTTTGGAAAATCCATAAATGGCCGGTTAAAACCACCCAGGAAAACCCTGTAGGAATCATCTCAACTTATAAAGAAATTTCGGGATATACGGAAGCAATTGCCTCGGATTTCACTCAGTTTATCAATCAACTTGATGAAGGAGTTTTGATTCAGGAACGGGATGGAACGATTTTAGATGCCAATGAAAAAGCCAGTCAATTGTACGGCATGGAACGAACCCAACTCCGAGGCAAAAACTTTTTTAACCAGTTATCCAGGTTTGGGCAATTTCAGGCTGATTTTGAAGCGGCAGTGAGCAGGGGAGGCTCGTTCAGATGGAAAGCCCTCAAACCGAAAGTGGGTAGCTTCTTGGATGTAGAAATTTCGGGAAAACCGCTCACCCTGGTAGACAACCGGGAGGTGAGGGGGGTGATTGTGCGAGATATCAGCAGTTGCTTGAAGCTGGAAAACGAACTGCACCAACGGGAAGAAGAACTCAAATTATTTCTAGAACATCTTCCGGCAGCAGTTGCCATGCTCGATCGCCAGATGTGCTATGTGGTGGTTTCCCAACGGTGGGTGAAAGATTATAAACTGGACAAAACAGAAGACTTCCAGAGTGTGAAAAACATCATCGGGCGATCGCACTACGAGCTATTTCCGGAACTGCCTGAGCGATGGAAACAACTGCTTCAGCGCGTCTTAGGGGGAGAATCTTTTAACAGTGAAGGGGAAGCCTTTCCCCGTCATGATGGCAGCATCGATTGGGTGAAATGGGAAATGTATCCCTGGCGCGATCGCAATGGAGAAATCGGCGGGGTTATGCTGCTGACGGAAGTGATTACCGATCGCATCCAAACGGAACAAGAACGGATGCGATTATTTAATCTCATCGAGTCTAGTCTGAACGAGATTTATATTTTCGATGTGGATACCCTGCGCTTTGAGTATGTTAACAAAGGAGCTTGTCTGAATTTGGGGTGTTCTCAGGAGGAAATCCTCGAAAAAACAGCAATGGATATCAATCCAGCGGTGGTGAGTTTGGCGGAGGCTAAAACCGCTTTAGCTCCCTTATTAGAGGGTCGCGAACAGAGAATTCGGTTTGAAGGAATGCATCGGCGAGCGGATGGGAGTATCTATCCGATTGAAATGTATGTTCAACTCATTCAACAGACTCATAAGCTCTCTTGCGTGGCGATAGTCCTGGACATCACTGAACGTAAACAAGCCGAACGGGCTTTACAAGAAAGTGAACAACAATTTCGGGTGATGGCGGATACAGTTCCGGCGACAATCTGGATTGCCGGTCCCGATAAACAGGTGACCTATTTTAACAAACGGTGGATGGAATTTACCGGGCGATCGGTAGAACAAGACCTGGGTTATGGCTGGACGCAAATTTTGCATCCCGATGATAGAGACCGAGCCGTTAATATTTATCAAACCGCTTTTGATGAGCGGCAACCTTTTCAATTAGAACTGCGATTTAAACGGTGGGATGGGGAGTATTGTTGGAGTTGGATGAGTGGATTACCTCGGTTTGATAACGAGGGCAATTTTTTCGGGTATATTGGATCTGGGTTAGATATTACCGAACGCAAAAAAGCAGAAGAAGCGCGTCGAGAAAGTGAAGAAGGATTTCGCTCTTTGGTGGAAAGTGTCAAGGATTATGCCATTATTCGACTGGATGTAATGGGTCGGGTGGCAAGTTGGAATATGGGGGCGCAAAGAATTAAAGGGTATCGGGCGGCAGAAATTATGGGTCAACCTTTTCAGCGGTTTTATAGCCTAGAGGACCGCACCAGTGGCAAACCGGAAGCCGAACTCAAGGCGGCCCAAAGTGAGGGACGGTTTGAAGATGAAGGGTATCGGGTCAAAAAAGATGGGAGTAAATTTTGGGCCAATGTGATTATTACGCCTTTACGGGACGCCCAAGGAGAGTTGCAAGGATTCTCTAAGATTACCCGAGATGTGACTGAACAACGACGGAATCAAGAAGCCTTAGAACAGTTAGCGGCAGACTTAGAAAATCGAGTGGTTCAACGGACCCAGGAGTTGCAGGAAATCAATGATAAACTGCAACAAGAAGTGGGCGATCGCATCAATGCAGAAGCGTCCAAGACCCAGTTAATCGCGGATTTGGAAATCATGTCCGCTCAACGGCAAGCAGAGATGGATTCCCTCACTCAACAGGTGGTGAAAATGTTGGGAGAAATTAAAGGGGCAGCCAAGGGGGATTTAACCGTGCGTGCAGCAGTCACGAACGACATTCTCGGGGCGTTAGCTGACTCGTTTAACTTTTTGATTTCCTCCTTGCGAAAAGTGGTCAAGGGAGTTCAAAAACTGGCAACCGAAGCTAATGCTGCCACGGGAGAATCGATTTCCAATACTCAAGAATTGGCCCAACAAGCCCAAGAACAAGCCCAAAAGATTGAGGAGACCATCCAGAAAATTCAGAAGATTGTGAACTCAATTGAAGAAGTGTTTACCCTGTCGCAACAAGCGGAAAATGTGGCGCAACAAGCTGCGGAAAAAGCCCAAGTGGGGGGGGAGTCGGTCGATCGGGCAGTGGCGGCGATTAACGAACTGCGCCAAACCCTGTCTCAAACGGGGAAAACCATCGAACGCTTAGGGGAGAGTTCGGGGCAGATTGGTAAAATTGTGACTTCGATTTCGCAAATTGCGGCTCAAACCAATTTATTGGCACTTAATGCTACGATTGAAGCGGCCAGAGCCGGAGAGCAAGGGCTGGGTTTTGCTGTGGTCGCTGAAGAAATCCGCAAGTTAGCCGATCGCTCAGGATTGGCAACGGAGGAAATTTCTGAAATCGTCGAACAGATCAGGAGTGAAATTGGACGGGTGATTGTAGCGATGGAGGCAGGCACTCAGGAAGTGGCGATCGGCACCAAACTGGCCGCAGAAGCCAAGACCCATTTAATTGAGATCATCCAAGTCAGTGGGGAAATGAATGCCCTGGTGGAACATATTACCCTCGCAGCTACGAAGCAGACGAATAGTGCGACGGAGATTGTGAGTATGATTCGGGCCGTTAGTGCCATTTCTGGGAATACGGCAGAAAAATCAGTCCAGGTTCAGAATTCCCTCGATGGCTTGGCGATTTCAGTGGAAAGTCTTCAGCAATCTGTGGCTCATTTCCGCAGTTAGCCGAAGCGTAAAGCAACAGTCAACCAGGTAGGGTTTTCCGGTTCTGTATGCTTTTTCTCCTCAAGGAGATAATTTTTCTGGGGCATCTACAACAAGCCACTCCACAAGGACCAGAAACTGGGTTGCTGTTTTGAATGGGTGGCGACTGATTCGAGGTGATTGCTGAGATCTTGCACCTGTTGAAACCGACGGCGGGGGATAAATCCCCCGCCGTAGGGGCGCTTCGCGAAGCGCCCCTACAGTCGGTTTCAACCGACTGAAAACACCACTGGATAAGACTTGCAGTCGGGTTTTAACCGACTTAAGCTATGAGGCGCTTGATTTATCCCCCGCCGGTGTTGCAACTCTATATCTCTCCCTGATTCTGACCCTTCTAAATGCCGTTATTGATTATTGACGTACTCTGTATGTTAGAACCCTCATCCCTCCTCCTCACAGAAAATTTTATTCCCCAAGGTCATTGCTACCTGTGGAATCCGGTTTTAGTTTGGCTGCACGCCGGATCCGACTTGGCGATCGCCTTGGCCTATTTTTCCATTGTGGCGATGTTGATTTATTTCGTCCGGCAACGCCCAGATTTACCCTTTAGTCGGATTTTTCTGTTATTTGCGGCCTTTATTATTACTTGTGGATTCACCCATCTGATGGAAGTCTGGACCCTTTGGCGTCCAGACTATTGGATTTCCGGAAGTATCAAAGCCCTCACTGCTGGCATTTCCTTATTAACCGCCCTAAAAATGGTCCCGACCCTACCCGCAGCCCTCGCCCTACCCCGTGCGAAAGCGGAACTAGAGGCGACTAATCAAGCCTTGGAAGGGGAAATTAAAGAACGCCAACAAGCAGAAGCAGCCCTGAAACGACTGGCGCGGATTATCGAAAATACCCCTGATTTTGTCGGAATCTGCGACAATCAGGGGAAGGGAATTTACCTAAATCCAGCCTCTCGTAAAATGACGGGGATTCCAGAAGAACAACCCGCCTCAGATTTCACCCCCTTTGATTTCGTCCAGGAAGGACCCGATCGCCAGAAATTAGAACAGGCGATCGCCACCACCCTAACCCACGGCGTCTGGACTGGGGAAACTCTGATGAAACGGCGCAATGGGGAATTATTTCCCACCTCCCAAGTGCTTGTCGCACACAAACAGGACAATGGGGAAATTGATTGTATTTCTACGGTGATTCGGGATATCAGCGATCGCAAACAACAAGAAAACGCCCTCGCTGAGAGTGAAGAACGGTTTCGGCAGTTAGTCGAAAATGCTGCGGATGCCTTCTTCCTGAGCACCTTAGATGGTAAAATCTTAGCGGTGAATCAGCGAGCGGGCGAGAGCTTAGGATATAGCCAGGAGCAACTACTGGCCTTGAATTTAGAGGCGATCGAACCCCGATTTCACGCCGAGGAACGCACCCTAGCCGTCACCCAGTTACATCCTAGTAAAGCCCTCACCCTGGAAAGTCTCCACCGAAGGGCCGATGGCAGTACCTTCCCGGTAGAAATCCGCCTGGGCAAATTTTCCCGGGATGGAGAAACCCTCCTGCTGGCTTTAGTCCGGGATATCAGCGATCGCAAAGCCATTGAAAAGGCATTAGAAGCGGAACGCCAGCGACTCACCACCCTGTTTGATGGGATTCCCGCCTTCCTCTACCTGGTCGATCGCAGCAATGCAGTCCAGTTAGCCAACCGCCAATTTGTGGAGTTTTTTGGGGAACCGGGTGCTGCTGCCACCCTCTTGAACCCCGGTGGCAAACTGCACTCCGAGATTCGCACCCAAGTCTTTGAAACCAAACAGCCGCAGCAGTGGGAATGGCAAGACCCTAACACCGGGCGTACCTACCAAATTTATGATTACCCTTGTAACGATGGGGATGGGAAACGGCTGGTCCTGGAAATGGGCATCGACATCAGCGATCGCAAACAAGCTGAAAAAGCCCTCCAAACTTCCGAAGCGCGCTTCCGTTCCCTAATTGAAGCCACCTCTCAAATCATCTGGAACACCTCTGCCGAGGGCGAATTCGTCACGGAACAACCCGCTTGGAGTCGCTTCACCGGCCAAACCTTTGACCAACTCAAAGGGATAGGATGGCTGAATTCAGTTCATCCCGATGATCGTGAACAGACGGCCCAAGTCTGGAACCAGGCGGTCCAAAATCGGGTGCTTTATGAAGTGGAACACCGCCTGCGCCATCACGATGGCGAGTATCGATATATGAGTGTTCGCGCCGTCCCCATTCTCAACACCACCGATGGCAGTATTCGGGAATGGTTAGGGGTTCATACCGATATTAGCGATCGCAAATTAGCCCAAGTCACCTGCGATCGCTTCTTTAGCATTTCCCTAGATCTGCTGGTTATCTTTGACTTTAATGCCGTATTTCAACGGATTAATCCGGCTTGGACAACCACATTGGGCTATAGTGAAGCCGAACTACTCGGGAAATCCTGTTTCGATTTCATTCATCCTGACGATCAGGAATCCTCCAGTGCCGAAGCCCAAAAACTCACCACAGGGGTCGAAACCATCTATTTTGAAAATCGCTACCGCTGTAAAGATGGCTCTTATAAATGGTTAGCCTGGAGTGTGAATCCTTCCAACGAACAGGAACTGCTTTATGCCGTTGCTCATGATATCACCCCCTTGAAACAAACCGAGGAACAATTTCGATTGCTGGCGGCGGAACAAGCGCAACTGCTTCAAGAACTCAAAACTCGCCAAAATGCCTTGGATGAAGCGGCGATCGTCAGTGAAACCGACAGCGAGGGCCTGATTACCTTTGTAAATGATAAATTCTGCGAAATCTCCGGATACTCTCGCGCCGAACTCATCGGCAACAATCATCGGATGATTAACTCCGGATATCATCCCAAATCCCTCTTTGAAGAAATGTGGAAAACTATCACCGCTGGTCGCGTGTGGAAAGGTGAACTCAGAAACCAGTGCAAAAATGGCCAATATTATTGGGTAGACACCACCATTTCTCCCATTTTTGATGCTCATGGCAAAATTGCCAAATATATTGGCATCCGGTTTGATATTACCGATCGCAAACAAGTAGCGCAAGAGTTAGAAAAATTCGCCCAAGACCGCAAATCTGAAGCCGATGAACTGACTCAACAGGTTCTCAAACTGTTAATGGAAATTAAAGGAGCTGCTAAAGGGGATTTAACCGTTCGAGCCGAAGTCAACAATAATGTTCTCGGAGCCTTAGCCGACTCTTTTAATTTCCTGGTTTCTTCTCTCAAAAAAGTGGTAACCGGGATTCAAGAACTCGCCACGGAAGTCCGCAGCGCCACTCGTGAATCCATCGCCAATACCCAAGATTTAACAGAACGAGCCGGAGAACAAGCTCAACAAGTTGAGTTTTCCTTGCGCCAAATTGAGCGTATGGCTAACTCGATTCAAGATATCTGTACCGTGGCTCAAAAAGCGGAAAATGTTGCCCATCAAGCCGCCGAAACGGCGGAAGTGGGAGGCCAATCCGTAGACCGGGCTGTGGAAGGAATTAACGAACTGCGTCAAACCATTTCCCAAACCGGGAAAATGATTAAACGCTTGGGAGAAAGCTCTCAACAAATTGGTAAAATTGTCACGTCAATTTCTCAAATTGCGGCTCAGACTAACCTCTTGGCCCTGAATGCTACCATTGAAGCAGCCCGGGCCGGAGAACAGGGGTTAGGGTTTGCCGTAGTCGCCGAAGAAATCCGCAAATTAGCCGATCGCTCCGGTTCCGCTACGGAGGAAATTTCTGAAATTGTTGAACAAATTAGAAGTGAAATTGGCCGGGTCACGGAAGCAATGGAAGCAGGCACTCAGGAGGTGGTCGCTGGAACTAAATTAGCTGCTGAAGCGAAACATCATTTAGTCGCCATTATTGAAGTGAGTCGGCAGATGAATGACCTGGTGCAAAATATCACGCGGGCTGCTACAAATCAAACTGAAAATGCTTCGGAAATTGCAGCAGTGATGCAAAAAGTTAGCTCAATTTCTACCACCACTGCCGAAAAATCTGTCCAAGTTCGTCAGTCTTTAGATGGACTGGCGATCGCTGTCACTCAGCTTCAGGACTCGGTTTCTAATTTCCGCAGTTAAAGGAAGAGACCTAACCCCCCAACCCCCTTCCCTGGGAGGGAAGGGGGAGCCGGAAAGCCTTTCTTTCGCGCAACGATATTTATTCCTTCTTCCTCCCTCTCCTCTCAGGAGAGGGCCGGGGAGAGGTTCTTCCTCCCTTTCCTCTTAGCAAGGGGCTGGGGAAAGGTCGAAATCAGAGAGCTTAAACGGTGCATCGACTGATTTCATCATCAACAAATCTCTAACCCGGAATGGCTTAACCTGCCTACAATTTCGTCACATTTGGTCACGGATATTTCTACTCTGAACCATCATGTCATCATTAATGGACTTTAACGATATTCAAGAACTGCTCGGGGCATTTATCGCTGAAACCAATGAGTTTTTACAGGCGTTAGAAACTCAATTGTTGGCGATGGAACAAATTGAGACCGCAGAAGCTCGAAAAAGCACCATTAAGGAAATGTTTCGGGCCGCGCATTCCATTAAGGGTTCGGCGTTGATGTTTGGCTTTCAGTCCCTCTCAACTGCGGCACACCGGATAGAAGATTGTTTTGCAATTTTGCGCGATCGCCAAGAAGATACTCCCCTGAGTAGCCGTGCGATTACTCAACTCCTCCAAGGGGTTGACCTGTTAAAAAAACTCACGGCCCAATCCACTGCCCTGGTCCAGGAACAGAAAGCAGAAGACCCCAAAGATTTCCAGGAGGATTTGGAGGCGATCGCCCGCATCAAACAAGAACTAGAATCCGAATGCGGTGAATTAAAAGAACCCGCAGACTGGATGCAAAAACATCCCGCCAATACCGGGGTCATTCAAACCATTTTCAAACAGGATTTACCCCCCATCTTTAACCGCCTAGAAACCGAACTCTCGCAAATGCAAGAGGAAAACCTAGAGAAATCTTCTCAGGTTTTTAATGAAATTTATTATCAGCTTTCGGGTTTAGCGGCCATGTTGCAACTTTCGGAACTGGGACAAATTGCCGAATCGCTACGGACTGCTGTGGATACCCCCAATTTGTCCATAGAAGATGTGAAAAAATTGGGCTGGGCGATCGCTCAAAATTTAGAAACCCTCCGGGAACAAGTCTTACAAGAATTACCCATCGTCTTACAACCGATGGAGATTCCTCATCCTAACCCGGATGTAGCAATTTCTCCGGTCCCCTCTCCCCCAGAGATCCTTCCCTCGGACAAACCCCCAACTGTCCCTCCTGCCGACCCCTCCCTACTCCCGACTTCCTCCCCCAGCGAATCCGGAGTCAAACCCACCATCCGAGTTGAACTCGATCGCCTCACGGAACTGGTGGACCTGGTGGGAGAATTAGTGATTAACCGCACCCATTTAGAAGTCCAGGAAACCCAACTGCGCGCCGAAGTCAAACGCCTGCGACGGCATATCCGCGATTTGAATCAATTTGGGGTACAACTGCGGGAAGAATATGACCGCCTTGCCGGAGAAAAAAGCCATCAGGGTCGCCACAGCGCACATCCCCTCGGTTTCGACGCCCTAGAAATGGATCATTATACGGAGTTCCATGAAACGGCCCGAGAAACCATTGAAACCACCCAGGCGATCGCCCACTCCAGTGCTAAAATCGACGAAGTAGCCCTCAATCTGGACCGGAGCACCGATCGCCTCCGACGAATCTGCGATCGCCTCCGGTCTCAAGTCATGCAGTTGCGCGTCGTCAGTTTCAGTCGCGCCGTGGATCACCTGCCTCGCGCCATCCGCGATATGTCTCGCACTTATGATAAAGATGTCAACCTCCTCCTCATCGGACGAGATACTAAAATCGATGAAAGCTTATTACACGCCTTGCGCGACCCCCTAGTTCATTTAGTGCGAAATGCCTTTGACCACGGCATCGAAACCCCGGAAAAGCGTAAAGCAGCAGGGAAACCTCCCAATGGTCAAATCGAAATCGAAGCAAGGCATCAAGGGGGACAAACCATCATCACCATCTCCGATGACGGCCAAGGTATCGACCCGGAAACCATTCGTTCCCGTCTGGTTGAATTGAATCTCGTCTCCGAAGAACAAGCGCTGGAACTCTCTCTCAATGAACTCTATGACTTCCTGTTTTGGTCCGGATTTAGTACGCAAAGTGAGGTAACTGATTTATCCGGACGTGGGGTCGGGTTAGACATCGTGCGAAGCAATCTGCGCCAAGTGCGAGGCACGGTTAAAGTAGACTCTCGCCTCGGTCGGGGAACCACCTTTATCATTAAACTCCCCTTGATGCTCTCGATTTCCGATGCCTTATTAGTTCGCATCGAACATCATACCCTCGCCTTACCCCTGGATGCCGTAGAAGAAATTCTGCACGTTAACGCCAGTGAAATCCAAATGGCCATGCATCAACCCATGTTACGGTGGCGTGAGGAGTATATTCGCTTGGTTCCCTTGAATCATTTACTCCATTACAACGAGTCCTCTCGGGATGTTCCTTCTCCGATTCCGGTTGGGGAAGACTATATGCCGGTCCTGGTTTTAAGCTCTAGTGAAGGGATTCTGGCGATCGTCGTCGATCGCCTCATCGGACAACAGGAACTCGTGGTCAAACCCCTCCCCCAACCCTTATCCAAACCCACCGGCATCCTCGGTTGCACGATTCTCGGCGATGGCGAAGTCGTCAGCATTCTCGATGTGGATGACTTAATTGGACAACTCCATCCTCACATCCAAAAAGCCGTGGTGCTCCCCCCCGAAACTCCTCAGAACCGCATCTCCCCAGGCCCTCATCCTCCGGTTCCCCTGCTTCCCCCCCTGCCTTCTCAACCCCAAATTTTAGTGATTGATGACTCTTATACTATTCGCCAAATGCTCTCCTTAACCCTCACCCGCGCTCGCTATCGTGTTGCTCAGGCCAAAGATGGTCAAGATGCTTTAGAACAATTGCATCACGGGTTAAAATGTGCTTTAATTATTGCAGATATTGAAATGCCCCGCATGGATGGATTTGAATTTCTAGCAGCGGTCAAAGAAAATGCCCATTTTTCTGATATTCCAGTGGCAATGTTAACCTCCCGCAGCGGTGCTAAACATCGACAACGAGCAATGGAATTGGGTGCAGTTCAATATTTTACTAAACCCTATAATGAACGTCAGTTATTAGAGGCGATCGCTCAATTAATCGGAGCAACACTATAGCATTTTCCTCCCGTTCGTAGTAACGACTTGCTGTCGTTCTCTTCCAATGTTCGTAGTAGTAGTAGCAACAACCGGCGGGGGTTAAAACGATTGGCGGCCTGTAGGGGCGCTTCGCGAAGCGCCCCTACGTCGGTTGAAACCGACTAAAAACACCATCCTATAAGACTTTTAGTCGGTTTCAACCGACTTGATTCTGTTAGGCGGGGGTTAAAACCCCCGCCGGTTGTTGCTCCCTGTCCTAAATCTCAAATTATTCTCAATCCCTTCCCCCCTAAAGGAGCATCCCTGCTATGTTCTCACCCTCTAAATACAGCCGCCGATTTCACAATAAAAAAGCCGCCATTCAGCGCACCCCAACGCGCAAAATCGTCCTCTTTGAAGTCGCAGGGGAAACATACGCGATCGCCATCGAACGGGTGCAGCGTGTCCTCACCGACTTTACCGCCCAGGGGACTCTCGAAGGGGGCCGCAGCTTAGTTAAAATTGATGCAGATTTGATTACGCTGTTAGATTTATCCCAGCTATTTCTCACCCTTAACCCCGTTCAGGAGGAGCATTCTTATTTAATTGTTTGCACCCTCACCAATGGCGATCGCATTGGCATTCCCCTCCAAAATTTACCCGCGATTTTAGACATTCCTGAAGATAAATTTGCAGAAATTCCCGCTTCCTATCGACAAGGCAAGGACGGTAAAAATGGGGCACCGGCAGCAGTGGAAAAAATTATTACCACCGATGCCGGTACCGTCGCCTTCTATCTGAACTTGGATAAACTTCTGGATTGAGACGGGTTTTATACCAAATCCGGTTGTTAAAAGTCGGTTTTCTTTCTTAGCCCGCGCAGGCGGGCTTCGTCCGTATAGCCCCACCCTTCAGGGTGCGGGTTTTTACAGACCTTTGACAACCGGATTCCGTATTAGGAATCACCTCATGAAATCAAGGTCCGGTTATAAATAGCCTCAATTTCGATTAGAAAACTCAGGCTATCTAAATAAACATCATCCCCCGACTCATAGAGATAGGCTTCCCAAACTCCCGGTTCAATTTGACGCAAACAGTTAAGTTTGGGTTGAGTTGGATCAAGCCAAACATATTCCTCTAAAGTTTCAATTTGACGATACTGCTCAAATTGACCGAGTTTCTCACTGCCCGGATAGGGGTGAGATATCACATCGATAATCAAGCAGGGATATTGAATCACCCCATCGAGTCGGTGGCGGCAATCTAAATCCCGAGGGTCATGGGTGACCATTAAATCAGGATAACAGTAGGCAGATGCGGCTTCAATATAAACCGGCCTCGGATGAAGAGAAACGATCGCATTCGTGCCGCGCAGGTGCTGGATTAATAGCTGGGAGAGAGTCTGGGTAACCCGTTCCTGAGCGGGGCAGTTCTGAGCTAGAGGAGTCTGCTCGGAGGTAAAGGAGTGGGGTAGAACTAGACCGTTCTCCGGTGCTAAATCAGGGGAAGGGAGGGTGTAACTGTTAAGTTGGCGATCGCCCATGCTGACCTCGTGAACCGTTCACCTAATTTTATCATCTGCCAGGGGCGATCGGCATTTGTCATTTGTCATTTGTCCTTTCTCCTGAGTTGATGGAGGGGTGGGGAAGTCCTCATGACGAATTCTCACTCCCGAGAGCAAGACGTTTCTTGAGTTTGTAGTATTGTGGAAACCGGCATTCAACTGGGAGGACATCTTAACTGTGGCGGCTCAAGCCTGGATTAAACAGGCCGACCGAGTAATGTAAATTTTTATAGCGAAATTCTCCCTTCGTGAAAAAATATAGTATTCTGAGAGAGATTTGTATCGAAATTGGGATAGTAAGGTGCTCAGTAGCACCAGTTCAACGAAAAAAGGAGTCCAGCAAATGTCCGAGCAAATGTCAAAAGAAATGCGCCTAGACCGATATAATAATTCAGGGCTTCCACAGATTCGGCGTACGATGGTCCAAATCTCTAAACTTCTTGTTCTTGCTTGGCTCAACCAAGATGAGGGCGAACAATTCAAACATGATATTAATGAACTCGGGGTACATAAAGCGCTGGTAAAGCAAGGAATTTTTTTCCCGGCTGACTGGTTAACGGCAGAGATAGATCCGGACTCTTTTCTCGGGTCTGTTGAAATTAGCGAAGCCTCTAGCTGGGAGAATCCAAAAAAAGGTCTTGAGATGGTCTTTAAAATTCCTTATGCTCCTTGGCCTCAAACAGGTGTTACAAAACAGGAATTACACGAATGGATTGAAATATGCAATAATTGGCTTAAGACAGCAGATTACGACGACCCAGACAAGCCCTTTCCTGTGCCGCCAAATCCCTACATTCCCTTAGCAACTTCGTAGAAAAACTATAGCGAGTCCTCCTTTCTTTATAACCAATTTATTGAAATAGACTCGCTATATAAGAGAAAAAAGAAGAGAGGCTTTAATTCAGTTAAAATGCAGGAATTTATATTCTTTTTTTAGGTATGTTAAAGCACTTCTTATGCGTTAAAAACAATGAGCAACTATTGCTCTAGGTTGAAGATTGAAAAATTATGCTATCAATACCCCGGTTTAAACGGAAATTTAATTTTAAAAATACAAAATATGCAATCTTTTTAGTATCCGAAAGAGGCTCCGTAGAGATTAGCAATCCGACTCACCAGTTATTAGCCTCCTATATCGACGGTAATCGTACAGTTGATGAAATTGTTGAAGAAATTATTCCCGATTTACTTCCGGAAAACCCGACTATTCAAGATTTTATTGCGGCGGGAGTTCAGGCTTTTTCTGCGTTGGTGGAGATGCAAAGACAGGGTTACCTTGTTGAATTTAATAATACCCTACCCTCTAATTTAGCGGCTTTTTGCGATACGTTAAATATTGATACTGAGGATGCTAACCATCGATTGCAAACGACTAAAGTTGTAGTCAAGGCTTACGGTTCGCTGTCCCCTTCCGACTTAATACCCTCTCTTGAAACCTTGGGGATACAAGTCTGTGATGAAGGAGATATCGAAATTGTCCTCACTGAGGATTATCTCCACGAAGAATTGGAGGAGGTTAACAAACAGGCATTACAAAACCAGCGCCCTTGGATGCTGGTAAAACCTGTGGGAACCGTTGTTTGGCTAGGACCCATCTTTTCCCCGCAAAAGACCGGGTGTTGGGAATGTCTAGCGCAACGGTTGCGAGGGAACAGACCCATTGAAGAGTTTATCCGAAGACAGTCAGATATTTCTACCCCTTTATCTATTCCACAGGTGACCCTTCCCTCAACACTGCAAACTGCGTTAGGCATGGCGGCTACAGAAGTGTTTAAATGGGTTGTTCGAGGCGAGAATAAACGGCTAGAAGGAATTCTGGTTACCTACGATACCCTGTCTTTAGAGACTCAAAATCATATTTTAGTCAAGCGTCCTCAATGCCCAGTCTGTGGAGAAATTCAAACCGGGTTAAACAGTGCACCGATTCCTATTGTCTTAGGACATCGGAAAAAAGTTTTTACCGCTGATGGGGGACACCGTTGCTTGTCACCGGAAGAAACTCTCAAAAAATATCAACATCAGATTAGTCCGATTACTGGCGTAGTTCGAGAACTGATAAATGTCTCACCCGATTCTAATCAGTTGCTCCATATTTATGCGGCTCGACATCATTTTGCTTCAATGTTTGACGATTTGCACTCCTTGCGGCAAAATGTCATGGGCAGAAGTGCGGGGAAAGGAAGGACGGACGCTCAAGCAAGAGCCAGCGCATTGGGTGAGGCAGTCGAACGATATTCTGGCGTGTTTCAAGGAGATGAAATTCGCCATCAAAGTAGTTATCAAGCCTTGGGAGAAAAAGCAATTCATCCCAATTGGTGCATGAATTTCAGCCCAGACCAATACAACAATAGGATCGAATGGAATGCGAGTTGTCCGAGCTTTTTTCAGAGAGTTCCGGAACCGTTTGATGAGGAGAGAGAAATTGATTGGACGCCAGTTTGGTCGTTAACTCATGAAGACTGGAAGTATCTCCCCACGGCTTATTGCTATCATGGCTATCCCAAACCCGTCAAGCCAGACTGTTGGGCAGATACCAATGGATGCGCGGCGGGAAACAGTCTAGAAGAAGCAATTTTGCAAGGCTTTCTGGAATTGGTAGAGCGGGATTCTGTGGCCTTGTGGTGGTACAATCGCGTGAAGCGACCCAGAGTAGAGTTAGAAAGTTTTGATGAACCCTATTTTCAAGCTCTGAAAGATTATTATCAAACCCTGCATCGAGAAATCTGGGTTCTGGATCTGACCAGCGATCTGAATATTCCCACATTTGCCGCAGTGACTCGCCGAACTGATCGCCCAGTAGAAGACATCGTGTTGGGTTACGGTGCTCATTTTGATCCCAAATTGGCAATCCAAAGAGCATTAACAGAGGTGAATCAAATCCTTCCTGCGGTGTTATCAGCCCATGCGGATGGGACCACCGAATATCGCTCCTATGACCCACTGGCTATAAACTGGTGGAAAACTGCTACCTTAGAAAATCAGCCCTACCTGGTTGGCAATGGAAGCGTCCCTCTGAAAGTCGCGACAGATTATCCTCAACTGTGGAGTGACGACCTGTTACAGGATATTAGGGCTTGTCAGCAGATTGTCCAGCAACAGGGTATGGAAATGCTGGTCTTGGATCGGTCCCGAGTTGATATCGGATTGAAAGCTGTTAAAGTGATTGTTCCAGGAATGCGCCATTTTTGGAAACGGCTGGGTGAGGGACGACTGTATGAGGTTCCGGTTAAATTGGGTTGGGTAAAAGAACTGACTCCCGAAGATCAACTCAACCCATTTCCTATGTGGATGTAACATAAGCTAGATACTTACCTTGAAGGAGCGTATTTTCTATGACGGAGAAAAATAAACAGGTGGTCACGGACTGGATTGAAAAAAAATTGCATGGACAAGGAAATCCGATGGACGATTTAGATCCAAGTGTGGTTTTTTGCATTCCGGGTTCAAATACTAATCCGATTTTTGGTAAATTCACGGGAATTGAAGAAGTCGAAAGATTTTTTGGGTTACTCATCGGTAAGTTATCTCAAAAAAATATCACCCAAACTATCAAAGTAGTCAATTGCTTGGCTGAAGGGAAACAAGTTGTAGCTCTCGTGGAAGAAGTTTTTAGTTCAGAAGAACCCAACCTGCCCGAACCCCATATCAGTCAGGGGGCGTGGTTATTTGAGCTAAATGATGAGTCCAAAATTACCTCCCTTTACTGTTACGACAATACGGAAGTCACTTCTAAAGCTCTGGCTTAAGCCATTATCCCATTCATAAACCAGACGAATGCTGAACGGATATCAAATCATAGATGCGGATTCCCACGTATTTGAACCGCCTGATATGTGGGAAAAGTATTTAGAACCGGCCTTTAAAAGTTTTGCCCCATCACCGGATTTAAAAATCAAGGGGGAGCCCGTGACTCATAAAATTTCCCAGCAAGTCAGTCGCGAAGGGGCCAAACAAATCCAACAGGCTCACCCCATGTCTGTATTGAGTGGCTTTGATGCCGAGTCCCATGTCCGGGCGATGCAGCAGATGGGGATTGATATGGCGTTCATTTATCCAACTTATGGACTGTGGCTGTTAGCGATTGATAACATGGAACCCAAGCTGGCGGGGGCTTTTACTCGTGCCTATAATAATTGGTTGCGAGATTTTTGTAGCTATGCGCCACAAAAGCTCAAAGGCGTGGGAGCGATTAACTGCCATGCGCCCGAGGAAATGGTGATAGAATTGCTTAGGGTAGCAGAGTTTGGCTGGAAAGCAGTGTATTTGCGCCCCAACCCAGTCAAGGGAAGAATCCTGAGTGACCGGGCTTATGAGCCATTTTGGACGCAATGCGAGGAATTAAACATGGCGGTGGGACTCCATGAAGGGACTCACAGCCGATTGCCAACCACTGGTGCGGATCGGTTTGATACTCGCTTTGCCCTGCACGCTTGCTCTCATCCCACGGAACAGATGATGGCGTTGTTGGCATTGATTGAAGGAGGAGTATTAGAACGCCACCCTCAGCTAAGAGTTGGTTTTCTGGAGTCTGGCTGTGGTTGGCTACCTTACTGGCTATGGCGGCTGGATGAAGAGTACGAGAACCTCTACTGGGAGGTTAAAGACCGGGTGAAGATGAAGCCGTCGGAGTATTTTCGCCGTCAATGCTTTATCGAAATCGAGCCAGGGGAGCCGTATTTAGGGCAGATGATTGATTATATTGGCGCGGATAATTTAATTTTTGGTTCAGACTATCCCCACATGGATCATAAACCTAATATTGTGGGGGAAGCCGTGGCTCTGGCAGAGCGACTCTCCCCCACACTTGTGCAAAAAATTCTTTGGGATAACGCGGTCCGTTTTTATGGGTTGGAATCACTCAACACCCAGTAAAATGGCGGTTTTAACCTGTAGGGTGCAAAATTTTGGGGATAGGGTGATGCTCCAGCTTTACCGACTCAATATCATTTCAGGAGAGTTTAAAAATGACTGATTTAACTGGCTACCAAATCCTCAGCCCTATTTATGAAAGTGCCAATTCATTAGTTTATCGGGGGATTCGAGAGCGGGACAATCAACGGATGATTTTGAAGGTTCTCAAACAAGATTATCCCAACCCCTCTGAACTCACCCGCTACAAGCAGGAATATGAAATTACCCGGTCCTTGGCGGGGAAGGGGGTGGTTCAAGTCTACGATTTGCACCGATACCAGAACAGTCTGGTGATGACTTTAGAAGATTTTGGCGGTCAATCTTTAAAGGGTTGGATGACGGAACGCCAGTTTCCCCTGGGGGAATTTCTGATGGTGGCGATCGCCATCGCCGAAAGTTTAGGAGAAATCCATGCCGCTAATATCATTCACAAGGATATTAACCCCTCGAATATTGTCTATAACCCAGAAGCTGGGGAAGTTAAAATCATCGATTTTGGCATCTCCAGCGTTTTGTCTCGGGAAAATCCGACGATTCTCAACCCCGATCGCCTAGAAGGAACCTTAGCTTATATTTCTCCAGAACAAACCGGACGCATGAACCGGGCGATCGATTACCGCACGGATTTTTATTCATTAGGGGTAACTTTCTACGAACTACTGACCCATCAACTTCCTTTTACAGCCACGGAACCCTTAGAACTGGTTCACTCTCATATCGCCAAAAAACCTGTGCCACCGGCTCAAATTGACCCGAGGATTCCCCAGGTTGTTTCTGATTTGGTCATGAAACTGATGGCAAAAACTGCCGAGGAGCGATATCAAAGTGCTAGAGGGTTAAAATTAGATTTAGAAAGTTGTTTACATCAATTACGGACCAACGGCGAAATTTCGGCATTTCCTCTAGCAACTCAGGACCAATCGGATAAGTTTCAAATTCCGCAGAAACTCTACGGAAGAGAACAGGAAGTTCAACAACTCTTAAACAGTTGGGATAGTCTGGGTCAAGGAACTCCCATCCTGATATTGGTAGCGGGTTATTCCGGTGTGGGTAAGTCAGCCTTAGTCAATGAAGTTCAAAAACCCCTAGTCAAATCCCGAGGATATTTTATCTCCGGTAAATTTGACCAATTTAAACGAAATATTCCCTATAGTTCCCTGATTCAAGCCTTTCAAGAATTAATCCGACAGTTGCTCACGGAAAGTGAAGGGCAACTGCAAATCTGGAAGCAAAAGCTATTAAATGCGTTAGGAAACAACGCTCAGGTTATCATTGAAGTGATGCCTGAATTAGAACTAATTATAGGTAAACAGCCTCCCGTTCCCCAGTTGGGACCAACCGAGGCCCAGAATCGTTTTAACTTAGTCTTTCAACAATTTGTAAGTGTTTTTGCCCAAGCCGAACATCCTGTCGTGATGTTTATCGATGATCTCCAGTGGGCAGATTCTGCCTCATTGAAGTTGCTCGAACAACTCCTGAGTGATGCGGACAACCAATACCTGCTAACCATTGGAGCTTATCGAGACAATGAAGTGAGTCCTACTCATCCGTTTATCTTAACCGTAGAGCGCATTCAAAAAGCGGGGACTCAAGTGGATGCAATTCAGCTTCAGCCCTTATTGATTGAACAAGTTAGCCAATTAATTGGAGATACTTTAAATGTTTCCACTGCGGAATCAGAGGCGTTAACTGAACTGGTTTTCAGTAAGACTGGGGGCAATCCATTTTTCTTGACTCAATTACTGGAATATTTATATCAGGAACAGTTACTATCTTTTAACTACGCCTCGGGGAACTGGGAATGGAATATTGACTCTATCCAACAAGTCGGAATAACCGATAATGTCGTGGAGTTAATGGTTAATAAAATTGGCAAGCTCGATGCCAGTAGCCAGAACGTCCTGAAACTTGGGGCTTGTATGGGCAACCGATTTGATTTAGAAACCTTGTCGGTGGTCAATGCTAAATCTCTTTCAGCAACCGCGAACGATTTGTTATCCGCGCTTCAAGAAGGGTTGATTGTCCCCTTGACCGATGCCTACAAAACTCCGATGCTGTGGGATCGAGAGGCGATTATGTTAGAAAGTCCGGATTCATCCCTGGAATTGTTTGCCAGTTATCCCGCTTATATTCCCTACAAATTTTTGCATGACCGGGTTCAGCAAGCGGCCTATTCTTTGATTCCCGAAGCCCAGAAAAAAGAATTCCACCTCAATATTGGTCGGTTATTCCTACAGAACACCTCACCGGAGAGCTTGGAAGAGAATATCTTTGATATTGTCAACCAACTCAACAAGGGTGCTGAATTAATTGCGACGGATGCTGAGAAAAATCAACTGGCTCGTTTGAATTTGAGAGCCGGAAAAAAAGCCAAGGATTCCACCGCCTATGAACCCGCTCTCCAATATTTAGAAGCGGGGTTAGCCTTGCTGCCTCCAGATAGCTGGCAAACTGAATATGAGTTTACGCTGGCACTTCATGTAGAAACTGTAGAAGTGTATTATCTGAATACGCGGTTTGAAGAGGCGGAACAATTAGGGGCTGTGGTTTTGCAAGAAGCTCAATCTCTACTTGAGCGGGTCAAAATCTATGAGCTAAAAATTCAATCCCAGTACGCGCAATTTCAGTTACAGTTGGCGATCGAGACGGCTTTAGAAATTTTAGAACCCTTGGGTGTAGTCCTGCCTCGAACTCCTACCCCGGAACAGATAGAAGCAGAACAGAATGTAATCAAAGAGCTATTGGGTGACCGAAAGATTGAGGATTTAGCCAATCTGCCGGAAATGACCGACCCCTATCAGCTTGCGGCTGTCCGAATTTTACTGATTGTCACCTCGGCTGCCATTATAACTAATCCGCTCTTATATCCGATTGTAACCCTAACGTCCGTAAGACTTTGTATCCAACATGGCAATTCTCCTTTTGCTGCTGCCGTGTATATTTTTTACGCGCAACTTTTGTGTGGAGCAATGAAAAGTATTGATTCCGGCTATCAAGTTGGGCAACTGTCTTTAACGTTGGTGGATCAACTCGATGTTCGCGATTTTAAGGCACTTGTTACTCATTACAGCAATGGGTTTGTCCGGCATTGGAAAGACCCATTTCGCGCCATCCCCCTGGAACAAATGCAAGAAGGTGTTCAGGTGGGAATCGAAACGGGAAATTTAGAGAATGCCTGCTATAACGCCATCGATTACACCTTATTTTCTACCTTTGCAGGCTATAACCTAACAGAGTTCGCACCGCGCTATGCAGAATATACCCAATTGACGATTAAGTTAAAGCAAGTCTATTCCGTCTATTACATAGAAGCGGCGAGGGGAATTGCTGTTAATTTGCTGAAAGAAAATTTAGAGAACTACGGATTAATAATTGGCAATTCCTGGGAAGAAGAGGAACAGTTTTTAGCGGGATGGGTGGAAGGCAATGCTTTATGGCTTTTGTTTATCACCTATTTAGCAAAAACCATTGCCTTTTCCTATTTGAATCAGTTCGATAGCGCCTTGGAATCTGCTCAAAAAGCCGACCTTTATGGAGAGAGTTCTGCTTCTTATGTTGTCTTTCCCCAGCATATATTCTATTACTCTTTAGCCCTTGTATCGGTTTGCCAGAGCGAATCTACCCCCCCCCTCAAAAAAGCAGAATTCCTGAACAAAGCCCGTTCAAATCAGGAATTAATGAAAGAATGGGCGAAATATGCGCCGGAGAATTATCAAAACAAATACGATTTGGTAGAAGCAGAACTGGCGCGCATCTCTGGCAACCATTTGGAAGCTCAAACCCTGTACGAAAAAGCGATTCAAGGAGCCAGAAAACAAGGGTTTATTCATGAAGAAGGATTAGCCTACGAACGAGCGGCTGAATATTATCTGACCCTAGACCGAGAAGAAATTGGGCAGTTTTACCTTAAAAATGCCTACGCTTGTTATGCAACCTGGGGAGCAACAGCTAAACTCAAATCCCTATCAGAAACCTATCCCAACCTTCTAGTTAAAGTCACCCAGCGCAGTGGAGAAACTGGGACCGTACCCATAACGACAACGGGTCGTGATGGGAAAGGATTAGATATCCAAACGGTTGTCAAAGCCTCCCAAGCCATTGCCAGCGAAATTGTTTTAGATCAATTGCTGGATAAATTGATGCGGCTGACGATTGAGAATGCCGGTGCTCAAAAAGGGTTTCTGATTTTGCCCATCGCCGGAAAATTATCGATTGAAGCTACGGGAATTGTCAATGGTTCAGAGGCGATCGCTGTGCAGTCGGTGCCAATCGAAGAGAGTCTGGAACTGTCGAGTGCGATCGTTCACTATGTGGCCCGCACTCACTCCAGCGTCATCTTAAATGATGCGGCGAATGCTGGCACTTTTACCACCGATTCTTATATTGTTCAGAATCAACCCAAGTCCGTCTTATGTGCGCCCATCCTCAACCAAGGACAACTCACCGGCATTATCTACCTGGAAAATAACTTAGCAACTGGCGCATTTACAAAAGAACGCATCGAACTGTTACAAGTCATCTCCGCCCAAGCCGCAATTTCCCTAGAAAATGCCCAACTCTATCGCACTTTAGAAGATAAAGTCATCGAACGCACCGCCCAACTCGCCTCAGCCAACGAAGAAATCAGCGCCCTGAATGAACTGCTCAAATCCGACAACCTGCGGATGAGTGCAGAACTGGATGTCACCCGTCAACTGCAACAGAAAATGCTGCCGAACCCCGAAGAATTGCAGGCAATTCCTGGGTTAGAAATCGCGGGATTTATGGAACCCGCCGATGAAATTGGGGGAGACTATTATGATGTGTTGAACCATGAGGGACATATCAAAATCGGGATTGGAGATGTCACGGGACATGGATTAGAAGCAGGAATGGTGATGGTGATGGTGCAAACGGCAGTCCGGACCTTGTTGGTGAATGATGAAACCGATTATGTGAAGTTTTTGAATACCATCAACCGGATGATTCATGATAACGTGCAGCGGATGCGGACGGATAAGAATCTGACTTTAGCGTTACTGGATTATGCCGATCGCGTGTTGCGGATTACGGGACAACATGAGGAGGTTTTGGTAGTCCGAGGAACGGGAGAAATTGAGCGACTGGATACGGTGGATTTAGGATTTCCCGTGGGGTTAGAGTTGGATATTTCTGATTTTATTACTCAGGCGGAAGTGGAGTTAAATCCTGGGGATGGGGTGGTGCTTTATACCGATGGGATACCGGAGGCGGAAAATATGGCGGGAGAGTTCTATGGGATGGACCGATTGTGTGCGGTGGTGTCCCAGTATTGGCAGGAGTCTGCCGAGGCGATTCGGGAATTGGTGATTCAGGATGTGCGGGAGTTTATTGGGGAACAGAAGGTGTTTGATGATATTACTTTGGTGGTGATGAAGCAGCGATGATGGGGGTGTTAGTCATTGGTCATTGGTTGTTGGTCATTGGTCCTTGGTCATTCTCCGGTCCCCTCCCCTTGGCAAGGGGAGGGTTAGGGTGGGGTTCTTCTTGGGCGATTCCCTACGGGATAGCTGCGCTTACCGCCACCTCCCGCATTTTTTCCGGCTTAAGCACCTGTATAAAGGCTGGTTTAACCTCTTTCTTCGTGAGGTGGCGATCGCTTTCGTCACTATGACCCTCTACCCACTCATTCTTCCTGATGTGGCAAAACGTCAGGGGGACCCCACCCTAACCCTCCCCTTGCCAAGGGGAGGGGACCGGAAGTGAGCTTAAATTTGAGGGGAATCACTATCACCTTACAATTGCTGCCGATCGCCTTCTACTAAGTGAGAACGACTAATGCCGACTGCTCATTAGGCGATGAAGGAGCATCGGCGCAATCTCCGTAATCGGGAGAATATACTGCGCCGCACTTAAGGCGATCGCCTCTCGGGGCATTCCAAACACCACAGAACTGGCCTCATTTTGGGCAATGGTAATCCCCCCCTGCTTGAAGAGTTCTAACATCCCATCCGCCCCATCGCGACCCATCCCCGTCAGCAAAATACCCAATGCTGCACGGCGATAAAACTTCGCCACCGCATTAAACGTCACCGTCACCGAAGGGCGATGTCCCGAAACCGGCTCCATACTCGAATACAAAAACCGACCTTGATTGTCAAACTCTAAATGCTTTTGTTCCGGGGGAAAATAAATAATGGACGGTTCGGGTCGTTCTCCTGCTGGGGCAATTTTCACCGGCAAGTGACATTCCGAACCCAACCAATCCACCAACCCCTTCAAAAATCCCTCACTAATATGTTGCACACAAATCACCGGCACCGGAAACTTCGGAGGCAGTTGAGACAAAATCGTATGTAACGCTTGGGGTCCTCCCGTCGAAGCCCCGATCGCCACGATTTTCACCCCCCGAAATGAACCCGTCCCTGTCACATCTGGACTCACAGGCGCAGAGGGATAACGAGGAGTCGGGGTGTGAGACAAGGGAATTTTCACCGTTTGAATCACCGGCTCAACCCGCTTCTGTTCTGGAATGAGGACTTTTCCCGGAGTTCTAGGAGGAACAACCCCAGGAGAAACTCGCTGCGTCTCCCGATTTATAGCACCCCGGCGATGCAACGTAAACACCGTCACCCCAGATAACACCTTAATCTTAGAAATCAACTCATGACGAATCGCCTCAAAATTCCCCATCACCCCCTGGCGCGGCTTGGGAAACACATCCACCGCCCCTGCCTTGAGCAAATTAAATACCGTGTGAGTATCCTCCGCTTGTACCGAAGAACTGACCACCAAAATGGGACAAGGGAACTTTGCCATCACCTCTTTAGTAAACTCCAACCCGTCCATTTTGGGCATATGGAGGTCAGTACAAATCACATGGGGATGAACCTTGGGTATCAACTCCAACCCTTCAATTCCCGTCCCGGCGGTCCCCACAATTTCAATCTCCGGAGTTGATCCCAACAGGCGCTTAAAAATCATCAACGCCACGGGAGAATCCTCCACCAACAAAACTCGAATCGGCTTTTTGTTCATACTTTACTCTGGCTGCTGCTTACCCTCGAACCCCTCACCCGGGTTCAGTTTGGGACATGTTTCTCCCTCCATAGCGCGTCTAAATCAGCCGTTTGAGCGTTTCTAATAACACCTGTTGATTGAAACTGCTTTTGGGAATGTAGGAATTGGCCCCGGCTTCGGCACCCCGGCGTTTATCATCATCACTGGCGAGGGAGGTGACCAGAATAATCGGCAATTCAGAATATTCCTTATGCTGACGAATTTTGGTGACTAACCCTAAACCATCCAAATTAGGCATTTGGACATCGGAGATCACCGCATCAAAGTCGCGAGTTCTCAGTTTATTGTATCCATCAACACCATCCACAGCAGTAACCACCTCATATCCCGCATTTTCGAGAATGCGTTTTTCTTGAGTGCGCGTGGCGATCGAGTCTTCCACGAGCAAGACTAATAATTTGCGATCGCTCTCGGGCTGCGGTTTTGAGGGAACAATGGATTTTCCCGGCTTTCGCACGGACTTGAGCAAGTCATGAGGGTTTAACACCATACAGACTTCCCCAGTGCCCAAAATCGTGGCTCCCGCAACATTCCGGACCCGTTTGAGCAGTTTGCTTTGGGGTTTGAGCACCACATCTTGCTCATCCACCAAGGCATCCACCAAAAGTCCGAGGCGTTCTTCCCCCACTTGCAGAATAATGCAAGGCAAACTCGAAGTATTCATGCTTTTTGAAGAATTGAGAATGCCTCGCGGGGGCAATTCCAGCAAATCGGCGAGTTTGACCACGGAAACGGGTTGTCCCTCTAAAATCATCGTTTCCCGTCCTTCTAGGGCAAAAATATCGCTCTCCGGGACCAACCGAGCCAGTTGCACAAACTCCACCGGCAGGGCGTAGGCAATCCCCTCTACCTCAACCAGGAGAACATGAGCGGTGGCGAGGGTGGTGCCCAAAGATAAGCGCAGGGTGGTACCCACTCCCGGGGTCGAGTCAATGTGAATACTGCCTTTGAGCCGTTCGACGTTGGTGCGAACCACATCCAGTCCCACCCCTCGCCCGGACACCTCGGTGACGAAGGTCCGGGTGGAGAATCCCGGGGTGAAAATCAGGCTATGGATTTGGTGGGGGGTCATGGTAGCGAGTTCTTCTTCGCGGCAGATTCCCCGTTTGAGGGCGGTTTGTTTAATTTTTTCCAGGTCCAGTCCACGCCCATCATCGCGGATTTCGATGATGATGTTGTTGGCAGTTTGGTAGCCTTTGAGGACAATGGTGGCTTTGGGGGGTTTGCCTTTTTGTTGGCGATCGCCGGGAGTTTCGATGCCGTGGTCGATCGCATTGCGGATGATATGCATCAAGGGGTCTTTCATCTCTTCCAGGATCCGCTTATCGGCGCGGGTCTCTCCCCCTTCAATCAGCAGTTCCACTTGCTTGCCTTCTTGTTTGGCTAAATCTCGCACCATCCGAGGAAACAGGGTAAAGATGGTGGATAAGGGCAGCAGGCGCAAGGTGCGGATGCCTTCTTCGAGTTCATCGGCAATGGTATCGAGGCGGGCGTTATCTTCATAGACTGAATTTCTGAGGCGGTTGACAATTTGGCCGAGGCGTTCGAGTCGGTCTTCTGTGCGATGATGAAAGCTTTGCAAGCGGTCTAAGGAGCCATTGCGGTTGCCCCGCATGACTTCTTCTAGGGCAAAGCGATTGACAAAGCTATCGCGACTCCATTCTTCCCAGAGGGTGACAATTTCTTCGACTTCTGAGAGGCGATGTGCGATCCGGATTTTGCTGACGGTGAGTTCCCCGGTTTGGGTCATCAGACTGTCCAGATTGCGGGTTTCGACTCGAATGGTGTCGATCCGGTAGTTGCTGCTGCCGGTTGGTGTGGGGGTGACAGGGACAACGGGTAGGACTGGGGTTTTACCCGGGCTGGAATCTCGACCCCGATCGCCTCCTGGAGGGGGTGCGCTACTGCCGAGGGGTTTAGAAATCTCCGGAATCGGAGATTTTTGAGCCAAATTATGTCCATTGACTGTGGCGCTGACTTTGGCCGGGGAACGGCTGGGGACTTCTACCGGGGAGATGACCTCTAGTATTTCCGGGCTGGCTTCCTCGGGGGCTTCTTCCGGGTCTAGGTCGCGCTGTTCTTCGGCTTCCTCGTCGGGTTCTGTCCCTGCTGTCTCCGTTACCGCCTCTACTGGGTCTAAAATCTCTTGCGGACGGTCTCTCTGTTGAGGGGGGATTTTTTCTCTGGGTGGGGACTTTTGGGTTTCCTGGGGTTGTTGTGGCGCGCTGGTCGTTTCGCTCTCCTTGCTGTCGGAGGCTGCACCCATCAAATAGGCGAGGACGTAAAAGGTATTGACTCCGGCTTCTTCCCCGGTGACGGATTCTTGAACGAGTTTGGAGATCGCATCTAAGCCATGATAAAGGCGATCGCACAATTCTGGGGTTAAGGGGTTTTCTTTGCGCTTGACCGTTCCCAACAGATGTTCCCACTGATGTGCCAGGGTGGCAATATCTTTCACCCCCAACATTCCCGCATCTCCTTTCAGACTATGGGCTTCTCGCATCAATTCTTCAAGTTTCCCCAAGTCATCAGGCTGCTGTTCTAGGTGCAATAATCCTTCGTTGAGTTTTTGCAGGTGTTCTTCACTGGCTACTTTGAATGTAATTCTCAGTTCTTCATCGTCGATCATCATGGTTTTAGTTCCTCCGAAGTCAGATCTAGGGATTTCCATAGGGATAATTTCCCCTACCTTGAAGATTCCCCTTTTTTACTCAAATTTACCCCGGTTCTGCTGGGCCTGCTTCCGGAGGTGATCGACTCTCTTTTGGACGGGTTTAAGTTTTTAAATCCAGGCCCAAAACTCTCCAGATTGATTTGGATTTTCATAAGCTCATCTGCGGTTTGGGCTAATTTTTCAAGGTCAATCTTTTGGAAGGGTGAAATCGGTAATCTGGTTACTCATGTCATCCCCGTTTTTTCCTGAACTGAGGGTGAACTTTGCCGTTCACCCGATTGTTTTCACCCTGATTTTCTGGTAACTTAACCGCAGCTTGAGGAGAGACCTCCATTGAGGGGCGCTCAGGAGCCAAACCCCGAGGCGATCGTCGGCTGGATTCCTGAACAGGTTTCTCGATGAACAGTCGCTGATTCAGACCGCAAACCCCACTCATCGGATTTTTCTATCCCTGAATCTAGGGAGAGTAGGGCCCAATTCCCCAATCTTTCGGCTCCTTTTCAGGCCCAAGTCTGGGTCCGGGGACTGTCTCTACCTCTGGGCCTAATCGAAATGGCTGCGATATTTGGGCCTGTGGCAATTTTCGCATAATTTGCGGACAAAGGCAAGGGACAGCACCCCCGATGGATGCCTGATTTCCCCCTGGATAACCGGATTGGGGATAATTCAGCGGGAATTGAAGATGCCGACCTAACGAGTTCCCCTGATACGGAATTCGGTTGTGATAGGTTGTAAAAACGAGCCCTGTCAAGGTGTATTTGTAGGGGTTTGGTCTCCAAACCCTCAAGGTGCATTTGTAGGGGTTTGGTCTGATCACCCTCAAGGTGCATTTGTAGGGGTTTGGTCTGATCACCCTCAAGGTGCATTTGTAGGGGTTTGGTCTGATCACCCTCAAGGTGGTAAATGGAATCCTGCCTCATCCGGGTTTCTTGTAGGGGCGTATTGCATACGCCCTCTTGATCCGTTAATGGAATCCCGCCGCATCCGGAGTTTCTTGTAGGGGCGTATTGCATACATGATACTCCATTCGGTTGTTAAAGGTCTATAAAAACCCACACCCTCAAGGGTGGGGTTACACAGACAAAGCCTGCCTACGCAGGCTCAAGAGTAAAATAGGTCTTTCAGAACCGGATTTGGTATGAGAGGGCGTATGCAATACGCCCCTACAAATACACCTTGACAGGGCTAGTTGTAAAAACCCGCAGGCTGTAGCCCGGAGGCTATATAGACAAAGCCTGCCTACGCTTCGCTACCCGGAAAAACCGACTTGAGACAACTCGATTGGGTCTGAGATCTCCTGGGGAGAGAACAGCCCGGGTTGGTGAATTCCCCAGAACTAGAATAGAATGCTCAGACCATTTCTTTGAGGTCGAGGGCGGCTTGATTGAGTTTTTCAGTGCCAACTTTGGCCTCGGAAATGCTGTTAACGGTTTCTGAGGCAATTCTATTCAGAGCATTCATCGCTTCAAAAACCTGCTGAATGGCGATCGCCTGCTGTTGGGCGGTTAATGAAATTTGTTGGGTATTGTTAACAATTTCATCAATTGCGTCCACCACAACTTCGACGGTTTTTGTCCCTTCTTCTGTGACTTGAACCGTCAAGGAAGTGGCCGATTGAATTTCTTTAACCAGAGAATTAATGCGATCGGCACAGCGGCCACTATGGTCGGCCAGTTTGCGAATTTCTGTGGCAACGACTCCAAATCCTTTCCCCGCTTCACCGGCGCGAACGGCTTCCACGGAAGCATTCAGGGCTAACATATTGGTCTGATTGGCGATATTGCTCACGTTACTGGCAATTTCATCAATTTGGGACAGTTGCTGGGTGAGTTGTTCGATGCGCTTGGCAATCTGATGGACGGTTTCTTTTAAGCTGGTATTTTGGTGTCCGATCTGGCGATCGCGCGATGGGATGCTGGAGTAGCTGGGACCCATACGATAGGACGGATGCACCGGCAGTTGATGATGGTTGGAGGAATCCACTAAGTTTAAAACCAGAATCGCGTTAGCCGCAGCGGATTCAGCTTGTTCAGCGGTGGCTTTGGAGGATGCATTCAACTCCTCCATTGAGGTGGTTGTTTGGTTGACGGAGGTGGCTTGAGCGTTTGTGGACGTTTCCTGATGAGCAAAGGTGGCGGCAAATTCTGTAGATGAAGTCGCCACTTCATGGATAGCACGTTCGATGCGATCGCGAATGCTAGAGGCTAGTTTTGCACCAATGGCGATCGTCATCAACCCCACGATCGCACTTCCCCACCCCGCAATCGCCAGAGACAAAGTTAACGCTTCCTGAGCTTCTACTTTTCTAACCTCTAAGGTCTCCCGTTCTTGTTGAACAAACGCATGATAAAGCGACTCAATCTCCCGGACAATATTGCTACTCTGATCCGTGGAAAATAAGGCCACAGCTTCTTCTCTCTGCCCCGATTGTGCCAGTTCAAGGGTTTGCAGCGCAACTTGTCGCAGTTGAATTCCCAACTGACTGTACTCCTCAAACCGCTGTCGTTGTATGGGGTCTTCCAATTGAGCAATTTTTAGCTCTAAGCTGTTCATCACTCGACTATAAGACTCACTCCCGGTCTCAAATCCTTGACGATGGCGATCCTTGCCATTCACCAAATATCCTCGGGTTGACCGTTCTATCCGAATCGCTTGCAGGGTCGCTTCGGCCAAATGATCGATGACTTCTGAGGAAAACCCGATCTGTTTGTCGAGGTGATCGACTTTTCTAACGTTTGAAACAATCAGGGTAGCCAGGACACCGGACACCAACAATGGGATAATAATGCAGGCGAGAATTCTTCCCCTCAGTTTTAAGCTGTCCAACATAATCAGATGATGACTCCTTAAATTTGACCTCAACCCACCGATTTAAACGGGGTTTAGTGCAGCCCTGAGTGGCTTACCTCAACAATTTTGATGAGATTTCCTAAAGGGAGGTGCGTAAACTCAGAATCAATCGATTCTGATGATTGACTGTCCCATTGGTTATATTGTTGTTCCCGCTTGCACCTTATCTTAAACTTAGGACTTACGCATCCACGCTAGAGTTGGGGGCTTTTCCTCCGCAGAAAGCCCCTACATCTTACTCACTATAGACTTCCTGGGTCAGTCCTGTCTGTATTGAGGCTATCTTTTGAACCGGACTGATGCACAAAAACCGGGTTTTGACAAGAATGGGTAGGGTTCCTAACTTAGATATCTACCGGACTGACTATAGCGCATCTCAATCATGAAAGGCCGTAGGATGCAGGAGTGGGAGCAAGATGCGCCCGCTCTTTGAGGGATTCTCACGCCTAAATTTCCCGTTGTAGCTTGAGGGCGACGTGATTGAGTTGTTGAATGCTAATTTTGGTTTGGGCGATCCCGCTGGCGGTTTCTTGGGCGCTTTGAGTTAGACTATTCATGGCATCCAGGGTTTGTTGAATCGCCAAGGCTTGTTGTTTGGCACTCAAGGAAATTTGTTGGGCGTTGACGGCGATGTGATTGACGGCAGAAACCACGCTTTCTACGCTGCGAGTTCCGTCTTTGGTGATCATCACGGCTGAATTGGTTGCCCGTTCAATATCATTGACTAATTCACTAATTTTCTCGGCGGATTGTTTGCTGCGATCGGCCAGTTTCCGAATTTCTGACGCGACAACGCCAAAACCTTTGCCTTGCTCTCCGGCGCGGACGGCTTCCACCGCAGCATTCAGGGCTAACATATTGGTTTGATTGGCGATATCGCTGACTAATCCAGCAATTTTGTCGATTTGGTTGACTTGCTCACTCAGATGCAAAATTTGATTGGCAATTTGTTCGACTTGAATGGTGGTGGCTTCGGCGCGTTCGGAGGACTCCTGAGAGGAGAGGCCCAGTTGTTCCATTGTGGTGCAAGTTTCATGGACTGCACTGGCTTGTTGGTTGGCAACGCGCTCTTGTTGTTCAGTCATGGCAGCGATTTCTGTGGAGGAGGAGGCGATGGTGTTGGTGGTTTCGCCGAGGGTGTCCGTAATCCGGCTGGCGATCGCCCATCCTAATCCCCAAGCCACGACTGCCGTGATGGCGGTACTCAATAACACCAAGAAACTCAATAAGTTGAGGGCGTCATTGGTGCGATCGCTTTTTTCGTTCTGAAGATCGTCTTCCCGTTGATTGAACTGTGCCAGTAGGCTTTCTAGTTCCCGATTCAATTGTTCTCGTTCCGGGGAAACATACGCTTTCACCGCGTCTTGCACTCGGTTTTGTTCGACTAAATCAAGCAAATTTGTATTAAATTCAATCGTTCTTTGACTCAGTTCTAAAATTCGCTCTAACTTTTCTTTTTGTTTAGCATCTTCTACATGACTCTGTAAAAATTCTACAGAATTTTCTAGGTTTTTGAGGTCGGACTCAATTGCCTCGGGAATAAATTCTTCCCGGTCGATAACATAGCCTCTTGCCGAGCGTTGGATGGACATTAACCTTAAAGCCAGACGGTCTGACTCCCGGACTAGAGACGCCCCCTCTTCTAACTGGCTGACTTCTTGCTGAACTTGCTGGCTAATCACAAACACTAATCCAGCGGAAGTCAAGGAAAATATTAATGGGATGGAATAACCTAATAAAATTCTAGCCTTTAACTTTAAATTAAATAACATGAGGACTCCTCGCCTGTTATTGCTAAAGAAGGGTGGATGTCAATTCAAAACTTAATCCGTTGTTTTCTCAGTAAACAAAATAGCAATGTTAATGGAAATGAGGCGCATCCATTCACTAACCAACCCGGACCTTTACCTCCAACAGGGGGATTGCCGTCTTGTTAGGGACAACATTTGCCAGAAAGCTGCTATAAAATGTCTGAACCTTAAAGTTTTAGTAGAATTTTTCCCAGAATTTGAACAAGATGACTCGCCAGACAAACAACTAGATTTCCTGTCTTGACTTCAATTCTGATTTTATCACAGCTTTGGAAAATCAATAAGGGAAATTTGCTGTTTTTGAACCCGCAATCAAGAAGTGGGGGTTGCGATTATGAATAAATGCTTAGGAATAAGAATAAGCCACAATTCCCAGAGGGACAAGTTTTAGAGGACCGGTACAGTAAAGGGAAGAGCGCCGGTTTGGTGCAATCTATTTGTTACAGATCGAGCAGAGATTTTGGCAACCAACCCGGTTGCTTGTCCCAGGGAGCTAGAACTGTAGCGAGTTCTGAGTAGCAGTAACCGGGACACAAAAAACCGGCAAAAGGCCGAGGAAAAACTCGGACCTTTTGCCGGTTGGGAATTCACAGATTATTTAGAATGGACGTTGCCATTAGCGGTGGCGGTAGCTAAGAGGCGACTGGTGAGTTTGTCTGGGACTTCCTGGAGGTGATCGTACTTCCAGCGGAAGAACCCGACTCCCATTGTCAGCGATCGCAACTCCACAATCAAATCCTGCATTTCCGCTTGGGGTAAATAGGCTAAAACCTTATCCCATGATTTCCAGTTTTCCAGGGGTTCATAGCCTAAAATTTGGCCCCGTCGTCCGCTGATCAGTTGCATCATATTCGAGGTAAAGTCCGTCGGTGCACAAATCTCCACCGAGGCGATCGGTTCGAGCAAGGTGGGCTCACATTCGGCTAACCCCTCTTGCATTGCCAACCGTGCCGCCTGTTTAAAGGACTGTTCTGAACTATCCACGGAGTGATAGGACCCATCGGTGAGGGTGACGGCAATATCCACCACAGGAAATCCCAAGGGTCCCTGATTCAGGTACTCGCGCACCCCCATTTCTACCCCAGGAATATACTGTTTAGGAACGACGCCGCCGACGATTTTCTCATTGAAGTGATACCCTTCCCCCCGAGGCAGGGGTTTGATTTCCAGGTAAACATCGCCAAATTGGCCGTGACCCCCACTTTGGTGCTTGTAGCGCCCATGAATCCGGGGTGCGGCTTTGCGAATGGTTTCCTTGTAGGGCACATGGGGGACTTGGGTAACCATCGGCAGGTTGTACTTGCGCCGCAGACGATCCAAGGTGACTTTGATGTGAATTTCACCTTGACCCCAGAGGATAATCTCGTGGGTATCGGGATTTTGTTCCCAGGCGAGGGCGGGGTCTTCTTCCAGGAGTTTGGTCAAGGCAGCGCTGATTTTCACTTCGTCGCTGCGCCGTTCCGGGGCGATCGCCAGGGCAAACACCGGAGGCAGTTGCTCCGCTTTAGGTAATTCCGATTTGAGCTTGCCTTCCCCGGTGGTGAGGGTATCTCCCGTCTGAATCCCTTCCATGCGCGACAAGGCGACAATATCTCCCTCTACCGCTTTCTGAATGGTTTCAGTTTGCTGTCCCTTCATCCGATACATTCCCCCAATCCGGACGCCGTTAAGGGTCATGTTATCGGTGATTTCCCCTTTCCACACTCGCACGAGGGACATCTTGCCCCCTTGCGGGGTGTAGTAAGTTTTAATCACTTGGGCTAAGGGTTCACCGGAATGCAGGGGGATTCCCCGGCGATCGGCGGTGGTTTTGGGTTCCGGCGCTTCCCGAATCAGGGCATTGAGCAAGGGTCTGACGCCATAATCTGAATCCGCTACTCCCATAAAGACGGGGACGATTAAATCGGCCCCTAATTCCATTTTGAGGTCAGCGACAATTTCATCTTGGGAGGGTTCAATTTCTTCGAGGAGTTCTTCGAGGAGGCGATCGTCAAAGTTAGCTAACTCTTCTAACATCTCCTGACGAGCCTCATGTTCTTCTTGTTTGAGTTCCTCGGGAATGGGTACGGGGTCTGGTTCGCTGCCACCGTGGTAGTGATAGGCTTGTTCGGTGACCAGATCGATAAATCCCACGGGGTCGGAGCCTTTGAGAATGGGATATTGATGGGGGACTAGGGGTCGGGCGGAGACGGCTTTGAGGGCGTGGAGGACGTCCATAAAGCTATCTTTGGCGCGGTCCATTTTGTTGACAAAGACGAGATGGGGGATTTCCCAGTCATCTAAGAACTTAAATAAGGGGGCTAAGGTGAGCACCCGGCTGACTTCGGGTTCGCAGACGACGACGGCGGCACCGGTGCCTTTGAGGGCGTTGTAGGTTTCTTGGATAAATTCTATGGATCCAGGGCAGTCTACGAAGGTGAAGCGGACATCATGGTATTCAGTGGAGGCGGCGGATATCTCCACACTCATTTGGCGATCGCGGGCTTCTGCGGAACTATCGCCAACGGTTGTCCCTTCTTTGACGTTTCCTTTCCTACTAATTGCGCCGGTTACAAACAACAGGCTTTCGAGTAAGGTGGTTTTTCCACTCAGATATGGGCCTACAATCGCGACGTTTCGCACGTCGGAGACAACTTTTTCGGTCATGATTCACTCCCGTGAGTTAGTTAGTAAAGTTAAAAAAATTTTAAGAGGGCCAAGGGGATAGCCTATTTAAAGTAAAATCCTTATCCTGACTCTATTGGAAACAAGGCGATCGGCATCAGTTCTTCTCGTATGGGTCTTGATGTCTTTTAGATTACCGTATTTTTGGACTCAAGAATTACCGATTGAGGGACTTGTTTTTCTTAGCTTAATCCTTTTTGTTTGAATTTTAAAGAAGTGTTATCCCTTGAAAATTATCGTCGAGGGTGAGTGTTGGCTCTAAAATTCTGGCAGACTCTAGTCAGAGGCAGGGATTTTAGGGTAAAACCAGATTAAACCACCTCGACTCATTTCCAGGAGGGGCGATGCAATTACAACGGAACATAAGGGCCCGAATCGTGGGCGTGACGCTCTTGATTTGGATGATGCCGTTGCTGTGGATGCTGGGGGAGGGGGTGCCAGGGATGGGCGCTGCTGTCGCCCAGGGGACTTCCCAAGCGGCCCTGGATTGGGTCAACCGGGGACTAGGCTCGATTCAAGCGGGTCAGGTATCCGAGGCGATCGCCGCGTTTCGTCGAGCGGCTCAACTGGACCCAACCCTAGCTGTGGCTCATTATAATCTGGGCTTGGCGCTGCGGCAATCGGGAGAATTACAAGGGGCGGCGGATTCGTTCTACCAAGCGACTCAAGCGGACCCCAACTTTACCCTGGCCTTTGCTAATTTGGGGGCGGCCCTGATTGAAGGGAATAATCTCGATCGCGCCCGGGATTATTTACAACGGGCGATCGCCTTGGACCCCCAAATGGGATTAGCTCATTATAATCTGGGTCTGGTCCTGGAGCAACAGCAGTTATGGGATGCTGCTGCGGCTTCGTTTCAGCAGGCGATGCAGTATAGTCCCACGACTCCAGAACCCCCCTATCATCTCGGACTGGTTTATCTCGAACAAGGGAAACTGGAGGAGGCTAAATCAGCGTTTAACCGGGCAGTCAGCATTACTTCTAATCATGCTCCGGCTCACTATCATCTGGGGTTTATTGCTTACAATCAAGGGGATTTGAACGCCGCTTTAGACTCATTTCGGCGGGCGGCGGAAGGGAATCCTAATTATGCCAATGCCTATTATGGGGCGGGGTTAGTGTTTCTGCGTCAGGGGAATTTCACCGAAGCTCAACGAGTGTTGGAATATGCCCGAGACCTTTATACGTTGGAGGGAAATACGGAACGGGCGATCAATGCTGAACGACTGTTAGAGCGATCGCGCAATCCCTAATCCTTAAAACAGTCTAAATTTCTGAGCGGCGGGTGACTTTACCCCTTGTGACTCACCGGCAGTTGAATCCGAAATTCTGTGCCTTTTCCCCTAGTGGAAAAACAGTTTAACTTTCCTAAATGTTTTTCCACAATAATTTGGTAACTAATCGAAAGCCCTAATCCGGTTCCTTTGCCAATGGGTTTAGTCGTAAAAAATGGGTTAAAAATATTGGGGAGAATGTCTGGAGGAATCCCGGCTCCATTATCCTCAATCCAAATCACAATGAACTCGGGATTCACTGCCTTCCCCCCCTCAATGGGGGTTTCCTTTGGACTTTTTTGGAGAACTTCAGTACAGAGGGTGAGGGTGGGAATATAGTCTTTTGAAGGGGGTTGAGCCAGGGTGTCTTCTAAGGCATCAATGGCATTAGCCAACAGATTCATAAACACCTGATTCAATTGCCCCGGATAACACTCTAACAAAGGCAGTTCTGCGTATTTTTTGACCACTTGAATCGCCTGATGTCCGGCGGTGGCTTTGAGTCGATGTTGCAAAATCATCAAGGTACTATTCAGCCCTTGATGAATATCAACTGCCTTGATTTCCGCTTCATCGGTGCGGGAAAAATTTCGCAAACTCAAGACAATATTTTGAATCCGTTCGGCCCCGACGGTCATGGATTTAATCGTTTTAGGTAAATCTTCTATCAGAAAATCTACATCGATCGCTTCGGCTTCTTCTTGAATTTCTGTCACGGGTTCGGGATAGTGTTCTTGATAAAGCGCGAGCAAAAAGAGTAAGTCTTTGACATATTCATCCGCATGATTAACATTACCGTAGATAAAGCTCACCGGGTTATTAATTTCATGAGCAACCCCGGCTACTAATTGACCAATGGAAGACATTTTTTCCGCTTGAATCAGTTGACCTTGGGTCGTTTGCAACTGCTGCATCGCGGCTTCTAAATCCGTGGTCCGACGGATGGATAATCCTAAATAAATGGTGATAATTCCAGTCAGGAGCACGCCGATCGCCAGGGTCGCAATGGTGTCCGCCATGAATCCTTGAAAGGTTGAGGTGGGACGCAGGACAAGGGTCCATTGACGATTGGCAACCTGAAGGGTCTGGGTACAGAGACTGGGATTTTGGTAGCACAAAGACTTTGGAGAGAGGGGTTTAGGGTGTTGCAGACGGGTATCTGCAATAAATTGTTGAGTTTGAGAGTCATAAAAGATTAAAACTTGATTATCCGGTGCCGCTGCCTGGTCAAGTAAGTAAAAATCCAGGTTATTGAGGGTTAATCCCCCTAATGACTTTTCCAACAAATTGGAGAGACTATAGACGGTGTAAGTCGTTCCCATAAACCTATTGCGGCGATCGCGGATTCCGTGGGGTCGTTCGCCTCCTCGGTAAACCGGGCGAAACATCGCCATCCCATAAGTCTTGCCATCGGCTAACACAAATCGTTCCGTTACCGAGATCTGGCCCTCGTTTTTTCCCCGGTTGATCGCCGCCCTCACCCTGGGGTCATAACTGGGATCCAGTCCCAACAGCTCTCCTTTATAGCGACTGGCGGGTTGTCCATAGAGAATGGGAAAATATTCTGGGCGATCGCCTGCGGGGATTAAGTTGCTATCAGAGGCGCGATCGCGAATCTGGAAATTTTCCTTCCCTTGCGCTTGCATCCGTTGCTCAAAAGCTCTGCGTTGTGACTGCGGCACTTTTTCTAGCCATGCCATCCCGAAAATTCCCGGGTAATTCTCAAAAAAGGATTGGGAAAACCGCTGAAAATTTTCCTCGGTCACTTGGCCGGAAATATCATACAATGCACCCAGCGATCGGGTGACTTGGAGATATTCATCGATATCGCTTTGTAAGGTGAGGGTCACGCTTTCCCGGCGTCGCGCTAAGTTGTCCTGTGCGGATCTTCGTTCCCATTCATAAACTCCCGTAGCAGCGATCGCAGAAAGTGACAAACCCACCAGTAAAGTCAACCCCACCGGCAGGTAAGGACGGATTCCCAACAGGGCGTTTTTAACTTGTCCAAAATTTTTTAAATGAACTGTCATAAAACCGTTTATTTTTTACTAATTTAACCGGATTCGCTCCTAGTAAAACCCTGCTAATTACTGGGGTCAAAAAAGTTTGCCTATTGAAACTCGCTGACTTATCACTCTTGGGTTCAAAAATCGCTACACTGGGGACAATCTGTTCTACAATAACATTTTCAACCCCGGGAGTGGGTCAGAAAAACCCCCGGTTTTTCGTCGGTTTCACCCAGAACAAGTTTTATGTGGATCCGGTCTAGCCTGGGCGGGGTGGGTAGAATCCCGGGGCTTTCTTGGCGTATTCTTAGAAAGAGTTGTTAAATGGGGTGGCTTGTCGGCTTCAGTGGGAAGGCACAAGTGACCTCTAGTCCTTTAGAGTACGATCCGATATGGCTACCTTTCTATTAGAAGTTGGTACAGAAGAATTACCCGCAGGATTTCTCGATAGCGCAATTACTCAGTGGCGATCGCGCATTCCCGATTCCCTCGCTGAACATTTCTTGACAAATGACGCAGTTTATGTATATGGCACCCCTCGCCGGTTAGCGGTGGTGATAGAAGGGTTGCCGGTTCAACAAGGCGATCGCGAAGAAGAAATTAAAGGCCCTCCCGCCTCCGCTGCCTATAAAGACGGCAAACCCACCAAAGCGGCAGAAGGATTTGCCAAAAAACAAGGCGTCGAACTCGATGCCTTAGAAATTCGCCCCACAGAGAAAGGGGATTTTGTTTTCCTGCGGAAAACCATCACCGGACGTCTCACCACGGACATTCTCCAGGAGTTGGTCCCGCAATGGATTAGCAAACTCGAAGGCAAACGCTTAATGCGCTGGGGGAATGGAGAAATGAGATTTTCTCGACCCCTGCGCTGGTTAGTGGCCCTGTTTGACCCGGATATTTTACCCATTCAACTCGACAACGGGTCCGAAAGTCTCACCAGCGATCGCATTTCCTCGGGTCATCGCGTCTTACACCCCCAACCCGTAAAAATTGCCACCGCCTCCGATTACATCCAATCCCTAGAAAATGCCTTTGTTTCCGTAGATCCGGACCACCGTCAATCCATCATTCAAGACCAAGTAAAAGCCGCAGCAGCAAAAGTCGGAGGAACTGCCGATATTTCCCCGGATTTACTCCAAGAAGTCACCAACTTAGTGGAATGGCCGACCGCCGTTTTAGGTAAATTTGATGAAGACTTCCTCATTTTACCCGCCGAAGTCATTACCACAGTCATGGTCAGCCATCAGCGGTATTTCCCCGTCTTAAAATCCGCCGAAACCTCCGGCAAATCCCCCGAACTTCTCCCCTATTTCATCACTATTTCTAACGGTGACCCGGCCAAATCTGACCTCATTGCCCTCGGAAACGAACGGGTGATTCGCGCCCGATTAGCCGATGGTCAATTTTTCTATGAAACCGACCGGGCCAAACCCCTAGAAGCCTACTTGCCTAAATTAGAAGAAGTCACCTTCCAGGAAGATTTAGGCTCAATGCGCCAGAAGGTCGATCGCCTCTGTCAGGTTGCTGCTTTGATTACAGAACAATTGCAAATTCAGGGCGAACAAAAAGAGCAAATTGCCCGGGCGACCTTACTTTGCAAAGCCGATTTAGTCACCCAAATGGTCTATGAATTCCCGGAACTCCAAGGGGTGATGGGCGAAAAATATGCCCGGGCCTGTGGGGAATCGGAAGCTGTCGCTACGGCAATTTATGAACATTATTTACCCCGGAATGCCGGAGATAAATTACCGGAAACTCCCGTGGGTCAAGTGGTGGGATTAGCCGACAAATTAGATACCTTAGTCAGTATTTTTGGCTTGGGGATGATTCCCACGGGTTCCTCCGACCCCTTTGCCCTGCGACGGGCCGCCAATGCGGTGATTAATTTAACTTGGACGGCGAATTTACCCTTAAACTTAGGGGAATTACTTGGGAAGATTGCGGCTGAATTTACTGCCAGCCATCCGAAAACCTCCCCGGACTTGCTCTCGCAGTTACAGGAGTTTTTCTTACAACGCATTCGCACCCTGTTGCAAGAGGAACGAGGGATTGATTATGACTTGGTGAATGCGGTTTTGGGGGAAGAGGACGCGGAATATAGCCAACGCGCTTTAGAGGATGTGTTGGATGTTCGCGATCGGGCTTTATTCCTCCAGTCCATTCGCAATAATGGCAGCTTAGATACCATTTATGAAACCGTGAATCGGTCTGCACGATTGGCGAAACAGGGGGATTTGGAGACAACGGTTTTAGATCCGACTCAAGTGCTCAAACCGGAATTGTTCCAAAAATCCTCGGAACAAGGGTTTTATGATGCTTTGATCCGGTTAATGCCGACGACTCAAGCGGCGCGATCGCAGCGGAACTATCAGCAGTTGGTGGATGCCTTAGCAGAAATTACCCCAATCGTCAGCCAGTTTTTCGATGGGGAAGACAGCGTACTGGTGATGGATCCGGACCCAGAAATCCGGCGCAACCGCCTCAACTCCATTGGTTTACTGCGAAATCACGCCCGGGTGTTGGCAGATTTCGGTCCCATTGTCAAACCCCAATAGTTGAGGACCCTTCTATTTCTGGTCCCCTCCCCTTGGCAAGGGGAGGGTTAGGGTGGGGTCTCCGTGACGTGGCTTCCGCCACGTCACGGACTCATAATGAGGCGATTCCCTACGGGATAGCTCTGCTTACCGCGCCTTTCTGGAGACGGGTCCAACCTCTTTCCTCGTTAATAGGCGCTATAGCGTCACTCCGACACCAGTGGGTAGCGGGAGTGAGGTCACGCCTCGTCTCTGAGCGAGCGAGGCGCCCAAGCGACTCGGCGGCTTTAGCCTCCGTCAATGTGTTCAAATAAAATTGTGAGTAAGAATAACCATCTACGCGATGAATTGTCCTAGTACGGAGAAATCCCCGCAACGAAGAACCGGATGCAATTGGCATAACGACTAGACGAGCAAATAACGGCAGGACAAGGAGCGTACCTATCTGGCTTAGTGATGGAACCCAAAAGCAAAACAATTTGGAAAGTAAGCGCAATTGCAGCATCTTCTTGATAGTTGTTTTGAGCGTCTAGGGGGATACTTGACTATCCCTTTTAAGCAAGTCTTAAAGAATCTGCCTCTCTTTAGAGGGCAGAGTGTCAATCCCACCAGCCATTGCTCGTTCTGTGGCTTCAGCCACAGAACGAAGACCCCACCCTAACCCGGACCTTGCCAAGGGGAGGGGACCATCAGGTGCAGACCCAACAATTGCTTTTTGCAGAGAAAACCCCCACTAGAGGGAGCAACAAACGGTAAGATTAAAATTAGACTTTGAAAAAATGCGATCCATAAAAGTATGCCAAAGGCTCATATCATTGGACTAGGACGCTCAGGGGTAGCTGCAGCGCGGTTATTAAAAAAGCAAGGATGGGATGTCACCTTGAGCGATCGCTCAGACAATGACTCCTTGCGACAACAACAACAACTGTTGGCTGCTGATGGCATCGATGTACACCTGAATCAGTCCTTTGAACCGCAGAAGTCTTTGGATTGGGTAGTCGTCAGTCCGGGGGTTCCCTGGGATCTTCCCGCCTTGGTAACGGCGCGGCAGATGGGAATTACCACCCTGGGGGAAATGGAATTAGCTTGGCGCAATCTCAACGCTTGTCCCTGGGTGGGGATTACGGGAACCAATGGGAAAACGACGACAACGGCGTTAATTGCGGCAATTTTTCAAGCGGCAGGGTTGAATGCACCGGCTTGTGGGAATATCGGATATGCAGCGACGGAGTTGGCGTTAAATGGGTTTGGCGAGGACCGGGCAACCCCGGAGTATCCCGATTGGGTGATTGCGGAAATTAGTAGCTATCAAATCGAGGCATCAGAAACGGTTGCACCGCAAATCGGGGTCTGGACGACCTTTACGCCGGATCACCTCAGTCGTCATGGTACGTTAGAAAATTATTTTAATATTAAGGCGTCTCTGTTGGAGCGATCGCAGCAAAAAGTCTTAAATGGAGATGACCCTTACCTCAGAAAAAGTTTAAGCGATCGCTGGCCAAATGCCTGCTGGACGAGCATCAAAGGCAAAAGCGAGTTATTAGGAAATCCGGCTCACGGCGTTTATATTGAAGACGGTTGGGCGGTGGCAATGGGCGAGGCAGTCCTGCCGGTTGATGCCTTGAAAATGCCCGGGGAACATAATCTGACGAATCTGTTAATGGCGGTGGGTGTGGCGCGATTGGCGGGAATTGATAAAGCGGCGATCGCCGATGCTGTTGCCAACTTCCCTGGGGTGGCTCACCGTTTGGAACGGATTCGCACTTGGCATGGAATTGACTTTATTAATGATAGTAAAGCCACCAACTACGATGCCGCACAAGTGGGATTAGCCTCCGTTGGTGCGCCGGTGATTTTAATTGCCGGGGGTGAAGCGAAAGAAGGGGATGATACGGGGTGGTTGCAAACCATTGAAGCGAAAGTCGCACAAGTGCTGCTGATTGGCGATGCTGCCGATGCCTTTGCCAAACGCTTAGAACAAGTAGGAAATGAGCGCTATGAAATCGTCTATGGTATGGAACGGGCGGTGATTCGGGGGGCTGAGTTAGCGGAAGAACTGGAGGCGCAGGTGGTCCTCCTGTCTCCGGCTTGTGCCAGTTTCGATCAATATCAAAACTTTGAGCAACGCGGGGATCATTTCCGCCAACTCTGTTTGGAAATGCTGCCGGAGTGAGCAAGGGTCAGAGGGTTAGAGGGAGAGGGTCAGAGGGTTAGGACCGGGAGTAGGCTCGGTTCTAACCCGATGGCGTTAACTACAGGCGATCGCAATGTGCTGCGATTTGAATCACAACGACGGGTGATAAATCCAAGGGGTGAGTAATACTCAAATCACCGCTCAAAGTGACCCGGTGCTGCAAACTAGAAGCGCAGTAGAGTTGAATCCGAACTTATGCCAGCACCTACTTTGAATCTGGAAGATAACCTCACTGACCTTTTCGCGCAAGCCTGGTTTTCCGGGAAACTGACCGCGATCGAACAGCATCGCCTTCAGATTGCGTTACTGAATAACGCTCTGAGTCGGGAGGATGCTTTGCTGGTCCATCGGTTGTTTTATGCTGTCCGTCGCGGATGGCTCAAAGTGAGTGCGTAGGCGATTTTCAGCCGAATCTCCCTGAGTCCTCCCCTGTTCTTTGAAAGCGCGATCGCCACTGTGATCCGCTTCTGTTTACTGGGCGATCGAAACATTTTTATCTCACTCAACCGATTAGCGACTGATCCAGTCGTTATTTTTTCCGCTCAGGGTCCAGGATCGGGGGATCTGCCGCCCGATCCTGAGTAGAGCAAGGGATAATGGATCAACTCGCCATTCCAATTGGGGACTCCAGAGCGAGCAAAATGTGAGTCTACTCTGCACAAACTGAGCCACAGATCCCTGGCGCTTCCTTTTTGTACCGAGTTCGGTCAAGCTAAACATACTTGCTTACGCACTCCAAGAGTGTTACAATTTTCTGGTTCTTAATTTAGATAGAGCGCTTCGGTGGACTCACGATCGTCATTTAGGGCAAATTAACGATTTTGCGTCCTTTCAGACAACCAGGGATTCAGGCTTTCAACCGGATTTGATCAAAGAGGGTGATCCCAAATCAGGTTGTTAAAAGTCGATGTTCTCTTGAGTGGGCCTCAAGAGGCTGAGTTCTGGTAGCTTGAACCCTTGAGGCTGGGGGTTTTTATGGACCGTTGAAAACCGGATTCCGTATGAATCCACCGAACCGCTATAGTAGTCCTAAATCAGTTGTGTCATGGATCTAAATCTGATTCCTGTGGAGTGCGTAAAGCCTTCGGCATAGCTTCGCTTACCGCGCTCGCAACAGCCTGTGCGTCAGCACGTAAACGTGCTGTAGGCATCACATCTTGTTCGCTATCTTTTTGACAAATCATTTAGGATTGCTATAGACCTTTGAAAACCGGATTCCGTATGAATCCACCGAATCGCTATCTTAAATTAAAGTCGGTAATTGTGAAGGAATTAAGACATGAAAAAATCGATAAATTCTCAACCAAGCCAACAATTTATTATCGATAAATTCTCAACCAAGCCAACAATTTATTGACGTTGAAGACTCTAAAGCAGTCTGTCCTAAATGTGGCTCTCATAACATCCGTAAAAATGATCGTGTTCATATCAGGTTTGTCATGTCTGTATGGTATGGCTTTCAACCCTTGGATGTTGGCGGTGCCCCAGAAGGGAGAGGGGTTTGGGGTCAGGGTGAGTCCACCGAACTCCTATAAGGGTAAGGGGATTGCAAAATATAAATCATTCAACCGTTCAAGTGAAAGGAAGGTATGTGTAGGGGCTACTCCGTTGATCCGTCACTACAAACGTTTTAGAAGTTTTATTTTTTGGAGTTCCCTAAGCAAAATCATCAATGTAAAGATTGTAGGCGACAGTGTGTTGATGGAAACTCCAAAAAAATATATTTCTAATTTCCTACAAAATCGCGTTGATAAACTCTTACTTGAGAGAACAACCTTTACGAGCAAATTACCTGGCTCTAAGGTAGAAATCAAAAGAGAAGGTACAGGCAACATAGAACATGATTGGCTCCACCCTGTTAATTGTTTCCCGGGTCAACTGAATCAGGTGTTTATGAATATTCTGGCGAATGCGATCGATGTGTTTGATGATCGGGTCAAACAGTCATCCTTTGCCGAAATAAGGGTGTTCCAACAAATAAATCCTCCAAATCCCGATGGTTAAGCACCTAACTGTATGACGCCGCGCAGGCGGGCTTTGTCCTGTGAGCCTCCAGGCTTAAGCCTGCGGGTTTTTTGGGTATTTTATTTTTTGGAGTTCCCTAACAGCGCAAAAGCAACAGATTACGATTCAGATTCAAAAAGTTGAAAACTGGGTTGAGATTAGAATTGCTGACAATGGCGCGGGTATTCTCCCAGAGATTCAAGCCAAGATTTTTTACCATTTGTTCACCACCAAAGCAGTGGGGAAAGGAACGGGTCTAGGATTGGCGATCGCCCGTCAAATTATTGAAGAAAAACATGGCGGTTTTATCCAAGTCAACTCTATAATGGAACAAGGAACCGAATTGATCATCTCTTTACCAACTCAAACCTAAAAAAAATTAACTTTCGGTCAGGGTTTAGACCCCTTTCACCCATTACTCACCCATCCATTCTCCACCTAGAAGAGATATGAATAACTCCAACAAAAACCGTACCCGTCCCACAACCGCTCAAATTCCCAACTATCAAATTGTCGAAACCGTTTATTCAGGAAGTCGCACCGTAGTATATCGGGGAATCCGTACATCAGACCAATTACCTGTCATCATCAAACTACTGAAAAATGACTATCCCACCTTTAGCGAACTGGTACAGTTTCGCAATCAATATACCATTGCTAAAAATCTCAACTCCCCTCTGATTGTCCAAACTTATAGTCTGGAACAGTATCGAAATAGCTATGGGTTAGTCATGGAAGATTTTGGAGGTGTATCTTTGCAGGAATGGGCCCTGAAGGGAAAAAATACCCTCTCATTAACAGGGTTTTTAGAGATAGCGATCGCATTGTGTAATGCCTTGGATATATTGTATCGCGATCGCATCATTCATAAAGACATCAAACCCAGTAATATTCTCATTAATCCGGAAACAACAGAAGTTAAATTAATTGACTTTAGTATTGCATCTTTACTACCACGGGAAACTCAAACCCTGATTAATCCCAATGTATTAGAAGGGACACTAGCGTATATTTCTCCAGAACAAACAGGCCGAATGAATCGGGGGATTGACTACCGGACTGATTTTTATTCTTTGGGGGTGACATTCTACGAATTACTGACTGGAGAGTTACCCTTTCAATCGAACCATCCAATGGAATTGGTGCATTCTCATATTGCTAAACTGCCACCTCTTTTATCGAACCGGGAAGAAATTCCGCCGGTGATTTCAGATATGATCGCGAAATTGATGGCAAAAAATGCCGAGGATAGATATCAGAGTGCCTTGGGATTGAAGTTTGATTTAGAAAACTGTTTAAATCAGCTACGAGATCGGGGTGCAATAAAGAGTTTTAAAATCGCAGAAAGGGACCGGTGCGATCGCTTTATTATCCCCGACAAACTTTATGGACGAGAAACCGAAGTAGAAACTTTACTAAAAGCCTTTGAAAGAGTCAGCCTGGGTGCCACAGAAATGATGCTGGTAGTTGGGTTTTCGGGAATTGGGAAAACTGCGGTTGTCAACGAAGTGCATAAACCCATTGTACGTCAACGTGGTTATTTTATCAAAGGAAAATTTGACCAATTTAATCGCAATATTCCCTTTAGTGCCTTTGTGCAAGCATTCCGGGATTTAATGGGGCAACTATTAAGCGAAAGTGATGTCCAAATAGAGCGATGGAGGAATAAAATCTTATCGGCAGTTGGAGAAAATGGACAAGTAATTATTGAAGTCATCCCCGAATTAGCAAAAATTATTGGAGAACAACCAGCCGCCATAGAATTATCAGGAGATGCAGCAAAAAATAGATTTAATTTATTGTTTCAAAAATTCACCCAAATTTTCACCACATTAGAACATCCATTAGTGATATTTTTAGATGATTTACAGTGGGCCGATTCGGCATCGCTGAAATTAATGCAGCTTTTAATGGCTGATACAGGTCATCTGTTATTAATAGGTGCATACCGCGATAACGAAGTCAATCCAGCACATCCATTAATGTTGACCTTGAGCGAGATCCAAAAAAGCCAAGCAACGATTAATATGATTAATTTAGCACCCCTAAGCCAAAGAAAAGTAAATCAGTTAGTAGCTGACACCCTTAAATCCACCGAAAGTTTGACATGGACTCTTTCTCAACTGATATTTCAGAAAACTAAAGGAAATCCATTTTTTGCTACGCAATTTCTCAAAGCCCTACATCAAGAGCGACTCATTCAATTTAACTACCCCCCTCTGTCCCCAACCCCCCTTACCGATGGGGTACAAGGGGGCTGGGAATGTGACATTGCACAAGTAAATCAGCTTGCGGTGACAGATGATGTCGTGGTCTTTATGGCATTGCAATTAGGAAAACTGCCTCCCTCAACTCAACAGATGTTGCAATTAGCGGCTTGTATTGGCAATCAGTTTGATTTAGCAACATTGGCAATTGTTTCCAAACAATCTCAAATTGAAACGGCTACTGCTTTGTGGAAAGCATTACAAGAAGGGTTGATTTTACCTATTGGTGATGTTTATAAATTTTATATTGGGAAAGAAAATCAAGCAGCTGTTCAACAAACCTTTCAGAAGGTTATATACAAATTTTTACATGACCGAGTACAACAAGCTGCTTATTCTTTGATTCCTGATGAGCAAAAACAACCAACACATTTGAAAATAGGGCGACAAATTTTAAATGCAACTCCCTTAGTAGAAAGAGAAGAAAAACTATTAGAGATAGTTAATCAATTAAATCAGGGTATAGACTCGATAGAATCGGTGGAAGAACGCAATGAACTGGCAAAACTCAATCTAGCTGCTGCACAAAAGGTAAAATTGTCTACTGCTTATGGATCGGCAATAGAGTATTCAACCAAAGGGATTCAATTGTTACATAGTAATAGTTGGCAACAGGACTACAAACTGACTTTGGGGCTCCATGAACTAGCCGCAGAAGTTGCCTGTCTGAGTGGTGATTTCCATCAAATGCAATATTTTGTGGATATCGTATTGCAACAAGCTCGGCAACTGTTAGATATGGTAAAAGTTTATGAAGTGAAAATTCTAGCGAATGTGGCACAAAGTCAGCAGCTAGAATCGATTAAAACTGCTTTGTCTATACTGGAGTTATTAGGAGTAATATTCCCAACAAAACCGACCCCAGCAGATATTGCTCAAAGTTTGCAAGAAACTCAAGCAATGTTAGTAGGAAAAGAACTAGAAGAATTACTTAAACTCCCAGAAATGGTTGACATGGAAGCGTTGGCAAAACTCCGAATTTTGGCATCCGTGACAGCCAGTGCCTATGTAGCTACTCCAGCCCTTTTACCCTTAGTTGTATGCAAACAAGTACAACTGTCAATACAGTATGGTAAGGCAGCAATATCGTCATCAGCTTATGCTTGGTACGGAGTAATTTTGTGTGCCAGAGGAGAGATTGAGGCAGGCAATCGGATAGGTCAATTAGCGTTAGAAATGCTCACCCAGTTTAAGAGTAAAGAATTTCAAGCCTGCACGTTTAATATGGTTTATGTGTTTATAAAACCTTGGAAATATCATATTCAGGAATCGTTGAAGCCTTTGATTGAAGGATACCACAGTGGTTTGGAAAATGGGGCGATGGAATATGCTGGGTATGCGGCTTGGAAACACTGCTATTTATCTTTTTTCTCGGGTCAAGAACTCTTGGCCTTGAAAGAGGTGATAATGGCGTACAATCAAGCATTAGGTCAAATAAAATCAGTAGCCAAAAACTACCTTAGCGTTTTCTACCAACTTGTTTTGAATTTGCTAGCAGAAAGTGAATCTCCTTGGCAACTTCAAGGAACTATATATGACGAAAAGCTCATACTTTCACGCCAGAAAGTAGATGATTTATATGAGATGGCAGTGTTGCATATCAGCAAGCTGATGCTTTGTTATCTTTTCCAAAAATGGCAAGAGGGTAAAGACATAGCAGATTCTATCAAACAATATCTGCCTGCTGCTAGCGGCTGCTACAAAATTCCTGTGTATCATTTCTACGATTCTCTCATTCAGCTTGAAATGTTGCCAGACACAGAGGGATTGGAACGAGAGCAATTACAGCAACGAATAGAAGATAATCAAACTAAGTTGCAAAACTGGGCAGCACAGGCCCCCATGAACTATTTGCATAAGTGGCAGCTAGTAGAAGCAGAAAAGGCACGAGTGTTGGGAGAAAATCAAGCCATTGAGCTATATGATCAAGCGATTAAAGTGGCTAAAGAAAACGGTTATATTCAAGAAGAAGCTCTAGCCAACGAACGTGCTGCTAAATTCTACCTGAATTGGGGTCAAGAAAATTTTGCAGCCGGATATATGCAAGAGGCTTATTATTGTTATGCTCGCTGGGGTGCAAAAGCCAAAGTAGCTGATTTAGAAACGCGCTATCCCCAATTACTTGCCCCCATATTACAGCAAACCCGTTCTCCCTTCTCCTCTCACGAAACTATCTTCACATTGGGGAGTGTCACCTCTGCCAGTTCCCCCACATCCAGTAGTAGCAGTATCTCTGTAGCTTTAGATTTAGCTGCGATTCTGAAAGCTTCCCAAACTATTTCAGGTGAAATCGAACTCGAAAAACTGCTTTCATCATTGCTTGAAATAGTCATCGAAAATGCGGGGGCTGATAAATGTGTGTTAATGCTGTTGCGAGATGAACACCTGTCGATCGAAGGGTCAATTACTATGGGGACGCAGCCCGTCGTGTTGCAGTGCCTTCCCATTGAAGACAGTCAAGATATTCCCCTAAAGCTAATTTACAAAGTCAAGCACAACAGACAGACGGTTGTTTTGGTGGATGCGACAGCAGATTCAACCTTAGTCAACGACCCCTATATCATCCGTCAACAACCCCAGAGTATGTTGTGTAGCCCAATTTTACATCAGGGTAAGTTGATGGGCATTTTATATCTAGAAAATAATTTAGCGACGGGGGCATTCACAACCGATCGCGTCGAACTCCTCAATTTACTTTGCGCTCAGGCGGCAATTTCTCTGGAAAATGCCCAACTTTATGAGCGGGAGCAACAAAAATCCCAAGCCCTCGAAAAGGCCCTCAACGATTTGCAAAATACTCAACTCCAACTTGTTCAAGGAGAAAAAATGTCTGCCCTTGGCAATCTCGTTGCGGGGGTTGCCCACGAGATTAATAATCCGGTGGGTTGTATTCTGGGCAATGTGGGGGCGACAGAGGATTATGTTAACGATTTATTGGGACTGATAGAGCTTTATGAGGAAGCATTCCCAGAACCGGGCGATCAGATTAAATCGGAACTGGAGGCGGTCGATTTAGACTATGTGCGACAGGATTTGCCCCAGTTGATGCGGGCGATGCGGGATAGCGGCGATCGCATTAAATCCATCAGCCACAGTTTACGCACTTTCTCCCGAAAAGACACGGATCGCAAACAACCCTTTAATCTCCATGACGGCATTGAAAGTACATTGCTAATTTTACGCCATCGCCTCAAAGGTAATGAGCATCGCCCTGAGATTAAAGTAGCTAAAATGTATGATTGGCTCCACCCTGTTAATTGTTTCCCGGGTCAACTGAATCAGGTATTTATGAATATTCTGGCCAATGCGATCGATGTGTTTGATGAGCTGGCCCAACAGTCATCCTTTGCCGAAATAAAAGCGCAAAAGCAACAAATTACGATTCAAATTCAACAAGTTAACAATTGGTTTGAGATTAGAATTGCTGACAATGGCGCGGGAATCCCTAAAGAGATTCAATCCAAGATTTTTAACCATTTATTCACCACGAAAGCCGTTGGTAAAGGAACGGGCTTAGGATTGGCGATCGCCCGTCAAATCGTCGTTGAGACCCACGGTGGTAGATTACAGGTCAACTCTCAAGTGGGTCAAGGCACAGAATTTGTGATTAGCCTGCCCCAAAGCTGAGGGACGATCGCCTCACACCCCAGATATTTTACGGGTCTGAGGCTGGTTGATTCCCCTAAAAATTGCGGCGCTGGAGCAATTCGGATTTAGACGCGCTATATATATAGCGCGTCTAAATCCTCTTTGTCATCAAACAGCTTATTCTCGATGTCACTGCACTCAGCACAGGAGATCGATTACCGCGCACAGGAGAAAGAGCGATCGCCATCTTTCACCACAAGACTCTCAGGCATTGGAACCCTTGTCAAATTCATTTAGGGTATTCCAACAAATAAATCATCCTTGCTTTGATGCGATCGCACCTAACAAGGCTCTTTTAGCCCGCGCAGGCACCGCTTTGTCCGTGTAGCCCCACCCTTCAGGGTGCGGGTTTTTTGAAGGTTTTATTTTTTGG
>NZ_JAMXOT010000142.1 GCF_024220515.1 Oscillatoria sp. HE19RPO
ATATTGGTCTACATTCGTTCCCAAACGCTGTTTCTGGGGTCGGATTAACACGATTTCTGCTTCTCCCAGGGCAATGGTTTCTGGTATTTCTACCGCCACGGTAAATCGATTTTCTCCCAATTCCTGAGAAAATTCCGGTATTACGGTGCCTTCGTATGTGCGCGTACCCACCCGGAATTCCACTTGTAAATCCGACAGGGAACTGCCCAGATCGTTGAAATCATTGACAAAATTGCTGCCTTTTGATGCCATTGATACAAAGAGGCTTGAGTCGCATTATTCCAGCCCGGGATATTTTGAGATTTCCTTTTGAAGGAAATGGCATCAAAGTTACCATTGAATAGCTAACAAAACGCATAGGTAAATGATGGATGTGGAAGAATTACTCAGACGTTATCAGGCTGGAGAACGAGAGTTTCCAGGGATTGACCTAAGCCATGCTAATTTAGAAGGAGCCAATCTGGCCGACATAAATCTCGAAGATGCTAACCTTTGTGGTGCCAATTTGAGGGGTGCTAACCTACATGAAGTCTGTTTATATCGTGCCAAGCTCAGAGGGGCTTGCTTGAGTCAAGCGAAACTAAGTGGCGAACTATCTGAATCTGACCTGACTGACGCTGATTTGAGCGATGCCAGCATTAACGGTAGCATTTTTGGCGAGGCTAACCTGAGCGGAAGCAACTTTAACGGAGCTCACCTGTTAAAAAGTTCCCTTTGTCATCTCAACTTAACGAGAGCCAATCTAGAAGGGACTAAGCTAGAAGAATGCAGCTTAGAATATACCAACTTAGCAGGAGCCAGTTTCAAGGGGGCGATTTTTATCGAATGTTCCCTTGAAGGTACTGACTTAACTAATGTGGATCTTTCTCAAGCGGATACCTCTCTAACTAAGCTGCCCAAGACGGAGATTCTCTTTGAAGACCTCATCAGCCGGTATCGAGCTGGGGAAAGGGACTTTAGCAATGTCATTATCGAGACGGATTATAGGAAACTTTCTTGGCCGCGCGATCGCTTCAAATATAAGGGGTTGGACTTGAGCGGGATTATTCTGCGCGATAGCGATATAACAGATATAGACCATTACATAAATGGAATTATTTTTCGAGAAGCGGACTTGAGTAGGGTTCAGTTCGATGAAGCTGAATTCGAGCAATTAGACTTGCGGGGTGCTACCTTGCGAGGAATGGATACCTTCCAGTCGAGTTTTGAATCGGTGGATTTAAGCGGGGCTGACTTAACCGGAGCTAGCTTCACTGAAACTAGCCTCTCTGTTAACCTCAGCAGAGCCAATTTGACCGATGCCAGAATCAGCTATTCCGATCTTGGGGGTAATTTGACGGAGGCAATTTTCCATCGAGCCCGGTTTAAAAGCGTTACTTTTAGTGGAGCCAGGTTAGTCCGAACTGATTTCCGTGGAGCCGACTTCGAGGTGGGTATAGATGTAAACGGTGGAGTAAGATTTCAAGACTGCCGTATTCTGAATATGATCCTGCCCGATGGTAGAGTGCGTACTGGAAACAGAATAAAAACCTAGTTTTTGGAGCGAAGAGCCTTTGGAACCCATGAAAAAGCGCTGCCATTACCTAATGGTGGCGCTTTTTCAGAGTAAATTGAGATATTCCTGTCTAGCTCAATTTAGCTCAACCAGAATTTTGTGGCAAAAATGCCATTACCTCCTTCATCCGCTTTTTCCGTTCGGGATCCCGAAGGTTGCTGAGAAAATCGTATTCAATGTCGGGCGCTACCTCTCGGTTGAGTCGGGCTTCTAATGCTTCGATAGAAATTGTGAATTTTGCGTCATCCCAAGGGCGAGTGTTGTTGTTTGGCTTGAGCTGACCGTCTTTAGGATCTTCAATGGGATTATTGTAGTCGAGCATCTCTTGAATTGCATAAGAGTTGTTGGGTATCCACCAAGCAAAGTGAATGTCGGGGTAGTCGGACTTGTTGTTCGGCGAATAGCCTAAGACTACCTTCCACATGGCATCGGGAACTTCGATTTTAGTTTGCTGGGTTGCGTCAGTATTGGCATAGAAATCGGCAAACTGGTTGGGGTTGGGATCGCCCCTTTTAATCGGAGAAGGTCCAGTTACCGTTTCCGGTAACGGGCCGTATTGTACGGTTCCGCCACCTTGACCGGCACCTCCAGCAAAAATAACGAACTGATAACCTTCCTTGGCAAGGTCTTGAAGCTGTTTTTCTTGGGTTCGCCAAACCCCTGAATTTTGCTTGCTATCTTGAGGAATGATATTGGTCGTCAAAAAGGTGGCGAAGTTATCCTTTACGCTTCTTTGACGGTCGTTAGAAGGACTCAAATGGCCGCGATCTGCCCAGAAGAAAGCTTTTTTCGACCAACTAAACTTATTGTAGTCGTCCTTTTCGTTGTATTTCTGCTCAATCTGAGATGCAAAGTCATAATCATCTTGCTGAATCCTGTAGAAACTCGACGCTGGCAGATCGGGATCCTCTGCAAAGCCCTTGGCTGCCCTTCCTGCCCTTCCCGTCGCCCAAGTTTTGTCAAGAACCCAACTCACCCAGTTCGGAGTGTTTGTTTCGCCATTGTAAGAAAGACTGTATTGTGGGTTTTCTAGCAAGTAGTTATCTAGATAGGCTTCGCTCGTATTGGTTCGAGATTCCGTTGGGTTGCCCAGCTTGAGCGAGCTGCTTTGGAAAAAAACATTATCCAAGTAAACTGTTGGTCTGCTGTTCCCGCTTTTGGTCAGTTGGAATTCTAGAGTAGCCGCTTGTCCTCTCAAGCTGTCGGGTATGGGAACGTAGAAGGCTTCAAACCCACTGTTTCCAAAATCGATTTTATACTTGTCTTCCTCGTAGCTTATCGGAATATTTTTGCTATCTAGCTGGTTGCTTGCCTCTTGCAGATCGATTTTTTGAGAAAACTCATCTATGGAATCATCTAGGGGCTTAATCGTAACTGTCAGCTCGCCACGCTTTTTATCCTTTTCATTAGATGGAGAGTGAACGTCGAAGCGCAAGGTACCCCAATCGGGCACGATAAAAGAATCGTGGGTAATCCGATTTCCCGGTTTTAGCTTCAAAGCTAAGTTGGAGGGAGAACCAACATATTTTTTTAACGAGGGAATGTCCTTCCATTTTACTAGGTCTTCTGTGGTTAGCTCAGAACTGGGAGCCTGACCTTGAGTCGCCGAATCTCGATAGAACGGCCAGCCCGGAATTGGCTGCTCGACATTTTCAATTTTCACGCTGGCATCAAAGTTACCATTGAATAGAGTCGGAACTGTATAGTCGCCTCGCAGTCGAGTTCCTACCGGCTTACCCGTGTAAGTATTGTCAAAAGTTACTGGCAAGCGATTTGACTGCAAATACTCGTCAAAATCTCCCAGCTCTTGCTTGCTCTTCTTCCCATTAACATCATAAGGACGCAATTCACTGCCCCCACCTAAAGCCGAATTAAACCAACCCGTACCAATGCCTTCCCAAGGAGCGTCAAAGTCAGTGCCGTCGTCGCGCTTAAAGTTGGCTTTGGTGTGGTCGGGCACATACCAAGAACTAAAAGGAAAACTGGTAAAATCGCCAAAACGACGATAAATTGTTTGTCCGTTTTCATCAGGAATTTGACTCGGACTGAGGTCGGCAGTTCCGGCATACCATGCTGCTGCCTTTAGATGGGGTTCTCCATCAGATGTGTTTTTGTCGAACTCGTTCCACTCTCCAATATTGACATTCCAGTCTGCACTCCAACGGTCCCCGGATAATTCTTTCCCGTTGAGGGTATTGCCCGTTCCGTTGGTTTGATAGTAATTATCCGCATAAGTCACGTTGTCCCAAACGACTATTTCTGGGTCGAAAATATTCTGAAAAAATCCCGGTGGAGAATTCTCATCATAATTGTGAGGATCTACTGTAGTCATTTGGATGTCGGGTAAACCAGCGATGGTTCCTCCCGCATTAGGGAAATATGTCCCCAACCGTTGAATCATTTCCGTATTTACCACCGCACCTTGACCGATACCAATAAAGTGCAATGGGGAGTTGAAAATATCTCCTTGGGTGCGAATCAGATTACCATTTTGGTCATAGAGATTATTTCCATCTCCTACGGCACCGTTATATGTTTGGTCGAGTTGCACCAAGGAAGCAAACATGGCATCGGCTGCCGCTTCGGCAAACCCACCATTGAGTAATTTGAAGGGTTCAATGCCATCAATCCAGTCGGCTAATAGCACTAAGGGCTTGCCAACAA
>NZ_JAMXOT010000143.1 GCF_024220515.1 Oscillatoria sp. HE19RPO
GTCGTTATCCTATCCGGTGTTTGTAGTAAAGACTTCAGTCGTTATCCTATCCGGTGTTTGTAGTAAAGACTTCAGTCGTTATCCTATCCGGTGTTTGTAGTAAAGACTTCAGTCGTTATCCTATCCGGTGTTTGTAGTAACGACTTCAGTCGTTATTTTGTAAAAAATAATTTATTTATAACTAATCTAATATAAAACCCAAGATTGAAAATTCATAAAATGGTGATTGTTGATTGGGGGTATAACGACTGAAGTCGTTACTACAAACAAAGAAGAACGACTTTAGTCGGAACGTTGAACATAGGACTCGAAAAAAGGGGTTTAAACCCTTTAGGATTCAATAGACTCAGACACTAACTCCAAAGTCGAGAGATTTACCGTTACGGGAAGGTGGATGGTGAAGGTTGAACCTTTACCGACTTCACTATCAACCGTAATCTCACCCCCCATCATGTGACAGAATTGCTTGGCGATCGCCAATCCCAACCCAGTCCCCCCATATTTGCGCGTCGTGGAAGTATCCGCCTGGGTGAAGGGTTGAAACAGCTTCTCAAGCTGTTCGGGAGTCATCCCAATCCCCGTATCTCTCACTTCAAACACCATCATTTCCCCTTCTTTCTGAAAAACCCGGAGAAAAATTGTTCCCTGATGGGTAAACTTACAGGCATTCCCTAACAGATTCAATAAAATTTGACGCACTTTCGTCACATCGGCATACATTTCCCCAATCTCAGGTTCACAGTCCACTTGTAACTGATTTTCATTTTTCTGCAACAAAGGTTGTACGGTGAAGACAACCTCCTGAAGGGCCACGGGAACTTCAAACGACTCTAAATATAACTCCATTTTTCCGGCCTCAATTTTAGACAGGTCCAGAATATCGTTAATCAGTCCTAACAAGTGTCTGCCAGCAGCTTCTATCTTTCCTAAGTCCGCATTTAACTCCTCGGGTTCTAGTTCCTCTGCTTCCTCCTGCAAAATCTCACTATACCCAATAATCGCATTCAAAGGAGTTCGTAATTCATGACTCATATTGGCTAAAAATTGGCTTTTAGATTTATTCGCCAATTCTGCCGTTACCTTAGCTTGGTAGAGTTCTCGTTCCACTTGCTTGCGTTCAGTAATATCGCGAACCACCGCAGAAATCGCGGTGCGTTGTCCATAATAAATCTTGTTAGCGCTGACTTCCACCTCCACGAAAGACCCATCTTTACGACGATAGCGCCGTTCTCCAAGATGGTAAGATTGGGCCGATAGGGTGCGTTCAATGTTATAGGCAATACTTTCGGATTCATGATCAATAAAATCTCCCAAAGTCAGGGAGAGAATTTCCTCACTGTCATAACCCAGCAGCTTTTGAAAGGCGGTATTAGATTCAATAATCCGTTGGGTAGTCGGTTCAATCAAAAAGATACTTTCTGAAGTTTGTTCAATGACGGCCCGATATCGCTGTTCGCTTTCATGACGCACTTGCTGAGAATGGTCTAAAGCATCTAACATTTCATTAATGCGAGTGGCAAGTTGGGAGAGTTCATCTACCCCTTGGACGGGAAGACGAACGGCCAAATCGCGATCGCTGCCAATGTGATTCACATCCTGACTCAACTGGGAGAGTCGAGACAGCACCACTTTTTCCAGTAGAAACAAAGTTATTACTAAAAACGCCACCCCAACGACGAGTACCACCCAAAGGATAAAGTTAGCCGTTCGTTGACCTTGTTGGTAAATCTCACGCGGGAGTTCCACGCGCAACAACAAGGCGGAATTGTTGTAAATATCTTTAACTAAAGTATAACCGGCAATGGTTTGGGAATCCCAGGATTCAACAAAAATCCCAGTTTGGTCCGGCAGCAGTAACGCCGGTTCGAGATCGGGGTCTTCCGTCATACTCTGGCGAATAGCAGCGAAATCTGGGGGAAGTTCAGAGGAATCCCACTCCTCGACGGCGATGGATAATTGGGTGAGTTCCCCGAGACGCTTGATTTCCTCAACACTGAGGTAGCGCCCCATAATTAAGGTGCCGCGAATTGGGCCTTCCGCTTCTCCGGTGAGAATGGGGCGGGAGACAATCAACATGGGGCCTTCAGGAAGTTGCAGGATGCCTTCCACCAGACTGGTGGTTTCGGGATGATTGACGAGGAGACTCTTGGGGGTTAAGTATTGGCTTAAAGAGGCGATCGCCTCGGTATTTTTCTCCACCGGGACTCGTTCCCCCGTTTCCGGATTGAATTTTTGCCCAAAAACAATCCGCCCACTGCGATGAATGTACAGCATCATATCCAACCGCAAACGGGCGATCGTGGCATCGTTGAGGTTGGTTTGGATATAGTCCGAGTTCTCATCTTCAATGAAGGCGTAGGTGTCATCCCAGGCAGCCCAATCGTTCGCTGTAAAGCTCAATTTGGCAATTTCATCGGATAAGACATCCACCGCCCGTTTGACATTGCGGGCGGTATCCTGCTGCTCAAATTTGGCAAATCCAGCCAGCAACAGGGTAGAGGAAGAGAGATAGATGACCCCCAATAAACCCATCAGGGTGGCCCCGATAATCGGTAGGATTTGCCCCCGCAGTCCGAAGGATGCGAAGGGGAGTTTCAGGGATTTAGGCGGTTGAGGCATGGGTTTGGACACCTTCTCTTCTGGAATTGAGGGTTGAGACTGGGAAGTGGTCAGTTGAGGACTGGAAAAAATGAAGCGCCCAGAACTTTCTGGAAGGCTTCATGTTTCATTCTGCGGATTTTGCCAAAAATCATCCGATGTCAGATTGCCCGATGGATATTTAGCCCTATTTTTATTCTAAATACTCGCAGGCAAATCTAAATTCGGTTGAAGTTTTCGCAAATCTCCGGAGTCAGGGTTCGATTTATAGTTCAATTGTGGTGTGAGTGACTTGAGGAGTGCGTAGAAATGCTGAGTTGGGAGGAAAGTCAGAGTATTTCATCGATGCGATGCGATCGCGCCTGGGTGGAGATCAATATCGGGGCGATCGCCCAGAATGTCCGCGAAATCCAGCGTCTATTATCCCCAAAAACTGACCTAATGGCAGTCATCAAAGCCGATGCTTATGGACATGGGGCCGTCACCGTTGCCCAGACGGTATTACAGGCAGGGGCGAAATGGTTGGGAGTCGCCACCATTCCCGAAGGCATCGAACTCCGGGAAGCGGGAATTACGGCCCCAGTGCAAGTATTAGGGGCAACCTACACCCCGGACCAATTGCGGGCAATGGTGCGTTGGCGGTTGGAACCCACCCTTTGCACCCCGAAACAAGCGTTCGTGTTTTCAGAAACCCTGAGTGACCATTCGTATTCCGTGCCGGTTCATGTGAAAATTGATACGGGGATGTCACGGTTGGGCGCACCGTGGCAAGAGGCGGCAGAGTTCGTGACATTAGTCGATCGCCTGCCTCATTTGGAATTGTCTAGCATTTATTCCCATTTAGCCACAGCGGATAGTGAAGACCCCACGGTGATGCAACTGCAACATCAGCGGTTCGAGACGGCAATTCGACAAGTTCAGGAAACGGGCATCCCCCTACCGCGCCTGCACTTTGCAAATTCTGCCGCCACCTTAAGCGATCGCCAGTTGCATTACGATATGGTGCGAGTGGGATTAGGGATATATGGATTATATCCGGCTCCCCATTTGCGATCGCGCCTGAAATTACAACCGGCGCTACAAGTCAAAGCCCGAGTGACTCACATTAAGGCGATCGCAGCCGGAACCGGCGTCAGTTACGGCCATCGCTATATCGCCGATCGGGATATGAAAATTGCGGCGATCGGGATTGGCTATGCCGATGGCGTACCCCGTAACCTCTCCAATCAAATGCAAGTCCTCATCCGGGGAAAACAAGTGAGACAAATTGGAGCAATTACAATGGATCAGATGATGTTGGATGTGAGTAATATCCCCGACTTGGAACTCGGAGAAGTCGTCACCTTGCTCGGACAAGATGGCCACAACTCAATCACCGCCGATGATTGGGCGGATAAATTAGGAACCATTTCCTGGGAAATCCTCTGCGGCTTTAAACATCGCTTACCCCGCATCGCCGTGGGTCAAACCTTGGAATGTTGGGAACAAGCCGCCACATAGGGACGGGCGGGCGATTCGCGAATCGCCCCTACATGGGGTAGAAAATTGCTCTTATTGGGCGATCGCCTCTTGAATCCTACATTCGTTCCATGTAGCCGCGATTCGCGAATCGCCTGTATGTATTATGGACGGGCGATTCCCGAATCGCCCCTACATGGGGTAGAAAATTGCTCTTATTGGGCGATCGCCTCTTGCATCCTACATTCGTTCAATGTAGCCGCGATTCGCGAATCGCTTGTATGTATTATGGACGGGCGATTCCCGAATCGCCCCTACATGGGGTAAAACGCTTTGACGGGGCGATCGCCTCTTGCATCCTACATTCGTTCCATGTAGCGGCGATTCGCGAATCGCCTGTATGTATTGGACTGGCGATTCCCGAATCGCCCCTACATGGGGTAGAAAATTGCTTTGACGGGGCGATCGCCTCTTGAATCGCCCCTAAATTCGGTAAAAAGCCTGTAGCCGCGATTCGCGAATCGCCTGTATGGATTATGGGCGATCGCCTCTTGCATCCTACATTCGTTCAATGTAGCCGCGATTCGCGAATCGCCTGTATGGTCGGGCGATTCCCGAATCGCCCCTACATTTGATAATTTTTTGAATATAATTAGGACAAGGAACGCTTTTGCTGGTGTTTCCATAACCGGGGATTAAATTATAGCATAATTCAGGAGGCAAATCAATGAGATTTATTAATCCTAAGACCGATATCGCCTTTAAAAAAATCTTTGGTTCCGAACAGAGCAAAGATATCTTAATCAGCTTTTTAAATTCCATGCTCTATGACGGCCAGCCCGTCATAGAAGATTTAGAAATTCTCAACCCCTATTTGGCTCCCCGGATCCGAGGGGTCAAAGAAACTTACTTAGATGTCGAAGCCAAAATCACCGGCAACAAAACAGCGATTATTGAAATGCAAGTGTTGAATGTAGAGGGATTTGAAAAGCGAATCCTCTATAACGCAGCTAAATCCTATTCCATTCAACTGGATGCAGGAGAAGATTATAATTTATTAAATCCCGTGATTGCCTTGACTATTGTCGATTTTCAAATGTTTGGGGACAGTGAGTCAGTGATTTCCCGATTCGTTTTGAAAGAAAAAGATTATCTGGTAGATTATTTAAGGGAAGAGTTAGAATTAGTTTTTGTAGAGTTACCCAAGTTCACCAAAGAACTGGAACAGTTAGAGACGATCACGGATAAGTGGATCTATTTCATGAAAAGTGGCTGGACTTTAAAAACCGTGCCTGAAACCATGAGCGAGGTCCCAGAAATTGAACAAGCCTTTGCCATCGCCAATCAAGCGAACCTGAACCGGGAAGAATTAGAGGAATTAGAACATCAAGAATTTTTTATCTACGACTACCGAAACGCAATTTTAAAAGCCGTGTCAACAGCGGTGTCAAAAGCCGTGAATGACAGGGAGCGAGAAATTGCCAAAGGGTTGCTGAATTTATTAGATGAAGAGGCGATCGCCCAAACCACTGGCTTGAGCCTTGAGGAAGTCCAAAAATTAAAGCAGCAGCGTTCTAATTCGCAATCCTTGGGAGGGAACGAGGTATAGAATGAGCAGAGAGGACTTTCGGCAATACGGTAACCTGAGAGGTGTTTACGGGACGAGGCAATGAACGCAAAACTGCTTTCGATAGAACCGATGCCAAAGGCTGGAAAATTTAAACTGGTGGTGTCAATTGGAGACAATTGCCATGAGTTTACCATGACAGGGGAAACGGACAAAATAGCCGATCGCAAAATTAATGTGATTAACGGCGACAAAAATTTCTGGGATTTATTTCAATTTAATCAACATTTGGCGCAAGTCTTGTACAAACTGACGGCACAGGCGTACAATGGGGAAAAGATAGAATTCCCCCAGGAAATCGGAGAATTTTATCCCGATAAACCTGCGGTACTGGAGAGGCACAGATAAGGGAGGCGCATTAGATTCTCATTTCAATCTGATAAAGTGAAGTAAGAACTATGCTAAATGGGGATGGTGAACGGGATAGAGTGAAGGATCATTGGCAACAGTCGAGGCTTGAGATAGTCCTGTGCAGTCAAGGGAGGAAAGCTACAGCAATGGTAGTGTGGAATTTATGCCTAAAAAGATAATAGAACTTAAACGTTTATTACGAAAGGCGGGGTTTAGTTCTAGGTCCGGAAAGGGGAGTCATACAAAATGGTATCATACCCGACTCCCTCTCCCCATTATTTTATCGGGAAATAATGGAGATGATGCTAAACCTTACCAGGAAAGAGACGTTAACGATGCACTCAAAATAATTGAGGAGGAAATCGAATGAAATCTCATTATACCATAGTCATTCAGTGGTCTGACGAAGATGGATGTTTTGTGGTCAGTTTGCCGGAGTGGGGCGAGTTGTGCCACACGCATGGGTCTAGCTACGAAGAGGCGTTCAAGAATGCACAAGAAGTGTTGGAACTGTTGATAGAATCAGCGATCGCCAACGGAGAAACTTTACCGGAACCGAAACTGTTTAGGCGATCGCTTCCCATCGCGTTGAGTCAATAACAGGCGATCGGCTCTGAGAATGAGGGGAGGCGATCGCTTGGTTTGAAATGACAGAGGGGGATGCTCGCACTTTCTTCTCATGGACCCTTTCTCATCTAAATTAGCACTTCCGCCTCATAAATTCCGCATCAAGCATTTTGACTACGAACCTTCTTAAGTTTTTCAACGAACCCGGGAAACTCCCTTTTCACCCACTCCGGAACTACCGACTCATCAGCAGGATCGTCTTTTAATTGACGTTGTAAACACTTAATTATTTCCTCTTCTATTTCGTTAACTAAATCAAAAACCAATACTTTGAAAGGTAGAGCTTTGTTTGTATTGAAGTCAAGTTCTAAAAATTTCTCTTTGTCTATTTCTTGGCCCAATCCCAACACTAAAAATGTAACTTCTTTATGACCATCAATTTTTTCACAAGTTTTGCTAATGCACTCCATAAATTCTCCCTCATCGTCAAATAGGCCATCGGTATAAATAATAAAAAATGCTCCGCGATTGGCCGGTTTTCCGGTTTGCAACCAAGTGTCAATACATTTCTCAAGGGTGGGTGCAATAAAAGTTTTCATTCTTGGCGGATTCTCTAGAAATAAGCTCCGCACTCGCATCGCATCCTTAACGAGATGGGGTCCTTCTATGTTTCTCTTACTGCTAAAAAAGTAAACTGTTACCTCATCACAAATTTTTTTGATTACGTTATTTTCTTTATTTTGCTCTGAAAGGATAGTAAATAAATGACCCATGATCACTTCTTCGAGATACCCGTAACGGGTTTGGTTTCCCGTATCTGCATCTTTGAGCCTCATTGATGCACTTTGGTCGATTAACATGAAGACATCGCGATCGTAGATAGTGGAAAATGGCTCTGGCATATTATCCTCCAGTAAAGTTTCTGTTTTGTTAATCCAATTGCGATCGAAGACTTGCGCGTAAATTTGGTTGGCAACTTGTAATTGTCCATCATCTTTTGCCACGAGACCTGAAATCAACAAGTCCCAGTGCCTTGGGTCATTCTGCCGAAAGTCGATCGGGCTTTGGGTCAGAATTTCACGGTAAAGTCTGAGGGTCTTGAGCTTTTCAGACTTGCGGCTGCTCTCCACCTTAGTAAACCAGTTTTCAATCTCCTGTAAATGGGATTGTCTATCCTGTCGCCTCCAGTCTATGATAATTTTCTGGGTGACTAAAGCATCAACGTGGGTCTCAATTTGAGCGCCATCTTCGATGTTGTTCCCCGTAGCCACCAAGTGGCAAACAATTTGAGTCAGGAAAGGTTGACCTCCTGTCCAGTAGAGGATCCGTTCCAGGGTCCTGGCTGGAGCCGTGGTGACTTTTTCCAAACCGGGACGCAGGGGTTTGCAAGCCTCTGGGGTGAGTCTCCCCAGTTCAATGCGATCGCCCAAGTTGAGAGCATAACTGCTGCTGGTCATCAAATCAGACGGTTTGGCAACCCCCAGCAGGACAAAGGCGACCTTATTGAGTCGGGGTTCGTTCTTCTGGTCTGAGAGGCTGCGGATGAAGCCGATAAATACATTCTGGAGGTTTAAATCCACTAAATCCTGGATTTCATCGATAAAAATCACCAGCTTTTCCGCTGCAATTTTCTCCAGAATCTCTTTAATCAGAAAGTTTTTGAATCGTAAGGCAGGCGCTAAGTCAGGCTGCCGGTTCCAAACCTCCTCTAACTGTTGTGGTAAGTTGACTTCTGGCAAGGGAACTTGTCGGCAAATTTCAGACAACAGGCTAAACCACAGTTGACGCTCTTCAATCCCCCCTAACTCATGGATATTGATCCGAACGCAGACTAAATTTTCCTCGCTCAGGCAATTGGCCGTCCTCACCATCAAGCTCGTTTTACCAGTTTGCCGAGGGGCCAGCACGAAACAAACACGACTATTTCCCGTAAGGGAACGGGCAAACTGATACAGTTGGCCATCTGCTTCTCGCTCGACATAGGTCGGTGCATCGCGAGGCAAAGTGCCGCCCTCAGTTTGATAGATACTGTCGGAGTTAAGCATAGACATAAACTCCCCAAGAGCAATTTGCAAAGTGTTAAGCAGATTTTGAAAAATAGTTTTGATAAAGCTTAAATCTAACTTGAACTCCTTCATTGTCAATTTTGATTAATCCGGCTTTTTCAAGCTGGAACTTAGCGATATCGTCATGACAGCTTCCTCCACGCAAAATTTGGTCAAAGCAGTGCTTTAAATCTTTAGTTTGGTTAAGTATAGAAAATTTTTTAAGCAGGTGGTCTCCAAATGGTCCCGTTGGTGAAGTAGCATTGGACAGCAGTTGATCCCAACTCATGCCCTGTTGACTGATTTGGTAGAGTGCCTGATTGACTAAGGTGGGATGACCGCCAATCAGTTCCATGAGCGGTTTCACTTGCTCTTGGCTCCACTCCAAGCAGTATTTATTCGCCAGTTTGAGGATTTCTTCGGCATTAAATTCGGGCAATTCCACCTCTAGTCCCACATTTTGCAAAATTGAACCTTTGATATCCAACTCGGGATAGGGTTCGGTGGAGTAGGCGATCGCCATACTGGCCCAAACAATCGGCGACTGACTCACCACCTTCATCCGTTGTTCGTTCCACGATCGCAACAGTTTTAAAAATGGATTTTGCAGTTTATCGGGCCCTAAAATTTCATCAATCCCATCAATCAGCAGGGTTTTTGGCGTCTGGATTGGCTCAAAAATATGCTTTTCCAGGTAATTACTACAGTTCAATCCACTGGACCGCTCAGGGGGCCAATCCTCTGTGAGTAGGGGGGGATTCAGGGTGGCAACAGACTCGCTAAAGGCATCTGCGATCGCCTGAGTAAACCGCTTCAGGAGAAGGTTAATATCGGTCAACACCTCGGGATCCTGGGTCACCTCAGCTAAATCCACAAACCCCACCACCTGATTTTCCTCTCGCTCTAAAAAATTTCGCAATCGTATCAGCAGGGAGGATTTCCCCATACCTTGAGATCCTTTAATCCGAATGAATGGGACTGAACCGCGATCGCTGCGGTCTGCTGTCAACGCTTGGCGACAGCGCTCATCAGCCTTCCTTGGGAGGTACAGCGGAGAATCCAATGGGACAATGCCATTGAGCGGTCTAATCTGCAATGAGTCCAGACTCTCAAGCTCAACCCACTCCGGCTTGTACTTAGTAAATAAATTGATGAACTCGCCACGTTTGGAGGAGCGCTCTCCCGGGAGATCATTGCTACTGCTCACCCCGAAGTCCTCATACAGTTGGGAAATTTGCTTCCGTACCGTTCCGGGATGGGTTCCCATCTCATCCGCAATCTCCTCAGCCGTTAGTCCGCGCAGCAGCATCCGCAGCACCGCTTCGCGCTTCGGTGCACGTTTCAACTTTTCGAGGGCCTGGAGGAACTGCTGGTAATTCATACATTCTAGAATACCGCAAAACTTGTCAATGCGTATTCTAAATGTGGCTTTGCGTACTCTGAATCTTGGTAGTTTCTAGATTGTTAAGATACGGCAAAACTTGTCGATGCGTATTCTAAATGTGGTTTTGCGTACTCTAACTTATGAGTAATTACCATAGACATGAGTTATTTAAGCAACCTATCTTTAAAATATGTTGACAGATTGTAAACATATACTGTCTTCTGAAAAGCACCCGACCAGTCCGACTCTCGTAACCCACTAAAAAAAAGGGCCAGCCGCGCTGCAACGCGACTAACCCCCAATTTAAAACGTGAATCAACGGCTGGGATTTCTACCTATTTCCAGGGTTTCCGGAGACATTTTCGGGTTTGCCGGTATTTCCGGGTTCGCCGGGTACGGGTACGGGGCCGCTTTACCCCAGGTGTATTTTGCGGTACGAGGGTTAAAGTGGCGATACTGTTGATGATATTGGGGTCACAAAGGGCAGAAGGGCCCTGAGTTACCACTAAGTACAACAACAGTGACATGACGAGCCGTCTCAAAAAATGCGTCATCTTACTAATACCTCCGAATTCAGTAGGTATGCTCATGACGCACCCAGTGTAAGGGGCCTCTCATGGGCAGAACACCTGGGCCAAAGCCCAGGTGTTCTGCCATTGTTTTATGGCATCATTCTAACCGCGCTTCTAAATTAATCGCAAGTAATTGTGAAGAAAACTTAATAAACACTAGAACACGCCTATCATCGTTGCATATCAGGAATGGAAAGTTACAGCTAGGAAAGTTACATATAACAGGAAGTAAAACTATTAAACTGTAATTGGCAATTTATTAATACCCAAATAAATATAGGCGGTTAACCAAGCTGGTCAGCCCCTGGAAAGGAGAGCCAGAAAAATGTTCAAGCCAGATCCACCACCCCAAATGCTTGACCACCCCACTGAGGCGACTATTGTTGATCTCGGTGAAGGCGATGGAATTTTACAAGTCAAGTGGAAAAACACTTACTGGAATGCAAAACCCTTTGATCGGACACAGCAAAATAATTTTCGCTTAGGGGATCCAGTTCTAGTAGTGGCCACCCAAGTAGCCCGAGTGTTCATTGTTGCGAGGCAGCAATAAAACAGACGGTTCTGAGCAAATTGTCAAGTTGACCGATTTACCCGAGGACCAGCAGCAGTCGATCCGCAGGGGTCTTGAAGGGTTTGAGCAGGGAAACTTCATTAGCCTTGATGATTACGAAAGACAATTCCAAAGCAATTCTTAGCGCTCAATTGAAGTCAACAAACAGCCCCATCTATCCTATAGCGCCCGGTTTAAACCGGGCGGCTCAATCTTACATCTTCAACTCTGGCAGGGTTTCCTTAAACGGTAACCCCTCATTAATCGCATCGATTTGCTGGGCTTCCATGAGATTTACTTCCTTCAAATAAGGGCGGAGGATTTGACCCAAACGTTGATTGTAAAAGCGATGTAAACTGTGATTGGGAGTGGCTGGAAAGCCTCGGCGTTTTTTGTGTTGTCCTCCGGCACCGGGGTCGAAGGATTGAATGCCATGTTCGATTCCCCATTCGATGGGTTTGTAATAGCAAGCCTCGAAATGGAGGGAGTCGATATCGTAATTGCAACCCCAATATCGTCCATAGAGTTGTTCCCCTTTGGTGAGGCAAAAGGACATGGCGATGGGATGGCGGATATCATTGCCTTCGGGATAGGCGGCAATCAAGAGGACCCGATCGCGAAAATTATGGTATAATTCCTCAAAAAATTGTTTGGTTAAATATTTACTCCCCCACCAGCCAAAGCGATCGCAATGGTCGCTATAAAATTGATACATCCGCAGTAACAAGGTATGGGGAATGTCATCTCCATGTAATGCCTTGACCTCAATCCCGGCTTTAGCGACGGCTTTGCGTTCCCGTTTGATGTTGCGGCGCTGATTGGCATTGAAGACGTTTAGGTAATCGTCAAAGGTATTAAATCCTTGGTTTTGCCAAATATAACTATGATGTAGCCACGGGGTATAACCGAAGCGTTCCATCCGCGATCGCCAGTCTGGATCGACATACAGGAAATTACAGCAGGAAATATTGTGGCGATCGCAAAATTCATCGATCGCATGAATCATCATCCCCGTAATTTCTTCCTCATCTTCTCCCGGTGCAATCAAAAACCGATATCCCGTTACCGGCGTGACTGGACTCATCCCCAACAGTTTGGGATAATATTCCACACCGAGGCGATAGGCTAAATCCGCCCATTGGTGATCAAAGACAAATTCTCCCCGGGAATGTCCTTTCAGATACATCGGTGCGGCAGCAATCAGTTCTCCCTGTCGCCACAGGGTTAAATGATTCGGCAACCATCCCGTTTTTGCCGTTGCACTGCCGGAGGCTTCCATATTGTGCAACCAGTTCCATTCAAAAAAAGGGGTTTGCAGAGGGACGGCGAGAGCATCCCACGCCGTCTGGGGGACTTCGGCGATGTTGTCGATCCAGGCAACAGAGATTTGAGGCTTAAGCTGTTCCAGCATTACCAACCGTTGAGGGTAGAGCGTTCACTTTCTTAGGGTAATCGATTCTTGGGATGCTGTGGGAGGGACTTTGGATGGGAACGACTGAAGTGGCAACAACCGGCGGGGGTTTTAACCCCCGCCTCATAGCTAAAGTCGGTTAAAAACCGACTGAAAACACCATTTAATAAGACTTTCAGTCAGTTTCAACGGAAAGTCTTGGACTCGTTGCAACAACCGGCGGGGGATAAATCAAGCGCCTCATAGCTTAAGTCGGTTAAAAACCGACTGAA
>NZ_JAMXOT010000144.1 GCF_024220515.1 Oscillatoria sp. HE19RPO
TTCGTTCGTAGTCACTGCTCAACGGAGTAGCCCCGTCAATGTAGGGGCGTATTGCATACGCCCTGGGGCGCAAGCATTTACTCCGACAGATACCTTTCTTTCAGTTGAACGTTTGGAGGATTTATATTTTGCAATCCCCTAAGTCACGCCCCGATATCAGGCTTTGCCTCCAGTTCCCAACCCCGCAGGCGGTGAACCCTCAGATTGCTCGTGTTATGGCGGATGCCATAACACGAGAGCAACGACTGAAGTCGTTACTACGAACATGGACCCCATCTTCCCCATCTTCCCCATCCTCCCCATCAAATCTCTTGATATTTTTGTAACTTGCCCGATTTTTTAAGAATCGGTCCGTATAGTAATCGATGACAAACTTTAAACGAGTTGAGTCAGTCCTGCATTTACCTGAATGATAATTCATCATGAACATTCCTTTTATTTTAGACCTGGCGATCGGGCTGATTTTTGTTTATTTGATTCTGAGTTTACTCGCCTCGGAAATTCAAGAACTGATCACCACCCTGCTACAGTGGCGAGCCGAACATTTAAAAAAATCTATTGAAGTGCTGATGGGAGGCACTCAAGAAAGCGAAGAAAGCCGAAAGGCCCGAATTCTTGCCAATGAACTGTATGCTCACCCCTTAATCAAGGACCTCAATCAAGAGGCTAAAGGAGCGTTAGCCCAAGGATTCAGAAAAATCAGTTCTGGATTGTTTAAAATTTATCAAAAAATGACCAACACCGAGAATGTGTTTGGAGAGAATGAAGGAGGACCTTCTTACATTCGTCCGGACTTTTTTGCGGTGACTCTTATGGATATCTTGGGGGTTGATAAAATCTCTCATGCTCTTAGTATTGCTCGGGTAGAAAAATTCAAGCAAGAGCAGTTAAAAGAGGTTTTTAATTTAAGTCAATCTGCCAGCATAACTGAAGTTAATACGGGGATTTTCAACAAAGAACTAAGAGAGTGCGGGCAAAATTTTGATGAACTGGTGACGAAATATGCTCAAGAAGAAATTACGTTAGCCATGTTCGTTGAATTAATGGAAGAACGGTTGCTGTTATTTGTAGCAAACTCGCGACTGGCTTTTGCCGCAGAAGGAGAAGGGGAAAGTCCAGAATTTTTGCTGGAGCGAATCAGTGCAGTCGCCAACCGCATTTATGGAGAGGCGGGCAAGAAGGTTTTGTTAAAAAACTTGAAGCCTGAGCCGAGAGAGATTATGGCGAGTCTGCCTCGGTATCGAGAAGTTTATCTGGAAATTCAGGAAATCTTTGAAGATAAAAATAGTCCGGCTTATCAAGGGATTGAATCGGCATTCAAAGAGTTAGAGAAAGTCATCGATTTATTACCTGAATCTCTTAAGGACAGTTTACGAGTTTTAGCTAAACGAGCGCAACAGAAGAACGATGGAGCTCAAGATACGCTCAATACGTTTCAGCAAGAAATCGAAGTTTGGTTCGATCGCTCGATGGAACGGTCCTCGGGGGTGTACAAACGCAATGCCAGAGGGATTGCGATTATTATCGGATGTCTGGTCGCGGCGATCGCCAATGCCGATACCATCTATATTGTGAGTAGCTTGTCAAAAGACCCGGTTTTACGGGCGACAGTGACTCAAAATGCTCAGAGTATTGTCAATGCTCAACCGATTCGAGACCCCCGAGAATTAGAGGGAGTCAAGGCAGAGCTCAGAAAATCTCTTCAGGATATCTCGTTACCCATTGGATGGAGTGAAGTCACCGTCAAAGAACAACGGATTCAAAATCGCCAGTGGCGCGTTCCCTTTGTCAAGCAATTCGCAGGATGGTTACTCAGTGGAATTGCGATTTCGATGGGGTCAAGTTTTTGGTTTGATCTCATGGGTAAGATTGTGAATGTTCGCAATGCGGGCAAAGGATCGTATCCCACGGATGATCACTCGTCGCGATCGCTGTAAAGGTATCGGTACAAAAGAGCGGAGGGTCAAACCTCCGCTATTTTTTTGCGTTGTCGGCATCCCCAACTCCCATCCCTAGGAATCCAACCGAGGGTGCATCGGTGCCATCCTCATACCAAATCCATTTGTTAAAAGTCTGTTTTCGCTTTTAGCCCGCGCAGGCGGGCTTCGTCCGTATAGCCCCAGGCTTCAGCCTGCGGGTTTTTACAGACCTTTTACAACCGGATTCCGTATCACCCTGAATCCGGTTCCCCACTGCTTTCCCCCGACTCCGGGACTTCAGTCCTCCTCAAGAGGCAACCCCGTCAAGGGCTTACGACAAACGTTCTTCGGGATTCCTTCCCCCTGACTCTACCTTGCCAACAAAATAGGAGGGTAAAAATTGATATAATTTGAAGTGTTGATGTGACAGGGGGCTGTCCATAATGACCGATCGCATTCAAGAACTGGAAGACCGAAATCGTGAATTGGAGCAAAAAGTCGCTCAACTGACTCAACAATTAACGGATCAAGATCAACAACTCCAAGATAGTGTCCAAGAACTGCATCGACTGCAACAACATTTGCTGCAAATGGAAAAAATGTCGATGCTGGGTCAAATGGTCTCGGGAATTTCTCATGAAATTAATAATCCTATTAACTTTATTTATGGCAACTTACCCTACGTTGAGGAACACGTAGACGATTTATTTAGGGTATTAGAAGCGTATCAAGAAGGATACCCAGACAATGCCGAAGCGGTGGAGGAAATCTTAGAAGAAGTAGAACTCGATTACGTTCTGGAAGATTTACCTCGGATTATGGGTTCTCTCAAGGTGGGTGCAGAACGGATTCGGGATTTGGTCCTGACCCTGCGGAATTTCTATCGCCTGGATGAACCGGACATGAAAGTTTCCGATTTACAAGAAGGGTTAGAAGCTACCTTGGTTTTGCTGAATAATCGCTACAAACAAAACATTGAGGTGGTTTGCGAATTTGGAAAAATTCCTAAAATAGAATGTTATATTAATCAGATTAATCAGGTTTTCATGAATTTGATTAATAATGCGATAGACGCCCTGGAAGAACCCGATAATTCCGCAACTTATGGGGGAGAAAAGCTGGAACGAAAACCGGGAAAACGAAAAATTATTATTACAACGGAAACCTTAGAAAATAATCGAGTTGCGATTACCATTTCCGATAATGGTCCGGGAATTGCGCCAGATATCGAAACTCGGGTTTTCGAGCCATTTTTTACCACCAAAGCAATGGGAGTCGGAACGGGATTGGGATTATCGATTTCTAAGAAAATTATTGAAGAAAATCATCACGGCAAGATTATCTGTACTTCCAAACCGAACGAAGGCAGTACCTTTCGGATAGAACTGCCGGTGTCTCAACCCAAGGAAGCTGAAGGGGGGGCGGAGTCAGAAAAACCGGCGGTTCAAGTTTAGGTTCTTGGTTGAGTAAGGGAACTCCAAAAAATAAAATACCCAAAAAACCCGCAGGCTGTTCGCGTAGCGTTCCGTAAGGAAAGCCTGGGGCTACACGGACAAAGCCCGCCTGCGCGGGCTATAGAGAGTCTGGTTAGTTCCTTAACCCTCGTATTAGGGGATTCCAACAAATAAATCATCCTTGCTTTGAGGGAACTCCAAAAAATAAAATCTCCAAAACGTTCGTTCGTAGTGACTCCTCAACGGAGTAGCCCCCTCAATGTAGGGGCGTATTGCATACGCCCTAGGGCGTATGCAATACGCCCCTACAGATACCTTCCTTTCAGTTGAACGGTTGGAGGATTTATATTTTGCAATCCCCTGATGCGATCGCACCTAACAAGGCTCTTTTAGCCCGCGCAGGCGGGCTTTGTCCGTGTAGCTCCAGGCTTGAGCCTGCGGGTTTTTTGAAGGTTTTATTTTTTGGAGTTCCCTAACCGTTAGAAACCCGGGTTGTTTTTAGGAAAAATTAATTCATTTAACCCAGTTTTTTGTCTCCTTTCATCCAACCTGAACCGCTAGAAAATAAAGATAATTTTCAACTGCCATGCTTTGCCTTGGCGGTGGATTTCGATTTGGCGAATGAATTCCCGAAAGTAGAATCGCCGTTCGGTTTCGGATAAATCAAGCCAAAACTGAGGGAGAGAAACGGCTTGGGCGGTTTCGCGCAAGTTGACGGGAGGGAGTTGTGCGAGTTGACTTTGGAGTTCGGAAATTTCTGTGCTGAGTTTGTAACGGCGCAAATCGGCAGTTTCTGGATCTAAGATACCGTCTTGGCGCAGTTGTGGCAGTTGGGTGAGAATCTGTTGCTTGGTGCCGATCGCCTCTTGAATCTGCTGTTTAACTCCGCCAATTTGTCCCATTTCTAATCCCGCAACGGCGCGAGGCAATTCCTGACAGACTTGAGCGATCGCCTGTTGTAAAATTGCTTGGTATGGAATCGCCCGACATTTCGGTTGTCGGACACAGTTTGTCGGACGCAAATATAAATACTCCCGCTTCCCCTGATGCGCCTTTGCTTGGGAAACCGCCATTGAGCAATGGCATTCCCCACAGACGACTAAACCCGCTAAAGAACGGGAGGCGCTGGCAGTTCGAGGCGGCATTCTTCGATTCCGGCGCAGGAGGCGATCGACTTGTGCCGCTTCCTCTCGGGAGATAATGGCTACATGAGTATTGGACAGCACTAACCCATTTTTATACGCTAAATCCCCGCGATAGGTGGGATTGGTTAACCATCTCCTCCCGGTTGTCACAGAAATTTTTTTGCTGTGTTTTCGCTCTAAATAGCGCACGGCACCGCGCAAAGAGCCATACAGGAGAAATTGTTCAAAAAAGTCTTTAACCAGAGCCGCAGCAGCGCGATCGAGGGCATAGCGGTCTTTGCCGCGTCGATATCCAAAGGGTGCTTTTCCCGGTGGGGGAATGGATTGCAGGCGATTTTTAGCGTGTCCTTTGCGAATTTGGCGGGAACGTTGGACGCTTTCAATTTCTGAAAGTAGTTTCAACAGTTCGCTGCGGGTGAGGGGGGTATCTAGGGTGGCGGTGGCATTTTCGGTGGCGACAATTTGGATTTGGCGTTCTTCTAATTCTGCCATGCGATCGCAGACTTCTCGAACGGAGTCTCCCAATTCTTCGATGCGCCGAATTAGCAAATAATCGGCGGTTTCCTGTTGGCAATCCTTCAGGAGTTGTTGCAGATGGGTGCGAGTTCCTAAATCTCGATACACGCGATCGACTTCCCACCCCCAAATTGCTGGATCACTGGGCGATTCTAACAGCGGGTCACTATATAAATAGGCAATAATTTTCATTTAGGGAAATCCAAAACATAATGCCAACAACCCGCAGGCTGAAGCCTGGGGCTATACGGACGAAGCCTGCCTTCGCAGGCTGAAGAGTTTTGTGAAGTTTTTAATCGCGAAATTGGGATAATTTATTTTGGGGAATTCCCTTACATCTGAGTTAATTCAATGATATTACCATCGGGGTCTTGAGTAAATAATGCCGCCCGTCCGGAGGCACTCATTTGAATTAAACAGTTATGGGCGAGTAAATGAGCTTTGGCGGCTTCTAAGTTGCTGATTCCCAAGGCAAAATGGGGATTGCGACCGAGTTTTTCGCGGTTAGCTGGGACTAAATTGAGGGTTTCATCGACAATTAAATGCAGTTGAACCGGCCCAATTTGATACCAGATTCCGGCATAGCTAAAGGGGCGATCGACTTTTTCGAGTCCGAGGACGTTACTATAAAACTGTTCGGACCGATGTAGGTCAGAAACTAAGATGGCGGTATGAAGATAGGGGGTAATTTCCATATTTATGATAAAACGAAGTGAGTTTGTTGTTTATTTGAGAGTTTTATGTCACAAGAACCGACTTTGAATCCTTGGAATTATAAACCCTGGTGGTGTCAGCCTTGGTCAATTTTGTTAACGGGGATTACGTTGATTGTGGGCAGTTGGTTGGTGTTTCACAAACTTTGGGTAACGGCGATCGTTGCGGTCCCTTTGGTGGCTTGGATGGGGTTTTTCTTATTAGTTTGGCCGAGGTTGATGATTGAAAGTGGGATTTTGGACCGTTACGAGGCCCAGTTCAGGGAAGGGGGAACGGGGGAGAAGGAGGGATAATGGGGGTTAATTTTTTTTAAGTCATTATCATGATTTAGAGATTTTGTCAATATTTAGAGGCGGTTGGTTTAGGCGATCGCCCGAGGTGGGGGGGCGCTCCCCGATGGTATAGAGGGGCCTTTGATAAATTGCCCCTATTTCGCAATTCTAGACGTGATCGGGGCTAAAAAAAAGGGAAAAATTATCTAAGGAGTGGGGAGTAGATGCAGTCGTCTGGAATACATTTATCTTAACTTTCTAGCGGTCTTAATTTTGTTTTAATCATTTATAGAGAGATTTCGTCGCAGTCAGTTGAGGAGTCTGATTTCCCAGGCGAGTGGCTTGGAGAACGCAAAGTGTGCATCTACGAGGACTCCCTCAAAGGTCAGAACAGTGAAGGAAACAGATATATGTTGCTTACAACTAGCATCCTTGCTCGAAATAACGTGAATCTGCGGGGTCAGGGTAGTGAAACGATAATTTTTGCCCACGGATTTGGAACGGATCAAACCGCGTGGCGCAACCAGGTCAAGGTATTTGAGCCAAATTATCGAATTGTCTTATTTGATTTAGTCGGCTGTGGGAACTCGGATTTATCCGCCTATAGTCCGCGTCGCTACAGCAGTTTGCACAGCTATGCTGAGGACTTACTGGATTTGTGCCATGAGCTCAAACTCGAAAACTGTATTTTTGTGGGTCATTCCGTCAGTGGGATGGTGGGGGTACTGGCGGCCTTATCAGAACCGAAACGCTTTAAACAACTGATTTTATTAAATCCATCTCCACGCTATCTGAACGATGGGGGATATGTGGGGGGATTTGACCAAGCGGACCTCGATGGCGTGTATGGGGCGATGTCCTCAAATTATCATGCTTGGGCCAGTGGGTTTGCGGAATTGATGATGGGAAACCCGGACCAACCGGAACTGGCATTGGGTTTTGCCCAAAACCTCTTAGCGATGCGTCCGGATATTGCATTAAGCATTGCCAAAACGATTTTTCAGTCGGACCACCGGGGGGACTTATCGCGGTTGCAAGTTCCCACGGTGATTCTCCAATCCACTCATGATCCGGCAGTACCGGGAGTAGTCGGGGAGTACCTGGCGGAAAAAATCGCCAATAGCAGACTGATTCCCATCAAGTCAGAGGGACACTTCCCCCACTTAAGTACACCAGAGACCGTATCGACGGCGATCGCATCATGTTTGTCCAATTGACTCGGTTGAAACAGTTGACACAGTTAACACAGTTGACTCAGTTTTCTCAACCCGAACAACTGCGTCCAGACCGCTTGCCTCGGTTTGCACCCAGGGTTTTCGAGTCGATTCTGATCCTGTTGCTGATGGGATGGCTACTCCGATGGACCCCGGTCTGGCCCGTCGCCTTGACCCTCTTGATGGTGGGAATTTTCCGCCCGGTGTTGATTGTTCCCGTCTCAATCATGGGAATCACGTTAGTGTCCCTGTTAGACCTTCAACCCGGTGAGGGAATATTGGCTTATAGCTATGGTCTAGCTTTGGCGGGGGTGGCCTTTCTGGGGTTAGGACTGGGGAAATTTTTGCGCCAGGTGGAGTGGCAATTCGCGCTGCAATCGATGTTACTGCAATTGGGTGACGATCGGGCCGCTGGGACTCCGGAAAGGGTTTTGAATCATACCCTAAGCTTGCTGATGACCCTGGTGGATGCAGATGCGGCGATCGCCTTGCGACAAGTAGATGAGGTCACCGCTGAGGCAGTCGTCTGTCTGCCTCAGACGGTGTTAGCGGACAAATTCACCTCTCCTCAACTGTTTGCCGAGGCAGTTGCCTTGAATCGCTGCTTGTATTATCAGGACTATCCCCACCAACCCGGGGCAATTCGCAGTTTAATCGCTGCCGGTACTCGGTCTTTAGCCGTTTTGCCCTTGCAACCCACAGTGCTCCAGGGTTCAGAGGGCCTCTGTGGGGGCATTTTAATGATTTGGTCTCGCAACGTTACCCTCACTCCGGACCTGAAGCGCTGTCTGGAATCCCTGCGTGGGGAACTGCGAATGTTACTCCAGTTTCAAGACACAACCTGGCGACTGGAACGGACAACCATCCGCCTGGGGGCGATTCTGGAAACGATTCCCCAGGGGGTGATTTTTGTCGATGATCGGGGGGAAGAGAGTTGGTTGAATCCGAGTGCAGCGCAACACCTGGATTTGCAGCCAGGAGAGGTTAAACCCTTAGAAATCGCCCTCGCAATGGCCAAGCTGCGAGCCAATGCGGATAATCAGGAAGCCCTCTGCGCCCAAGCAGCCACACTGTTCCAAGAACCGGCGATGGAGATTCGGAATTGGCAGTGGATCTTTACACAACCCGAACGTAAAGTGTTGAGCATATCCATTACCGCTACTCGGATTCGCAATGTTCCGGGTCGGCTGTGGGTGATTGATGATATCACCGATCGCTACTGGTTACAGCAGGCATTGTTAGACCGCTCTCAGGAGTTATCTGAAGCGAATGAAGGTCTTCACGAAGCGGCGATCCAACAATCCTTGCTGTATCGACAATTGAGAATAGCCAATGCGGAACTGGAAAAGTTAGCGACTACAGACGGATTAACTCAGATTGCCAATCGGCGTATTTTTGATGCGGTGTTGGCACAGGAATGGAAGCGATTGATGCGATCGCAATCTCCCCTCTCTGTCATTTTGATTGATGTAGATTTTTTCAAACGGTATAACGATACCTACGGACATCAAGCCGGGGATGAATGTCTTAAGAAAATTGCCCGGGCCGTCGCTTCCGTGGTGAAACGTCAAGGGGATTTAGTGGCCCGCTATGGTGGGGAAGAATTTGTGGTGGTGTTACCGGCAACGGATGTACCCGGGGCGGTGCGAGTGGCGGAAGAAATTCGGCTGGCGGTAGCAGAAGCCAATCTGGAACATCGGACCTCGACGGTTCGAGAAATTGTCAGTCTCAGTCAAGGAATTGCTACTCTAATCCCGCGACTGGATACCAGCCCTGATGAACTCATTGCCGCTGCGGATGAAGCGTTGTATTACGCTAAGAGTCGAGGGCGCGATCGCTATGTGGTGTTCGATCGCAAAATGCAAGACCGATCGCTGGCGATTATGCAAGTGGAAAAGGATTTACGCCTTGCTATTGAGCGAGAAGAATTTTGCTTGCACTACCAGCCGATTGTTTCCCTGATTAATGGGGAAATTGTCGGGTTTGAGGCATTAGTCCGGTGGAATCATCCCCAGCGCGGGTTGGTTTCTCCCGCTGAATTTATTCCCATTGCTGAACAAACGGGGCTGATTACTGCGATGAGTTGGTGGATTTTTCATGCGGCTTGCTGCCAGTTACGAGAGTGGCAATTGCGATTCCCTGATTATCGAAGGTTGACGATGAGTATTAATCTTTCCGGGAAGCAGCTAGAACAATTGGGGATGGTGGAGCGTGTGGACCGGATTTTGCAAGAAGTTGGAGTGGATGCCTCCTCGATTAAGCTGGAAATTATGGAAACTTCCTTAAAGGAAACTCCGGCTTTAGGGACGATTCTCAACCAGCTCAAGGTCATGGGATTTCAGTTGGCGATCGATGATTTTGGCACGGGATATTCTTCCCTGAGTCGGCTGCATCAGTTTCCCATTGATACCTTGAAAATTGACCGCTCTTTTATCAACCAAATGAGCCGAGATCCCAAGGGGTTAGCGATTGTAGAAGCGATCGTGATTTTAGCGCAACATACCCATCTGACAACCATTTCTGAAGGCATCGAAACCATCGCCCAACTGGAACAGTTACAAAACCTAAATTGCGAATTTGGACAGGGGTATTTGTTCTCCAAACCCTTAGACTCCAACGACGCCTATACGCTGCTGGCACAAAATGTCACCCCCCGGAGTTTACAGTGCATATCCCTTCCTTCTTGTCAATGCCCTACCGGAGGATAAAGGGGAATGGAGTAAAGATTAACGGACAAGTCTAAAAAAGAATCGAATCTGGGTAGCTTCTAGAAGGAAACACTTTGTACAATCAAGGGTGAATTGTTATAGCAATACGGACCCCCTGTGGGAGAGCGAAACCTAGATGAAGCCCCTCTTTTGCAGTAAAGGACATGATAATTTCCCCGGAAGTCGCTTTTGCCAGTCCTGTGGCGAACCGTTAAAGGTGCGAGGCCCAGAGGGAATCTCAATAGGAGCCATTTCTGCGGGAACCATTGTGGGCGATCGCTACCGACTGGTGCGAGAACTCGGTCACGGGGGCTTCGGACGCACTTATCTGACTGAAGATATTAACCGCTTTAACGAACGGTGCGTGCTCAAAGAATTTGCCCCCAAGGTTCAAGGGACCTACGCCCAACAAAAGGCGGAGGAACTCTTTGCCAGGGAAGCGGGTGTTCTCTACCAACTCCAACACCCGCAGATTCCAAAATTCCGGGAACTATGCCGATCGCCCGTTGAGGGTCGCAGTCGGTTGTTTTTGGTGCAAGATTATGTCGAGGGGCAAAACTACCGGACATTGCTCTCCCAACGCCGTCAGCAAGGGCAGAAATTTACCGTTGCTGAGGTGACGCAGTTCCTGCAACAACTTTTACCTGTTTTGGATTACATCCACTCGCGCCGGGTGATTCATCGAGATATTTCTCCGGATAATCTGATTTTCAGGACTCTGGACCAGTTGCCGGTTTTGATTGATTTTGGCGGGGTCAAGCAAGTGGCGGCCCAGGTGGAGTCCCAGGTGATGACTTCGCCGGTTACCCATCCTCCCATGCCGGTGGCAACCCGTCTGGGTAAGGTGGGATATGCACCGGAAGAACAGATGATGTTGGGACAGGTGTATCCCCACAGCGATTTATATGCCCTGGGGGTGACGGTGTTGGTGTTGTTGACTGGGGAAGAACCCCAGCCATTTTTTGACCCCCAGGAGTTGAATTGGGAGAAGGATGGACTTGGGGAGATGCCACCAGGTTTGCAACAGGTCCTGAAAAAGATGCTGGCCCCTCGGGTAGGCGATCGCTTTCAAAGCGCCACTCAGGTTTTACAGGCGATCGCCCAGGTCCAATCCACAGGAACTCTAGGGCCTCAATCTCAACCCCCGGCCCCCCCGACCCGGCCCAATTCTGTCCCACCCGGGACGGTTTTTCCCACGGAACTCCCCCCGGAGAGCCTTTCCACGGCTAAAAATGTCAATTCGGGTCCGTTATCCCCTTCCCCGGCATCGGTGGCGGAAATGACCGGGACTGCTGCCGTTACCGGAATTCCGCAGTCTCGACTCGGGCGACTCCCTTGGTGGGGGACGCTGTTATTGGTGATGGTGTTAGTCGTGGGTGCCGGGAGTGCCGGTTGGTGGGGAGGCAGACAGTGGGTGAAATATAATCCCACGCAACCCCCCGGTTTTGCTGAGAAACCAGATTTATTTGAAGATGTTGATCCGGATTTAGTAGAATTTTCTGCCCGTTATTCCCCGGAGGAATTTAAGCGCAAAGAAGTCCTGCGCGATCGCCGAGAGGAGTTGGGGATTGCCTATCAGTTTTATGTGAATCTTGTGAATGAAACCTTTTATGAACGATATCCTAGCCAACGGGGGATTGTTCTGAGTTATGACCCGGAAGATGAAATCTGGCGATCGCGCTGGGATGAGTTGGCCTCTGAACTGTTAGATTATTTGGCGACTTTAAGCGACCAAGCGCGCCGGGGTTTGGGGACTTATGACTACCAACAGAGCGATCGGGTATCAATGGCGGTGAATCGATTACAGCTAAGTAGTCGCGCCCTGTATGATTTAGCCGATGCTCAATTTTTTCATCAATTTCCTGAACAGCAAGGGGTTGATTTTATTAATCAACCCGTCGGCCAAATTTGGCACGCGATCGTTGTCGATCAACTCACCGCCTTACAACAAGGGAAAACCCTCGAAACCATTCAATTTTCCCGAGGTCAATTTCGACATCAAGTGAGAGATGCTCTGGGTCCTGGTGAAGGGAAAGCTTATACTGCATATCTCTCAAAGGGGCAGATTTTGCGATTATCTTTATACGCCAATCAAGGGATTCGCATCTCTCTTTATCCGCCCAATAGTACCAGCGATCCACTCCTAGCAGATTCTTCCCAAAAGTCATGGAGTGGAGTGTTACCTGAATCGGGTTACTATGAAATTATTGTGATATGCGATGCCAGCAAACCAATTTCCTATCAACTCAACCTCGCTGCCGATCGCGTTACTTCCGAGTGATATCATGTTAGGGCGATCGCCACCTCCGGTCCCCTCCCCTTGCCAAGGGGAGGGTTAGGGTGGGGTCCTCATTGACGCGCGCTCCCCCATGAGGCGATCGCACTTGTATAGAGGCGGATACAAACCTTTTTCTTCATAATGTGGCGATCGCCATGTCACGATGACCCTCTACTCACTTATTCCTCGTGACTTGGCTTTGCTACAGCAAGAGGGACCCCACCCTAACCCTCCCCTTGGCAAGGGGAGGGGACCGGAAGTAAAAAACCTGGTCTTGTCAGCCCCCTTTTTATCGCACAATAAGGACGCAAAAATCTCACATAAAGTAACCCTGCTCACCCTACTCCTTCTTGTCCTCAGATACACTCAAGCGATCGCCTACGGGATTCAGGGAAATTTCTGGAATAACCGTGGCTGAAATACCCTTGGGAGTCAAGTTTGCCTGAGAAAGAGCTCGCCTTTTTTGAATCTTTTTTGTAGCGAACCTCCATGCACCCCAAGAACACAATGCACTCCCCAGAAGTGCCAGAATAAACGGATGGGGGGGTAACCAGAATTGCTCCTGAGTCGGGATTTGCCAAGGTTGGGTGGTGATTAACCCAGAAGTTGACGCAACGATCGCCCCTGCCGCAATCCCGACCCCCACCGCGTTGATTTGGTCTTGTAAACCTTGGTTGAATTTTTCTTGCTCTTCTCGACTGGTTGCTAAGGCGGTTTGCAGTTGGCGATCGCGTTCCGCCTGGTCAATTTCCACTAAACCCCGAATCGAGGCGATCGCCGTATCCAGCAACCCCGATCCGTGGCGAAAATAGTTGAGATCGGCAGTGATTTGGTCTTGAAAAGCGACTGCCTCCTTCTCCCCAAACACCCGCAACGCCTCTAGGGGAGTTTGCGCCAATTGTTCCATCTGGTCCAGGATAGCGAGATAGTTTTTTTGATTAATGGCGATCGTATTGTGAGCATATTCCAGATTCCGCAATTGCTGGGAATAGGACAAAGCAGTTTTCAGCAACTCTTTCAGGGTTAGTTTTAACTCCGTTAATTGTTCATCAGTCAGGGTATCTCGTTGCTTATTCTGGAGATAATTTTCATTTAATTGCTGTAAATATCGCTCATTTTCGCTCACAATTGCATCAGCTTTTTGATAAGAGTAGCGGCTCTGTCGGAAACTCTCGGAAATTTTGTGATAATATAATAAAAGCTCCGGCAACTCCCAATAACATCGCTGTAAAATCAAACTGGTTTCCTCCTCAAAGAAAAACCAAATCAGCAGATGTCCGAATGGATTTACCGTTAAATCATCCCGGGGATTGCCATACTCATAAAGATAGCCCCCCCAAAGTTCATAAGTGCGATACAACCGGGGGAAAGAACCAACCGTTGACACCTGAAAAAACTGTTGCCAGCAAGTGCGGGCTAAGGATTCCAGATCTTGAACCGCTGAGGGCCGAGGTCTATCCAGATAAGCTGTTAATAATAAAGTCTGTCCCAAATACCCTAAAGGGGGAGTTTTAGGCGGAGTGAAACAGCCTTGGGGATTGAGTTTCTCAAGGTCTTCGCTTCGGTATTGATCCTCACCGGGATGTTCTGGGCAGAATAGATTCAGATTCAACCCATAGCTATCATGGAGGGATTGAGGATAGACAAATCCCTCTAATTTTTGTTCGGGAATCTCGAAATATTCATATTGTCGCCCCTCCTCCAGATCTGGATTGTTAAGCAGTTCAAAATTGCGGGAATTGGCCTCATTTTGCCACCCTGAACTGAGCGCAACGCCAAAGGGCGATAACACCTGTTCATAATGTTGTTTCACCCAATCCAAATCGGCCAGGGTTTGCTCTGAGGAGGGTTGAGCCTCAGCCAGCACTAGCCCCTCACGATAGCGATAGGCAAACCAATAGAGACTCGGGGCGTAGAGATAATCGCTCATGCTGGTTTTTTAGGGATAGCATTGTTAACCGACTCAGCAATCAAGGCTTTATTGTAAACCTTGCTGGCTTTTTCTCCCTCCGCCGGTGTAGGAATGACTTTCCCTTTTTGAACCATACTAGCCCGCAGTTGGCGCATGGCTTTGGGGTCGATATTTACCTCAACTTCTTGACACCAAGATTGAATAGATAACGCTAAGATTAAGGGGCTGTCTTCCACGGTTTCAAGCTGGCTTAGAAAACTCGGGAGATGTTCCCATAAGCTATTAGTCGCCGGGAGAGTCGTGCGGGCATTCTCAAGAAAGGTGAGAAAATCTTCAATAATTTGGATTTCTTCTGGAGGCATGATTTTTAAGGGTAGATACGGGATGAGAATGAGCCTGTGATGAGCAACAACCGGCGGGGGTTAAAACGATTGGCGGCCTCAGAGCTTCAAGTCGGTTAAAAACCGACTCCAAGTCTTATACCGTGGTGTTTTCAGTCGGTTTCAACCGACGTAGGGGCGCTTCGCGAAGCGCCCCTACAGGCGGGGGATTGATCCCCCGCCGGTTGTTGCTATTCTAACCCGTTGGCGCGGAAGGCGGACCAGTAGAGACGCTGGCTAAAAGGAGTTTGGCGATCGTAGCGGTTGAGTCTGAGTTGACAACGGGCTAAATCGTCCCGGGAGAATTCTAGGGTATCTTTGCACCAGTCTAAGAATTGGGCCGGGGTGCGGGTACGCAGCCAGGTGGTGGCCGATTGGAGGGCTTGGGTAATGGTGCGGGTGGGGGTGAGTTCTTCATAGAAGCGCACGGAAAGGAAAGCGGTGGCAAAATCATCCACAGACCAGAGGGTATCCACCACGGTGCCACTCCCGGCGTAGAGGAGGGCGTTGGCGAGGCCGATATATTCATCGGTGATGCCGCTATCCAGGCGGCCCGTTTCGCAGGCGGAGAGGATGACTAGGCGGCAGGTGAGTTTGAGGTTGCGGTAAATTTCCGCAGCGGTGAGGCCCTGGAGTTCCGTGTCGAAGCGGCGACCATTCCGGAAGGTGAGGGTGCGCGCATCGTCCGGGGGGGCGGGGCTATCTCCGGCGAGGATGAGGGCGGAGTTGAGGGGGTTGGCGCTGTTGAAGCCGCCATGACAGGCGAAATGGACTATTTCGCTGTTGTGGAGTTGGGCGCGGGTACCGGGTTGCTCAAAGGCGGGTTTATTCGCTTCCTGGTGTTTGAGGATGTAGGGGTTGGGCAGGAAGCGGGGGCGGATCAGGTCAATTTCCACATCGGCGTAGTGGAGGTCTTGGGTGGGGTTTTGGACGGCGAAGAAGGGGGCGGTGGGGGTGGTGCGGGGGCGGTTTTGGAGGTAGGCAAGGATTTGGCAACTGGGGGCATAGCGCACCCCCTGGGTAAAACAATCCTGTAGGGGCGCAATGCTTGCGCCCTCCGGGATAGGGCCTGCACATTGCGCCCCTACGGGTTGGACGGTGACAGTGAGGGCGTGGAGGGGGAAGAGGTGGAGGTAGAGGTGGGGGATGAGGATGAGATGATGGCAGGGGTTGGGGCAGTGGGTGAGCAGTTGGGGGAGGTCGAGGAGTTGGGCGAGGTGGTCGAGGCGTGCTTCTAGGGCATCGTACCAACTGGCGGCGCGGTAGTCGTGGTTATAGGTTTGGTTGAATTCATCCAGGGCGCGGCGTTGGTCTGGGCTGTAGCGGTGGGGGTGGATGTGGGTGTGGCCGTGGCTGTGGGTGATGAGGAAGGCGTAGGCTCCCAGCTTGGGGTCTTGGGGGAGGAACCATTCCAGGATGGCGCTGGTGGGGGTGAGGAGTTGGCTGAAGTCCGGGAGTTCCGGTTTAACGGTTTCAAATTCGTTAAAGGTGGGGTCGTTGATTTCCGCGAGGAGGGCTTGGCGTTGGGCGAGGAGGTCGGTGAGGGGGTTGGTTTGCGGGGCGGGGTTTGGCAGGTCGAGGCTGCGCTGACCCGGTTGGGAGTCCCTGGGGTCGGGTTGGGGTTGCTCGTCCAGGGCATATTGCAGGGCGGCGATTTCCCGGTTGAGTTGGTCGTAGCGTTCCAGTTGTTCCGGGGTGGCGTTTTCCGGGAGGCGGTTGGCGTTGTGGAGGAGTTCGATGAAGGTGCGGGCTTTGCTGCGTTCGACGGTGAGCAGGGCTTGTTCGTAGCGTTCCAGGTGGAGGCAGGCTTCAATCATCCGCCCATAGAGGGGGAGGGCATCGGCGAGGAGTTGTTGTTTGGTCTGGGGGGAGGTGGCCCAGTCGCGACTCTGTTCCACGGCGCGGATAGCGTTGTCGTAGCCGTGGATAGCGTTTTCCCAGTCTTGGCGGTGGTAGGCGAAGTTGCCGAGGTTGCGTCCGGTTGTGAGGCAGTTGAGGGGGAAGGAGGAGGGGGTACGGATTTCGAGGGCGGCTTTGTAGCAGAGAATTGCGGCTGCGGCTTGGCCTTGTTCCTGGTAGGCAGCCGCCAAGTTATTTTGCGTACCTGCCCATTTTTCGGGATAGGCGCTGGGGGTATAGACTGTTAAAGCGGCTTCGTAGCAGCGAATCGCCCGCTCTAGGTTCTCCCCTCGCTCTCCCCGGATGCGGGTTTGGTAGGCAGCCGCCAAGTTATTTTGCGTCATTGCCCATTGTTCGGGATAGGCGCTGGGGGTATAGACTTTTAAAGCCGCTTCGGAGCAGGCGATCGCCCGCTCTAGGTTCTTCCCTCGCTCTCCCCGGATGCGGTCACGGTAGGCAACTCCCAAGTTATTTTGCGTCATTGCCCAATCTTCGGGATAGGCGCTGGGGGTATAGACTTTTAAAGCCGCTTCGTAGCAGGAGATCGCCCGCTCTAGGTTCTCCCCTCGCTCTCCCCGGATGCGGTTACCGTAGGCAAGTCCTAAGTTAT
>NZ_JAMXOT010000145.1 GCF_024220515.1 Oscillatoria sp. HE19RPO
TCCAAAAAATAAAACCTTCAAAAAACCCGCAGGCTCAAGCCTGGGGCTACACGGACAAAGCCCGCCTGCGCGGGCTAAAAGAGCCTTGTTAGGTGCGATCGCATCAAAGCAAGGATGATTTATTTGTTGGAATCCCCTAATAAGAAAATCAGCCCGCGTAGGCGGGCTTTGTTCGTGTAGCCCCACCATGCACGGGTGCGGGCTTCTTCTCTTAAAAATCACTCATCCATTTGCCACATTTCCTTCGTGAAATCTTCATCTAAGAATTTCTTAGGACGCAGCACTAACAACACTTGACCGAGAAATTTAACCTCCGGTTCTTGTTCAAACCACTGCATTTTTAGTTTTCCATTTTCTTCCCACAAAAAATACCCATTCGGGTCCCATTCTCGGGCAGCGCGATCGACTAAAACGAGAACTTCTTCCGCTTTTCCGGGTAGATCAATCGGTAAATCCTCGCTATGCCAGAGAATTGTCACTGGATCTTCAGCGCGTAACAGAACTTGCCAACTGGGGACCGGAACCCAGGCGGCATTTCCCGAGGATTTAACGATGCCAAAAGGTTCTTCAGGTTCAATCAGGGGAACCGCTTGTAAATCTTCCACCGTGAGGGGCATTCTGCCCACAACGGGGAGGATTCTAGGCAGTTCTTCAGCGGATTCTAAACGGTAAACCGAGAGGGTGGGCGCGGGTCGAGTTGAAGTGACGGTAAAATCCGTTAACAGTTGTTCCACTTGTTTACGGGCGCTAACCGTATGGGCGAAAGATAATCCTCGGGCAATTAAGCGCGATCGCTCTTGTAAATCGGATTTTTGACGGGCGAGTTTCCAACATTGATAGGCGACGGCATCCCCGGGATGGGTAGAAAAAGCTTCCGGAATTTTGGCGAGTCGGGATAAATCTTTCATCGCTTTGACGAGTTCGTGAGTCTCGTCAATATCCAGATTTTTACTAACAATGAACTCAGCCGCTTTGGCGCGCTCTTCTTGACTGAGGATGCGGAGTTCATAGAGGATATCGCTGCCTTTGCGGTTAAAATGCGCCTGGGTATCTTCTGCTACTCCAACAGCGATGATGGAATTATAAACTTGATAACCGACTACAATTTGATTTTGTTGAATCTGCTCAAAGCCGGTTTCTTCAAAAATTTGTTGGGAATTATACCCGGCTTTTTGCAAGCGTTGGCAGGCCATTCCCCAGCCGACCCAGTTTCCTTCTTTGCGTCGCAGTAATCGGATTAAATCTTCGGTTTCTTGGGGGGATAAAGCCGGTTCTGCATTGGGTTTAGACATTTCAGGCGAGCTATCTGTCATGAGTTCTCAATTAATAATTCAGGGTCAATGTGAGCAGTTGGGAGGGGGGGAAGGGGGTAATATTTTAGGGGATTAGGAGGCGGGATTTTTCAGACTGTCTACGGCTATTCGGAGTTGTCCGTTATGAGTTTCTAACAACTGTTGCGCCTCCTGTTTGTTGAGATGAGTCCAATGCATGATTAAGGCCAGTTTGACCGATCGCCCGCTTTTTTCTAACAGAAACCCCGCCTCTTTGCGACTTAACCCGGTCAAATCTTCCAGAATTCTCAAGGCCCGGTCTTGTAATTTTTTATTGGTAACTGAAACATCCACCATCCGGTTACCATAGACCTTTCCGAGCTTGACCATCACTCCGGTTGAGAGGATATTTAAGGCCATTTTGGTCACCGTTCCCGCTTTTAACCGGGTGGACCCGGCTAGAATTTCCGGTCCCACGAGCAGGCGAATATCGATATCCACCGGCACTTCCACCTGTTCTGCTGGAACACAGGCGATAAACACCGTGCTGGTTCCCCGACGACGGGCCGCTTGTAAGGCCCCTTGGACAAAGGGAGTGGTCCCCCCGGCAGTAATGCCGACGAGTACATCTAAGTCCGTGAGGTGGCGTCGGACCACCGCATCTTCCCCATCTTCGGCGCGGTCTTCCAGGTCCTCAGAACTGCGGATTAAAGCCCCGGCACCCCCGGCAATGATCCCCTGGACCATTTCCGGGGGAGTACAGAAGGTGGGGGGACATTCCGCAGCATCCAGGACTCCGAGACGACCACTGGTTCCGGCTCCAATATAAAACAGGCGTCCCCCTTGCCGGAGTTTGTCCGCAGCGAGGTCAATCGCTTGGGCGAGTTGAGTGCGGGCACTGGCGATCGCCGCTAAGGTTTTGGCATCCTCCTGATTGAAGAGGTCCACCAATTCCACAGAACTGAGTCGGTCGAGATTTGCGCTACTGGGGTTCACCTGCTCTGTGAGTAGATGTCCCCGTTCCTCCAAGTTTGTCATGATTGAGGGATGAATGAATAATTAAGAATTTTTGATGAGCAATTCTGGCTTTGTCCAGGGGTTACAGGGTCCTGGGTGGCGGGTCAAAGAGGACCCCACCCTAACCCTCCCCTTGCCAAGGGGAGGGGACCGGAGAATCACCATAAACGTAAAAAACCTACTCTTGTAAGGGTGTTCCAACAAATAAATCATCCAAATCCCGATGGTTAAGCACCTAACAAGACTGTATTAGCCCGCGCAGGCGGGCTTTGTCCGTGTAGCCCCAGGCTTCAGCCTGCGGGTTTTTTGGGGATTTTATTTTTTGGA
>NZ_JAMXOT010000472.1 GCF_024220515.1 Oscillatoria sp. HE19RPO
AACAAATAAATCATCCTTGCTTTGATGCGATCGCACCTAACAAGGCTCTTTTAGCCCGCGCAGGCACCGCTTTGTCCGTGTAGCCCCAGGCTTGAGCCTGCGGGTTTTTTGAAGGTTTTATTTTTTGGAGTTCCCTTAGCAGCTCATTCGGGTCAAAAACCCCAGTTTTTGACCCCGGGACCTCATCGCGAACCCATCTGGTGAGAATTTGCGGAACCTAGACCGATGTACAGCAGACTAAGGAAAGGACTTTCAACAACCTCCGGAATTCTGGCCTAATTCCCGATCGGTGTAGAAGAATCGAAGCACAATGGGAGCAAATCAGACTCGGTTCAGGATAGAGATAGCAACCACGGCGAACCCCTCCCCCAAACAGAACCCTAGGGCGATCGCTCAGTGGATAGTTTAGACCATGACGCAGCGCTCAATCCATCAGAGGACCTAAAAGCGAGTTCAACCCTTGTTTAGCCTCTTTCCCCGACCCTATAGTAAACTAGCGATTGTTCGCTCCATCCCAGATCAATGAATGAAGCGTTAAAAAGAATAGCAGCACAATCCCTTTCCTGGTTTACCGCTCCAATTCCCATCGGCAACTATTCAGTTTCAATCAGTGCAATCTTGCAACTGATGATCTGGGTCTTTATTGTTCTGTTCCTATCCCAGGGCCTCAAGAAATTCCTAAAATATCGGCTTCTCGTTAGGCTAGGAATTGACGAAGGAAACCGCGAAGCAATGGCAACGATTATCAGCTATAGCAGTTCCATGCTAGGTCTGATTATTGTCTTGCAAAGTACCGGATTTAACCTCGGTTCTCTACTCGTCATTGCTGGAGGTTTAGGGGTTGGGATTGGTTTTGGACTTCAGGAGGTAACTCGAAACTTTATCAGCGGTCTGACCTTACTGATAGAACGAAAACTCAAAGTGGGAGATTTTATAGAATTTGACGGAATGTCAGGTTATGTCAAAGAAGTTTCCCTGCGATCGACCCTGATCCGGACCCGTGAGGGGGGTGATGTCGTCGTTCCCAACAGTAAACTCGTTGAAAATAAAGTGCTCAATTGGAGCTACGACTCTTATCACGCTCGGATTCAAATTCCCGTGGGAGTTGCCTATAACAGTGACACGGTTTTAGTTACCGAAACCCTCTTAAATGCCGCTTATATGGAACCGGCAGTGTTGCACGACCCTCCCCCCAAAGTCATGTTTAAAGATTTTGGGGATAATGCGCTTAACTTTGAACTATGGGTTTGGGTTAATCGAATTGATCGCGAACCGTTTATTCGGAGTGCTTTAAATTTTATTATTGAGTACAATCTGCGCCAAAACCAGATTACAGTCCCGTTTCCTCAACGGGATTTATGGATTAGAAATGGAGAAGATTTAAGCCTACTGGCGAGGAAAAAATTCCAACAGAATGGCCACAGTCCGGAGAGGATACCGGAGCCTGTAGCGGTTGCTACCTCGAATAAGCCGTTATCACTGAAAGATTTGCTGCGGCAGGTGACTTATTTTCAAAATTTTACGGACCTCGAATTAAGACAACTCATTGAAATTGGGCATCGCAAACGCTTGTATCCCTCGCAGGTTTTATTCCATGAAGGGGACCCGGGAGATGCCTTTTATATCGTGTTGTCCGGTTCCGTGGAGGTGTTTGTGGAAAAAATTAATAAGCATCTGACTAACCTGGGGGCCGGAAAATTTTTTGGTGAATTGTCTTTAATGTTAGGAATTCCCCGAACAGCATCGGTACGCGCCTTAGAAGAAACTATTTTGTTTACGATTCATCATAATGCCTTTCAAAGCATCTTACGGGAGCATCCCGAGTTGGCTGAAGAAATCGTTAAGGAATTATGTAAACATCAGGAAGAATTAGCCCAGCGGCAACAGCAATTACGAACAATGGGGTTGTTAGATGCTACAGAAGATGATAAAAATCCGGTGGTTTGGGTGAGAAAGCGACTGCAAAATTTGTTTGGCCTATAGGTTGGGTCCAGGATGGGTGCGATCGCCTCCCTCCGAAGACTGCGATCGCCCTGACCCCTCTGGGATACCAGCAACCCGCGAAGAGTTGGGGCGCTCCAGGATGACTCTGCCAACCGGAAGAGTCTAACGAGATCCAAAATCTCCCAAAAGTGGGAGTTTAAATCTTTACAATAGCTTTATTAAAATAAGAGTAAAGGGGGGAGACAACCCTAAAGAAATTACCTATAATTAGAATGGAGTTTACCCGGTTATGGAAGAAAAAATGAATTGGCCCACCTGCCTAAATCCAATGACTAGAAAACAGGAATCCAAGCCGAACGGAACGACCGTGCAATTGGCGGAGTTCGTCCTTGAGCTGTATGCTGCGGGGTGGACGCAACAGCAAGTATTCGGCCAATATCCTCAAATTACCCCCGACCTCGTAACCCGAGTCTTTTCCTTAGCGGCACTCTTATGTGTTAGAGAAGAGGTCCTCTCTCAACTGTCCGGAGTACCGGAATCCAGATTATTAAACGTATAAGCTATCCTTAACAGCACAGCATCAATATTTTTTCCAGATAATTTTTAATGTGGGGTTACTGTTGAACCCGGTCCTCGCCACTCCAGGTAGGAGCTTTTGAGCGAGGTCAAGTCGGACTATGATTAATTCAAGAGTGCCACAAATAGAGCGATCGCCCACTCAAGACATAGGCGGGGCTTGAACTCCCCGCCATCTTTGCTAACTGACATCAGACTGTAGCAAGCGCCTGGGATGACTGAGGCATGGGCGCTGATAAAGCCTCTTCTAACTCCGCACAGCCTAAGCGTTCTTCTAAAATTCGCATCACTTCCCGTCCGAAATCATTGGGATTGCGCTGCCATGCCTCCAGACAAACCTCCCCAAAGAACGACCCCAGGGGTTCCGGATTCCAGAGTAACTTTCGGGCCGTCCAAGGCATCAAGCTCATCGGGTCATAACCGGGTTTAAGAATATTTTCCTTAAACGCATACTCTTCTAAATGGGTATGGGGTTGTAACCCGATAAAAAATATCGCCGGTTCTACCTTATCTTCCCCAAAAATTCGTTCGAGTTCGCGATGATAGGCCAGGGTTTGACGAATTGTTTGATATGTTTCATCAATGACATTAAACGAATAATTCACCGACACCAAATCATTAAACCCTGCTGCCTTCAAGTCGCGACAATTTTGCAGAACCACTCGCAGGTTGTAACCCATCCGCATCTTCCGGACCAGTTCTTGGGAACCGCTGGTAATCCCAATTTCAAAATAATTCATCCCGGTTTTGACCATCAAATCGCATAATTCCGGGTTCAAATTGTCAGCGCGGATATAGGCGGCCCAATGGATATCTTCCATCCCCGCCTCAGAAATTTTTTGGAGTAACTCGATCGCATCATTGATATAGCGACGCGCCGGAATAAATTGAGCATCGGTAAACCAAAAATTGCGGATGCCGCGATCGTACAGTTGACGCATTTCCGCCACCACTTCATCTGCCGGATTAATCCTAACCTGCTTCCCTTCAATGACCGTATAAACGCAGTAACAACAGTTATGGGGACAACCGCGCTTGGTTTGGACGCCGATATAAAAATCTTGGTCTTGTAGATAATATTGAAACTCCGGCCATAACCGTTCTATGTAGTCATAATCACAAGCGGTTTTCTCAATTTCTGTGGGTTTTTCATGGATCAGGCGATCGCGCGGGGTCGTTTCCCCCACCACATAACAGCGTTCATCCTGAAAATCCTGACCCCGCAGATATTTTTCCAGGAGGACCTCCCCTTCTCCCACGGAGATAATCGTCCCCTGGGGTAAACTGCGCCCGAGTTGTTCATAGAAAACGCTCACCGCACCTCCCCCCACAATCGCCCTCGCTTCGGGGTGATAGGTTTGAGCGCGTTTAAGTCCCCGCTTGACTAACCCCAGATTGCGCCAGAGTTCACCATAATAGGCCGTAGTGATTCGCAGTCCCCCCAGGGCACCCCGGAGTTTAATTAAGGGATTGCGCGCATAGTAAAACTCAAAAGCGTTTTGCAGGGGATTACCGCCGCGTCCACCGACGGGGGCGTAAATCTGAATATCCCGCCAGGAAAAAACCAGTAAGGTGGGTTGAAAGCGATCGATACAGGCATCAAGGGACCGGGCAAAGTCCAGAGGGGGGACCGTTCCCATATCAAAAATCTGCTGTTCAACTTCGGGAAACAGCTTGTGAACGAAATCGGCTAGATAAACGACACCGATCGGGAAGATGGGATTGCACGGGAGGCGAACGTAGAGGATGCGATTTTCCATCTTGGTAGCGGGGAATAGGTTTTACAAAAAAGCGGTTCATATAACTTCACCATATCATCAGCCCTGGGAATTTGCAGGATCAAGGGGGCAATTCCGTCACCCCAGGGGTCCAATGTCGCCGGGGCCTAATTCAAGATGACCCGAACCGGGAACACCCTGAGCAACTCGGAAAAAACCTGATGATAAGGGGGATCGATAGGTCTCATCAGCATAACTTACCCCCCCCATTTTCTATTTTTAATGAAAAAATTGACTAGATTCTCTTCAGTTGGTAGTCGCGTTTACAGCTTGCGGGGATCGGCTAGTGTTAGGGTTAGAGGGTATAAAGTTTTTTTGGGAAAAAACTCCTCATAAAGGTTATGGCTCAAATCCTCGATCCCATTCCGTCTGACGCCCACGGTCAAATTCTGTGCTGCTATGTCAATGCGACAAGTAAAATTCAGATTGCTCGGGTCAGTAACGTTCCCAACTGGTATTTTGAGCGGGTTGTGTTTCCGGGTCAACGTCTTGTTTTTGAAGCGTTTCCAGAAGCCCTGTTAGAAATTCATACGGGGATGATGGCTAGTGCTATTTTATCCGATAAGATTCCCTGTGGACGCCTCAGAGTCATGGATGAGAGCGATCCCACTCCACCCGCTCCTGCACCAGAGCCGGAGCAAATGCCCAAGCGTAGCCCTAGAAATTCCCCCCTTGATAATAAAGGGATCGTCTTGAGCGATCCATTCTCAATGACCGCTTTAACCTCGGTTTAATAAGATGAAGATAGGTAGGATTTGAGGGTTATTCGTGTTAATAACGCGACCACCCTCTATCATTTAATAAGTTAGGTCCTGGGCTGAAAAACCAGGAATCAAAAATAAAGGATCAAAAATCAGGGGGCTTGCACCTCTCCCGGTGAATGGGTGTTAGGGTTAAATTTGACTGGGATGATTATGGTCAACCAGTTAGGCCACTGTTTAGGATAAAAGTTTGTGGATCTGCCTTCTTTCCTCTGGTTGTGGAAAATCGCAGCCTGGTCAATGGGTTTTTCAATACTGGCTTACAGCTTACTCGCGGTGAGTGGGCTGTGGATGTATGGCGCTCGCCTCGGGCGTAAACCCCGAGGACGAATTTTGGTGCGATCGCTCCACTATGGTCTCGGGATCACCCTCGTGGCCCTAGTCTTGCTGCTCTTGGCTGTCGGGATTGTAGGGACCCTGGGACATTATGGCTCCCTGGGTCATTCCGTCCATTTAGGGGCGGGATTGTTAGTGGTGGGACTGGTCCTGCTATCAGCCTGGAGTGCGAATCAGATTGCGCCTGGGCGTCCCTGGGCGCGATCGCTTCACATCACTACCAATGCTATTTTATTTGTGGCACTCGCCTGGGTATCCTGGACGGGTTGGACCGTGGTGCAAAAATATTTACCTTAATACCCTTAATCTGTTAGAGGCGATCGCGCCTTGGGGAAAATGCTCCTAAAATCTAGGTAAACTCGAAGCGAGTGAATTTTTTTTAAGAATAAAAAGGGTCGTGTCAATAGAACCAATCGGCGATCGCGCTGAACCTCCAACTGAACCTCCAACTGAACCTCCAGGGATAGAAGTCCGGGAATTTCGGATTTCTCCCCTGATTCGAGTCACCCTGTTGAGCTTATATCTAGCCCTGACAGTGCCTTTACCATTTTTGTCAGAAGCAACCGGCGCACCGATTTCTCCAGGAGTGCTCTGGGTTGGACTGGCAATAGGGGCGGTGGCAGTGTATGGGGCGCTCAGTGAACGGGCGATCGCCAATGCGGAAGGCATTCAAGTCACCTATCCCCAGTGGGTTCCCCGGGGTGTCCGTAAGGGCTGGATGTTGCCCTGGGATCAGGTAGCAGCGCTCAAACCCCGCACCACCGGACAGGGGGGACTCGTGTATTATTTTGTCAGTAAATCCGGCCAAGGGTATCTGCTGCCGATGCGGGTTGTCGGATTTTCCGAGTTGGTCAAAATTGTAGAAGCAAAAACAGGGATTGATACCCGGGATGTGCGTCCATTAGCCCAACCTTGGATGTATTTTATTTTGCTGGGATTTACCCTGCTATTGTTGCTGATTGATGCTTGGACGATCGCCACCGCAGTGACCCTGGGCAGTTAGGGTATTCCAACAAATAAATCATCCAAATCCGAGAGTTAATGACTATAGAATACTCTTGTAGCCCGCGCAGGCACCGCTTTGTCCGCAAGTGCCCCAGGCTTTCTAAGCGGAACGCTACGCGAACAGCCTGCGGGGTT
>NZ_JAMXOT010000146.1 GCF_024220515.1 Oscillatoria sp. HE19RPO
CCCCTACATTGATCGCGCTACTCCGTTGATCTACGAACGAACGTTTTGGAGATTTTATTTTTTGGAGTTCCCTAACAAGACTTCTTCAGCCCGCGCAGGCGGGCTTCGTCCGTATAGCCCCACCCTTCAGGGTGCGGGTTTTTTGGGTATTTTATTTTTTGGAGTTCCCTTTACGCATCGAACGCTCCACAAATATAATCATGCAGGGTAAAGCAATAGTCTCCAATGGGTTGGGGTTGACCGAGGCAGATGGGATTCTGTGGCGGTGAAGGTTGACCTGGGCGATCGCCTGGGAGGTTACCCCTCGACTGGGGCGATCGCCTTTGGCGCTGGTACTGCACCAATGCCACATCAAACCGGCAGGGAAACTCAGTGAACTCCGGATGTTCCGCTAAAAATAACTGGGCGGTTTGGATCAATTTGGCCTGCTTCCCGGACGAAATTGCCAGAAGACCCCCGGCATCCCAACTCCTTGGCGATCGGGTTTTGACCTCCACAAAGGCCAACAGACCCCCCTCACTCTTGACCAAATCAGGGGAGTCACCTCCCTTGACAAATGAGTTACTTTGTGTTGTATAAGAAGACTGTCCAGCAATCAGATCAATTTCCCCCCAGCGACAGCGCCAACGCTGCGCCCAAATCTCCCACCCCGTATCCACTAACCATTGCGCCACCAATGCCTCACCCCACAATCCTGGGTTGGGGCTAGAGTCAGCCCGGATACTAGACCAAAGGGGAGAAGAAGCAGACATCAGACAACTCCAGAGTTACGCTTGCTGGTAAAATAACAATGAATACTTGAATTTTCTTTGGCTTAAAAAAATTATCCCTCCCATCGCGCAGGAGTCTGTTTTGGATCGACGCAACGAACGTATGAAAAATTGGTTTTGTAACTGGGATTGCACTCGGGTCATGAGTCTGGTTGTTTCCGTACTGGTTTGGATCTCAGCCATTGGAACAGTCGCCACCCTCACCACCGCTTATCCTCCCGACGCTCTCGCCCAAAACTATAACAAAGAAAACCTCCTCGGCGCGGATTTTTCCGGTCGGGACCTCACCCAAGCCAGCTTTAACCACGCCAACCTCCGCAAAAGTAACCTGAGTCATGCCAACTTGCAAGGGGCCAGCCTATTCGCCGCGCACCTAGAAGAGGCGAATTTAGAAGGGGCAAACCTGAGTAACACCACCTTAGATACCGCAAGGTTTATCAAAGCGAACCTCAAAAATGCCATTCTCGAAGGCTCTTTTGCCTTTAGTGCTAAATTTAATGGGGCCAACATCGAAGGCGCAGATTTTACCGATGTCTTTCTGCGCGATGATGCTCAGGAAATCCTCTGTGAACTAGCTACCGGGACCAATCCTGTCACGGGACGCAACACCCGCGATACCCTTTATTGCGAGTAAACCCGGTTGGGGTGAGGGATTGAGAATGGGGGGCAATTGCAGGGGGGCGATCGCCCGTTTTTGCTTCTTTTTCCTTCTTCTAGGCGATCGTTACACCAACCTCCTACAATTCTTTCTGCCGCCTCTAACCCCCGACTCAGGCCAGTTCTCTCTTAAGATAGATGTCCGAACTCTCTAGGTTCAGATAAAGTAAAAACATAGAAAATCGAAATAACACAGACCTCAAAGGTCTTTTTAACAAGTCAATATAACAGGCAATCCTGTCAGAATAATTCTGGCAGGATTGTTGCATTAAAATCCCCCCTTTCTCTGAGAGTTTGGGGGGATTACTTTGTAATTATAGCGATTCACGGACTCTCATGATACAGATATTTAGAGGAGTGCGAGCATCTTGCAGATATTTAGAGGAGTGCGAGCATCTTGCTCGCTAGAACTATAGCGAGCAAGATGCTCGCACTCCCAGTGTTTTAAGCTTCGCGAGTGCGGGCTAAATATTGTCCGACTTGGAGGCGAACATCTTTGAGTTCGAGAATGACCGATCGCGTAATTAACTTACCCGATTCCACCACAACTTGACCCGTAATCGGATGTAATAGATCTTGTTCCGTGCGCCGCCCGATCAGGGCCTCGATATCTTCAATCGCATCGAGATACATCCCCGTCGGGACTTCGACGACGACCCCTTCTCCGAGGATTCGCGACTGACAGGCGAGGCGAGAATTAGTTTTAGCGGTGGTGATCACCTCTAGGGTGCGTTGTTCACGGCGTCCCATTGGCGAGACACTTTCCATGCCTTGTTTGATAAACACATGGCAGGTGGCACATAATCCTCGCCCTCCACATTCTTTGAGCACATGGAGATCTTCAGCGAGTAGGGCCGAGAGAATGTTAGCATTGGTCTGAACTTCAGTATCTTGGGCGATTGGTTCTAAGCGAACAATTTTGACCATCTTAATTGAGTGATTGGTGGTGGGTTGTGGGGTTGATTCCGAGTTACGGTAGATCCGGTTTTGACTTTGAGGATAATGGACAAGGGGACTGGCCTTTTTTTGAGATTAACCCTTGACAATTTAAGATAATTATGATGACCCCGACGGATTTAAACGTTGATGCACCCTAAAGGCTGGCTCAATCTTAATTCTTGTGACATTGGCAGTGCAAGTCAGGATATCCCAGGCCCGGTGGGAAACGGTCATTTGCGGGCAAAGGGATTTACGATAGGAAGGGGCAATACACCCGTCGAGTCGGGATGACTGATCAGAGGACAGAGCGATCGCACGATCAAGACATGATCAACAACGGAGAGAGGATTGACGTGACTAACCCATCCGATGAGGGGCCGAATCGCGGCTATCTGAAAGGAAGTCGTCCCTCGGGTTCCGCAACACCCACAGAATTGCGGCAACTCCAAAAGCAACTGCCCAAATACCGAGTTTTAGCATTAGTGGGGCAGGGACAATTTGGCAAAGTCTTTTGTGCGATCGAGCGCAAAACCGGCCAATTGGTGGCCCTCAAAGAACTGACTCACCTGCGTCTCCCCACCCATAAATTTTTGCGGGAACTGTTGTCCTTACTCACCTTGCAACATCCGCATATTGTCACCTGTCGCGCCTTAGAACAAACCCCAAGCGCCCGATACTTGGTGATGGACTACTGTGAAGGGGCAACCCTGCGCGAACTCCTGGAAGCAAAGGCTTCCCTGAGTTTAGGGGAAGGGCTGCAATTAATCCTGGGGATTCTAGCGGGATTAGAATGCGCTCATGATGCCGGAATCATTCACTGTGACATCAAACCGGAGAATATCCTGTTGAGCGTGAAAAAAGGCTCCTGGTTTGCGCGCCTCTCGGATTTTGGGATTGCGCGGCGTTTCAGCGAACTGCAAGGGAGTCGTCGGGGGGAGAGTGATGAACTAGAAGCGTTAGGGGCAACAGCTTATGCAGCCCCCGAAGGCTTTTATGGCTTGTACTCTCGGGGGGCCGATATTTACTCGATGGGGATTTTGCTGTTTGAACTGCTGCTGGGATATCGACCCTTTAAGGGAAAACCTGGGGACCTGATGTGGGCGCATTTGAATCAGCGCTTGCAGGTGCCGGAACAGGTGCCTTTGCCCTTGCGGTTAATCCTGGAAAAAGCCTTAGAGAAACTCCCGGCGCGCAGGTATGCCAGCGCCGCGCAGATGGCACAACAGATTAAAGCGGCGATGAATGAACCCGGGGTGCGACTCTTGAGCGATCGCCCGTTACCCTTGCACCAGTCCCCAATGGCGAAAATGCCGGAATGCCCCAGCAGCCAACAGTCCCGCATTCCCCTGCCCGTCCCCACCACGGCATTAGTCTCCCAGGATGGCTATCTCTACGCGGCCCTTGGGAATCAGGTCAGACTCTGGCATCAACTGGCCCTCCCCCCCAAGGTGGTGGATTTTCCCGATCGCGTCACTGAAGTTCTGCCCGTGAAAGGGGGCTGCTGGGTGAGCACCGGACGTCGGCTGTATTGGCTGGCGATCGCCAAAGGTGAACCCCAACACCAACTCACCTGCGATGGGAAATTTCGGATGGCGATCGACCCAGACAGTCGCTGGTTAGCCATTGCCATTCCCGGACAACTCAACTTTTATTCCCTCGCCACCCTCTCCCCCACCGGATTTAAGGCCCCAGACCATCACTGCAAAATTCCCGGACCGGACCTGCCTAAAATCATCTTTCTCGACTCCAAACATCTCCTGACGATCCGGTATGACTCCACCCCAAACCCGGGGCGGACCCTGTTCCAGGTTTATACCCGTCGGGGAACCCCAATCGGGTCTGAATCATTTAAAGGCATTTTAGACTCGGTGATTTTAACCGAACAACCCTATACCCTGGCGGGAATCAGCCGTCACCCCAGACCCGCCCTGTGGCAAATTCAACTTTGGCCCCTGCGGGTGCGTCGCCTGCCCTTAGCAACCTTGCCGGTTTGTTTATCTGCCGTCCCTGGGGGTGGGGCGACTGCCGATGAGAACGGGCAAATTCTCTGGTTTAATCATGACTTAGAGCCAGTGGCGACAGTTCAAGGACCCGGGTCCCCCATCGCCCTGGCTGCCTCCTTCAATTCCGGAACCCAAATGCCACCGAATCCCCTAAATTTAGCGATCGCCACCCGGACCGAAGTGGGCGGCGCGATCCACTTCTTCCAGATTGATGGAAGGAAACTTTATGAGTGAACCCCAACCATTAAACCCGGAACATCCACCCTTTGACCCCTTAAAGGTCCGGCAGACCATTCTCAAACTGATTCAGCCCAAAACCGGCCCGGAAGTCGGGGAATTTTGCTTAGAACCCGAGGCGATCGCCGCCTGGGAGAAACTAATTGCGAAAGTGGCCGAAATGCGGCAACCCGAAGCCCTCCGCCTCTTCGACTATCCCCCAACTCCGGAAATCCTCACCCCCTATCTCCTCCCGGAAGCTTGTCAGGTCCTCGATGCCTTCAAACAAGCGGCAGTTCTCTCAGAGGACCCCCAAAAAACCCCAAACTCTGCCCCAGAACCCCGATTCATCCCCTTAGAAGACTGGATTCCCGAACTCCTTTGGTACGCCGTCAGCAGTTCCGAAGCGGTGATGCGACTGATTAGCGGGATTCCGGCCAATATGTTCCAACCGGAACAGGGATGGGACGGGGGAATGGTGCGACTGGTGCTGGGATTACGGGGACAGAGTGGGGATTGCCACTGGTTTTTTGACCTCGCCAGCGATCGCCCTTGTCCCTACCCCGGAGAATTAGTCCCCCTCGACCCCGAAACCACTCGAATTCAGTCCGATGCCGTCGCCCCCTTGCGCGAGTCCCTGAAACTGGGTGACTTCCTCTCCCAACTGCGCCAACAACTGCACCTCGCTACCCCAGAACTCGCCCGCTTCCTCCAACCCACCCCAGTAGAATTCCTCCAACCGGGTAGTCCCTGGCAGGTGGGCGAGATGCAACTCACCTTAGAGTTTGAATTTGTCAGGGATCCGGAACTGGAGTTCTTCTCGGAACCCTTTTCAGACCCGGATCACCCCACCTCGGCGAAAATTCGCCCCTGTCAACCCCTGGTAGACTATCCAGATTCCTCCCTGACTCCCGGGACTGCCGATGGCGGGATTGCTGCTGCGGTGCTTCCTCTCCTGTGGGACTGGCAAAACAAGAGTCAAGGGATTCCTAAAAGTAACCACAGCGCGTTGGGGGGGGAAGGGTCAGAATTGATTCCCTTGTTCGTGGCGATCGCCAGTCGCCTCCTGGATGCTCAACCGTCTCATCCCGTTATCCCACCCCCGACCCCAGAGATTTCCATCGACGAATTAGCTTCTCAACTGTTGTGGAAGATGCTAGGGTCAGGATTAGAGGCCATGCAATGGATTGCTGGAGTACAGGCGCGCATCCTGCAACCGGAACGAGACTGGGAAACGGGAATGGCGCGACTGGTGGGAATTTTGACCGTAGAAACCCCGAAGTTCTCCTGTTCAATCGATATTGCCACGGGACAGCCTCCCAGTCCCATGATGCCTTTGGCCCCTGGGACGGTGATTCAATCGGCCCGCAGTGGGTGGTATTCTGAAGCGATCGCCCTAGAACAGTTATCCGCCCGATTCTGGGCCGGGTTTTCAGGGGTCTCGTTGCCTGGGACTGCGGGGAACAGCAGCTTTTACCGGGAAACCCTGGTGACAGCCTTGTTAAATCCGGAGGATACTTTAGCAGTAGAAATCTGCCCCTCCCAGCAATACTGGCAATCGGGTTGGGCGCAGCTAGGCTTGGCGATCGAGTTTATTCCCTGTTAAGCGATGGAAGTTTACGTTTACGCTTTTTTAAAAACGCCCCCAGTTGAGTTAGAACTCCCCCTGGGAATCGGTCAAGCGGTGCAATTGGTTCCCGGGAAGCAAATCTGTGCTGTGGTGGAATTTGACGTGGATATTCAGCGCTTGCAAGGGGATGATGCGCTGTTGGTTCAGGCGATCGTCGCCCACGATCGCACCCTGGGAGAATTGTTTCAGCAACAATGCCTGTTACCTCTGAGATTTGGGACCTTGTTTCGGTCTCTCCAGGCATTACAAGAGCATTTAGTCACGCGGGAAGCGGAATATTTAGAGAAACTCGATCGCTTTGTCGGTCAAGGGGAGTACATTTTAAAATGCATTCCCCGTCCTGAACCGGAGTTCGAGATTTCTACTGAGGTGCGGGGCAAAGCCTATTTACTGGCGAAAAAACAGCGCTATCAAGGGATTCAAGCTTTTCAGAATGAACAAGCGGCCCAGTGGGACTGGATGCGTCGCCAAGTGATGGAAGGGTATCCCGAGGCGATCGCCACGGACCTTGAGGACCAGAGTCATCGGATTTTTCTGTTAGTCCCCATTCAGGAAGAACCTTTACTCTATGAACGATTCCAAGAGTGGCAGCAAACCTGTTCCGCTTGGGAGTTGCAGTTGGGGGAGGCCCTCCCGCCCTATCATTTCGTTTGATCGACGAGTATCGACGAGTACCGGATTTCCTGTCAGAATCTGCTGGCACCTGTCACCTCCTGACAGTTCCCCCCACTCAGGGTATTTACGGAAATATTAAAAATTACATCAATCCCTTGCCGTCCGGGGTGGCGATCGATAACACTAGACATAGAAAAGTCATAAAAATTGGGCTGGGGTTTAGAAAGAGGGGGATGCCATGCAAGCTATCAATTCCAAATTACAAGAACTGATTAACGACAACGAAGGGCAGTATCTGAGTCCCGGGGATTTACAAGGGATGAAACGGTATCTGCAAACCTTTGCCGAACGGGTGAAAACCTACGAAATGTTGCGCGAGAAGGGTGACCTCCTGGTCCGTCATGCCTTGAAAAAGTTTATGTCTCTGCATCCAGACATTATGCAAAAGCATGGACAGCGCTGTTATTACGATATGACTCAAGTGATGCGTTACAGTGCCTTGGCCATTCTCAAAGATGACCCGCGCTTCTTTAATGATTCCTTGGTGTTGTGGCAATCTAATATTTTGACGGCCTATCAGAGACAAAATTCCTGTGGGGTAGCCTATCGTTGTTTGAAAGAAACAACCAATGCTCATTTACCCAGCAGTGCCAATCAGTATCTTGATCCGTATATTAATCGGATGATTGAGGCATTAGATATTCCGCCAAAACTGATGGCTAATGTTCAGAAAGCGGGAATCGCTACCTAGGAGACGGGGACAGCAAGGGTTAGAAACCGGGTTTCTTAATCACAATGCTGTTAATTAGCCACCCATTAGGTGAAGAAACCCGGTTTCTTGTCCTACTTATTTCATCCGGTATCCTATGCCGGGACAAAAGAGGGGATTTCGGTGAGCAAGAAACAGCCTCTGTCCTCAATATCTCGGGATTAATCTCCCAGTCGGTTTATTCAAATCAAGGAGCAGACCATGAGCTTACAAGAACCCGTGACGATGAAGCAGAAAGCCTCGGTTGAAGAACGAGAAGATGTGCTGCGACAAATTTATTGTCAAGTTTTAGAACGGCAACCTTATCAGTTTGAACGGAAAAAATTAGCGGGGTTAGAGAAAGAATTTATCAAGGGAAAAATTGGGATTCGGCATTTTTTGAAGCGGATTGCCGTGTCTTCAATTTATTTGGAAATTTTCTATGAGAAAAGTTCCAATGTCAAGTTTATCGAGAATGCGTTTAAGCATTTTTTAGGCCGATCGCCCCATGATGAAGCGGAAATCCGGGAATCTGATTGGTTACTGGTTGAACATGGTGTGGGGGCAATGGTATCCGCCTTAATTGACTCGGAAGAGTATCGTAAGGTGTATGGGTCCTTGACCGTTCCCTATTGGCATCCCCATCGCTATGAATCGCCGAATGATTATTTAGAAAACCGCTGGTTAGGAAAGGAACACGCAGGCGATCGCGGATGGGCGATTCCCACCCTGTATTGGCATGAACTCCATCTCGATTGCACCGGAGGCACTTGTCGGCCCTCTTGGACCCCCTCCTCACGAGTCCGGGAATCTTGAATTGGGAGTCTGATGCCCGGTATTCTTCAGGGGGTGCGAGTTTTCGCACCCCTTTGCGCGATCTAGGGAGGGTGGCGATCGGTCCGTTTGATCCAGGAACGCCTCAAAATTAGCCCCCTTCTGGCCAAGATTTCACCCCGGTTCTAGCACAGTCACAAAATTACCTTTAAAATCAGTGAGCAGGTGGAGGTGGTAACCGCTACCCTGCGATCGGGGTTGTAACCGAGGCCAAGGATCGGGTGAGTCTACATTCAAAGGGCGATCGGAAAGCGGGTGTGTCAAAATGCTTTCCCTTGCCCCATCGAATCCCTCCCTTACAACCGATAGAAAATTAAATCGGTGCCCAATCAAGGGGACGCCCTCATCCTCCCCCTTGCTCTATTCCGGTAGAGTCAAGCCCCGGGGGACCAAAAGCTCTCGAAGGCGTCTTATCATAACAATAGAGATTCTGATGAATCCGATGGATTAATCCACATTTTGAGGGCAAAGGGGTGCAGTTTCTACAGTGGTTTTCTCCGGGTTCTGTTCCTGAACCCGGTTAAGTGACGCCGGATTGTTTCGCTCAGGTCAAAAGAACCCGTTGGGGTCCGGTTCAGCGGTGAGTCTCCATAACAATGGCCCTGGGGTGGGGTGCGATGATTCAATGAGGAGAGTCAGTCTCAATGGGATGTGATACCAAATCTAGTTGTCAAAGACCTGTTTTCTCTCTTAGCCTGCGTAGGCAGGCTTTGTTAGTATAGCCCCACCCTTGAGGGTGCGGGTTTAGCCGCCCCCCTGTGCAGAAACAAAATCCAGACCGGGCAAATCAAGGGTCTACCTCCGCCGATTGTCTCGATTGTTATTGAGCAGTCAAGGGGGTAAGTCCATGAAAACAAGCCACTGTTGAACTGGGGATCAAACCGGTTTCATTCTAACGCCTACTTATCGACTATTGTTGAGACTCATGACGATCTCGCTTAAAGGCTACACCATCCTTGACAAAATTTACGAAGGTGTCAACACCATTGTTTATCGAGCTCAACGAGAACTCGATGAGCAACGAGTGATCCTCAAGCTGCTCAAAGCCGAGTACCCCACCCCGGAGGAGTTGGCTAAACTTCACCATGAATATGAAATTACCCGGAATTTGAACAGTTCAGGGATCATCAAGGTGTATGCCTTGGAAACTTTTGAATATAATCAGCTTGCCCTTGTCCTCGAAGATATGGGCGGGGTTTCCCTCAAACACTATTTAACGGGCATCCGGTTAAATTTAAAAGAATTTTTACAGATTGCTATCCAACTGGCGGAAATTTTAGGAGAAATTCATAACGCTCATATTATTCATCGCGATCTTCATCCTTTAAATATTATTATTCAGGGAAAAACCCAGCAAGTTAAAATTACAGATTTTAGTATTTCCATCGTCCAAAAGGCCGTCAATACCGGGGCGATCGAGGGGACATTGCCCTATATGTCCCCGGAACAAACCGGGCGAATGAATCGGGACCTGGATTATCGGTCAGATTTTTACTCTCTCGGGGTGACCTTTTATGAAATGCTCCTAGGAGAGCTGCCCTTTCAAGGGACAGACCCGATGGAAATTGTCCATGCCCATTTAGCCAAAAATCCCCGTCCTCTGACCGACGTTAAGCCAGAAATTCCCCGGGCGGTTTCTAATATCGTGATGAAACTATTGGCAAAAAACCCGGAAGACCGCTATCAAAGTGCTTACGGACTTAAAGGGGATCTGTTCACCTGTTTGACTCAACTCAACGAAACGGGGAAAATCACGAAATTCGCCCTAGGGACGGCGGATTTATCTGGGGAATTGCTCGTTTCTGAGAAACTCTATGGGCGCGATCGCGAACTGGCGCTACTCCAAGAAGCCTACTGGAGAATCCGCCGCAAAGCCCCGGTCATTTCCGCTATTTCTGGACCGGAAAAACCCGTTGAGTTCCCCTCTTCCTCCTGTGAAATTGTTCTGATTTCCGGCTATTCCGGGGTGGGGAAATCGGCCCTCCTTCAGGCTATGCACCAACCCCTGAACCGACAAACCGGCTATTTTATTTCGGGAAAATTTGAGCGGTATCGAAGCAATATCCCTTATGGCGGCCTGATTGAAGCCTTCGGGCAATTAATTCGCCTCATTTTAAGCGAAAGTGAAGAGCGAATCACCGCATGGCGAGAGCAAATTTTATTACAACTGGGCAAAAATGGTCAAGTCATTATTGACATGATTCCGGAAGTGGAACTGATTATTGGTAAACAGTCCCCGGTTCCGGTTCTACCGCCTTCCGAATCCCAGAATCGGTTAAGTGTCGTCTTTCAAAAATTCCTGAGCGTTTTTACGACTCAAGAACATCCCCTGGTGCTATTTTTAGATGATTTACATTGGGCGGATGCCGCATCGATGACGCTGTTACAGGCGATCGTCAGCGCCTCCGATCGCCAATGTTTGTTACTGATTGGAGCCTATCCCGAAAACGAAATCGACAGCCCTCGCCATCCGTTACTCCAAATGATCCGCCGGTTTCAACAGTCCGGCGTGCGGATCGCTAAAATCGCCCTCGAACCTTTAAATATCGAATGTCTTAACCAACTGATTGCCGATACCCTCAGCTGTCCCACAGTGCGATCGCGACCCTTAGCAGAACTCGTCCACCAAAAAACTCATGGCAATCCTTTTTTTGTCAGGATGCTGCTCAATTCCCTCATCCAAGAAAATCTGTTAGTTTGTAACCTCAGTGCAGGGCGTTGGGAATGGGATCTTCCCCGAATTGAGCAACTTTCCATCACCGATAATGTGGTGGATTTAATGGTCAACAAAATTCAACAGCTTCCCGAATCCACCCAAAATGCGTTACAAGTTGCCGCTTGTATCGGGAATATCTTTTATATTGATATTCTCGCCCTCGTCAATGAAAAATCCCTCTCTGCCACCGCTACAGACCTCCAGGAAGCCGTCCAGCAAGGATTAATTTTACCCATCGCCAATACTTATAAAATCCCCTTAATTTTTGGCAACGAGGAACCCGTGGCCTTGCCGGTGGATAACTTAGTCGTGGCCTATCAGTTCTTGCACGATCGCGTCGCCCAGGTCGCTTATTCTCTGATTTCTGAGGAACGGAAACAACAAGTTCACCTCAAAGTCGGAAAGCTCTTACTGAAACATTGCAACGCTGAAGAACGAGAAGAGAAGCTATTTGAGATTGTCAATCACTTGAACATCGGCTTGAGTTTAATCGCGTCTCAAGCCGAAAGTAGTAAAATCGCTCATCTCAATTTCCTGGCCGGTCAAAAAGCCAAGACGACAATGGCTTATAAAAATGCGGTTAAATATTTATCCAAAGCCTTTCAGCTACTTCCCGAAGATAGCTGGATATCCCGCTATGAATTTACTTTAAATCTCTACAATGAATTAATTGAAGCAGAATATTTAGTCGCGAATTATGAAAGGGCCAACCACCTGGCCCAGGATGCCCTCAAAAATACCCGAACCTTATTAGAAAGGATTGATATCTATGAAAAGAAAATTCAATCTTATGTCTCCCAAAATCAAATGGAGAAGGCCATCAATACTGGGGTGATGGTTCTCCAACTGTTAGGCATAACCCTGCCGAAACAGCCGAATCAATTTCATCGGATTTGGGGCGCAATCCGCACCAAATGGATTCTCAAAAACAAGAGCCTTGAAGATTTAGCGGCCTTGCCACCGATGAGCAATCCGGAACAGTTGGCCGCCATGAGAATTTTAGTTGCCATGACCCCAGCGGCTTATGTTTCTTCAGTGAATATGCTGCATTTGGTGGTCTATACCATGATAGACCTCTGTGTAAAACATGGAAACTCGGTGCTTTCTGCCTTTGCTTACGGGTTTTATGGGGTGTTGTTGTATGGGTCTTGGTCAGATATTAAGGGAGGCGATCGCAGTGGTGAACTCGCCTTACGACTGTTAGAGCAATTTGACGATAAAACCATGAAAGCGAAGGTGGGGGATTTAGTCTATGCTCATATCAAGCACGTCAAAATGCCCCTTCAGGATACCATCGACCCCTTAAGAAATGCCTTTAATTATGGCCTAGAAACCGGGGATATTGAATGGGCGGGACACGCGGCCCTGCATTATTGCAACCATAATTTATTTCGCGGAGAACCCCTGGATGCTGTGGGAGCAGAGGCTGACCATTATATTGCTTGGATGGTCCAACTCAAGCTGGATTTTCATATCCATTATGCGCGGATTTGGCGGCAATTTATGCTCAACTTACAAGGAGAACTACCCAATCCCTGCCTCTTGAGTGGAGACAAATTTGATGAAGAAACGCTACTCCCGATTTTGCTTGAATCCAACAATACCATGTCGGTATTTGCGGCCTATCTCGCCAAAACCATCTTATGTTATTTATTTGGGGAATATGAACGGGCTGTTTATTATGCAAAATTAGCCGAAAATTATCAACATGGTGTGGTCGGGTTAGTCAGTGTCAATGAACACAATTTTTACCAGTCTTTAGCCTTACTTGCCCTCTATCCCCAAGGGACACCTGCTCAGAAAATCAAAGGGTTGGTGCGGGTCCAACTGGCCCAACGCAAGATGAAGCAATGGGCTTTACACGCCCCGCAAAACTATCGACATAAGTATGAATTGGTTGAGGCGGAAAAAGCCCGGGTTTTAGGCCGAACCGTGGCGGCGATGACCCATTACGATCGCGCCATCAAATCCGCCCGCAAATATGGCTACATTCATGAAGCGGCGATCGCCTGCGAACGCGCCGGAGAATTTTATCAGCAACTCAACCTCGACAAAATCACCTCCACCTATATCACCGAAGCCTATTATGCCTATCTGCGTTGGGGGGCAACTCGCAAAGTCAGCGAACTCGATGCCACCTACTCCCATTCCATCGCCCGAGGAAGTCTGGAGGGACAGGGCAAAGGGGGAGTGATGAGCACCACCACCACCATTTCCACCACCACTGGCTCTCATACCGGGTTACTCGATTTAACCGCATTTGTCAAAGCCTCCGCCGCAATTAGTGGGGAAATTGTCCTAGACAATTTGCTCAAAAAACTCATGAAAATTGTCATGGAAAATGCGGGAGCAGAAACCATCTCCTTAATTTTAGAAACGAACAATAAACTCTATATTGAAGCCACCGGAAGCACTCATGAAACTGAGGTGATGATCGGCCAACATATCCCGGTGGAAAACACCAGTCGCCTGCCCCTCTCTATCATCAACTATGTCGCCCGGACTCAGGAATCCGTGGTGATTAAAGAGGCGATCGCCGAGGAACGCTTCACCCAGGATCAATATATTATCGACTATCAACCCCAGTCTATCCTCTGTGCCCCCATCGTTCATCAGGGCAAACTCATCGGCCTTCTCTACTTAGAAAATAACATCACCACCGGGGCCTTTACTCCGGACCGCTTGGAAGTCCTTAAACTCCTCTCCTCCCAAGCGGCGATTTCCATTGAAAATGCCCGCCTCTATACCAACTTACTCACCTCCTCGGAAGAGTTAGAAACCAAAAATCGGGCCTTGCAAGACCTCGATGAACTCAAAGATGAATTTCTCGCCAGTACCTCCCATGAACTCTGCACTCCCCTAAATGGAATTATCGGAATTACCGAATCGATGTTAGATGGAGCCACCGGAGACCTCAGCGAACTGCAACGCGCCAATCTCTCCCTCGTCGTCTCTAGTGGTCAAACCCTGGCGCAATTGGTCCAGGATTTGCTCGACTTTTCCAAGCTCAAGCATAAAAATATCCAACTCGACCTGAAACCCTTGGGAATGCGGGAAATTACCAATGTCGTCCTCACCATCTGTCAACCCTTAGTGGGAGGGAAAACTCTACAACTGGTGAACGCCGTGGGGAAAGATGTTCCCCTGGTGGATGCCGATGAAAACCGAGTCCAGCAGATTTTACATAATTTAGTCGGGAATGCCATCAAATATACAGATGCCGGGACCGTTGAAGTGTCGGCAACGGTGTTATCGGGACAAGAAGGACTGATGAGTGAAGACGACGAGGGAGAAACCGAGGATGGGGGATGGAGTCGTGTGAGATATCCCCGTTCCATCCTCCAAGGAAAAGTGACTCGTCCAGCAATGACTCTGGAAACCGAACATTTATATTTAGCAATTACCGTCTCCGATACCGGGATTGGGATTACCGAAAGTAAGTTAAGTCAGATTTTTGAACTGTTTGAGCAAAGCGATGGGACCTCACTTCGCGCTTACGGGTCTGTGGGGTTGGGATTGTCCATCGCCAAGCAACTGGTGGAACTGCATGAGGGGAAAATCTGGGTGGAGTCTGGGGTGGGAGAAGGGTCTCGCTTTACCTTTACCCTGCCGATCTCCGCGAACCAGGTTCAGACCCCGGAAATTCCCTTGCCTGAACCCTTGGAACCCGTGGTTACGGAAGAAGAATTCCCCCCAGTCGCCTTACCCCTGGCCGCTGTGGAAGGGTGGCGGACCCGGAGTAATGGCGAGTTCCAAATTTTAATCGTGGATGATGAACCGATTAATTTACAAGTGCTCGTCAATCATTTATCCCTGGAAAATTATGCGATCGCCACGGCGAGTAATGGACCCGAAGCCTTAGCAGAAATGGAAAATGGCTTACGACCGGATTTGATTTTGCTGGATGTGATGATGCCAAAAATGACCGGCTATGAAGTCTGTCAGCGCATTCGCGAAAAGTTCCCCGCTAATGAGTTACCTGTGGTGTTGTTAACCGCCCGAAATCAAGCCTCGGACATGATGGAAGCCTTTGGATCTGGAGCTAATGATTATTTAACGAAACCCATCTCTAAAAATGAGTTATTGGCGCGGATTAAAATGCACATCCAACTGTCCAAGATTAACCTGGCTTATGCCCGGTTTGTGCCGCGAGAGTTTATCCAGTTCCTCGGGTATGACACCATTCTGGATGTGCAATTGGGGGATCAGGTTCAGAAAGATATGACGATTCTGTTCTCGGATATTCGCTCCTTTACCACCCTTTCGGAACGGATGTCGCCTCGGGAGAATTTTAACTTTATTAACTCGTATTTGAGCCGAGTCGGTCCGGTGATTCGGAATCATCATGGGTTTATTGATAAATATATTGGGGATGCGGTGATGGCGCTGTTTCCCGATACCGCAGAAGATGCCATGCGTGCGGCGATCGAGATGCAAAAACAGGTGATGATTTACAATGTCCATCGCCAAAAGAGCGGCTATATGCCGATCGCCATTGGGATTGGCTTACATACGGGGAGCTTGATGCTGGGGACGATTGGGGAAGAACAGCGCATGGAAACCACGGTGATTTCTGATGCCGTGAATTTAGCCTCCCGGATGGAAGGACTGACCAAATTGTATGGCGCTTCTATTGTGATTAGCGGCCAAACTCTAATTCATTTAGATGACCCGACCAAGTACAACTATCGGTTTTTAGGTAAGGTGCAAGTTAAAGGTAAAAAAGACTCGGTGGCGGTGTTTGAAGTGCTGGATTGCTATCCTCAAAGTTTGATTGAAACGAAGCTTGGTTCGCGGACTAAATTTGAGCGAGGGATTGTTTTATATCAAGGGGAAAAATTTGCAGAAGCCCATCAATTATTTAAAAAGGTCTTAGAAAATAATCCCCAAGACCAAGCAGCGCGGTTCTATGTGGAGCGTTGCGAGTATTTCTTGAGACATGGCATCTCGAAAGTCTGGGAAGGGTTAGATCCCCTGAATGTCAATGAGAAATTATAGCGTTTCCCACAGTCATGAGGCACATTTTTTATTCTGTGGGAGTGCGTTATTGAAGCCTGTGGGTGGTGCCCAAACATCTTGCTCCCTGGAATTCTAGCGAGCAAGATGCAAGGCACTCCTGAGAATTCTATCGATCGCACTCCCGATCGCTTCTGTACCCCATGAGTCCGGATTTTTGGGAATGACCTTGTAGAGTGTGCCAGACAGGGGGATGGAAAGGGTCAGTTCCGAGGATGCCAGTGGAAGACGACTCAGTGCCAGGGGCCCAGAAACCGAGTTTCTCGCCCAAATTGACTGCGAATTGCTCCGGATTGTGCCAAGAAAGCCGGTTTCTAACCGTTGGGGTAGGAGTTCGGTCCTGTTGGGGGAAGCAACCGACCCAACTCTAGTGACGGGGAGAATATTCCCTTTGAGTTAGCCGATGGGTGCGAGTGATTTTATCTTGTTAGGGTGAAGGGATTTCCATTTTTGGTACAATAAAGATAGAGTTTTGTAACCGTGGTTAATTTATGGGCGGAGACTGTGCCACATTTCGTCCTGTCCTCACTCGCGAATCGAGGTGCGATCGCCTCAGACGAGATCATCGGGGGGCGAGAGGAACCAATGGATTACCGGCACGGGAGTCAAGGTTATCCCTGGTGTAGGTGGGTCGGAGCGCTCTCCAAGAGGAGTGTGAACGCGACGGGACAATCCATTGTCAAAACTGTCACTCTATTCCTCCTATTTTGGATGTAAACAAGGGCAAAATTAAGGGAGTTGGATTGAGGAGGACTACAAAGCGCGGCGACGGCACCGAAAGGTGTAAAAGCCTGCCCTGAATCAAGTGGCTTCATCCCTAGGAGGAAGCGTAAAAAAATCAGGGAATTTGCCGAGTTTTTCCTAAATTCGAGTATTGCTAGGTCCTAACCCAAGGCAGATGAAAAATCCTGACCTGGGGAGAGATAATCAGAAATAGTAACTTAAGTCACCGTAAAAAAGTCGAGGAATAAAAGAGGGTGTTTAACCTATCCCAGGAGATGATTGAGATGATGAATACCAAACTGATGAATACCAAACTGTTGAGCCTATTATTTGCCCTACCCGTTATCGTGACGACGGGCAGCAATACTTTTGCTAGAGATGAAATGTTAAAGTCTCCTGACCCTCAACTATTTTTAGAGCAGCAACCAAATGCTGTGGTGACGCAGGAGGAGCCTAGGTCGATGGAACTCTTGGTGGCAGCTAGGGGTGAGCAACCGGGAAAATGCGAGTTATTAGGGATTTGTAAATAAGCTGGGATTCACCGAATCACGGGTGATTCACCCAGGAACAATTCATCGCTTCATCAGGAAGGTTAGAACTTGAGCAAGAACCTCGGAAATGGGGATAAACAGGGGCGATCGCAGCCTGAATAAGTGTTCGCAGGACTAGGGCAAAATGGCGGCGGGTTTTCAGAGGCTTTCAACCTGAGAAACAGACAGTGAGGGTTAAGTGTTCCCTCCGGGGTGTAGACAAGAAAAACTCATCCCGTTTAAATTGAATTCAGAGCAATCAAAGCAGGACGGTCTCTTGGGAGCGAAACATTGAAGGGACCTCTATCAAAAGGGTTGCACGACTGCTCTTTTGAGGAAATAGAAGGCGAGTTGTGGCGTGGAAGAAAGCCTAAAAAGCTGGCATCCCCGGGGCAAAGAACTGAACCTGAATACCCGAAACTGGGACTCACCTTGGCCAATGGAGACTGAGCAGAGGGGACACCCCTTCAGCAGGGGTTGAGAATTATAACCCATCCCTTCAGAAACCTGGATGTCTGGTCAAGACGGGTCACGAATGGGTAGAGATTTTATGAGGAAACCCGGTGGTCTTACCGCTGTACCGATACCCTAGGGGGGTTGGTTTCTGCCCGGGAGTACGGCGAGGTAACTAGGGTAGGGACGGACTTCCTTGGCCAAAAACCCTGATGGGAAAAAAAACCATTTGCTGTTAATGTTAGAAGTGTTGACGTTTTCGGTTTTTCTTTCAGGGGATTAGTGGCTTCTACCCAGTTCAAAAACCAAGGGCAAGGGTGATGGAAATTAATTTGAGAAAATTTTATCAAGCGTGTAACCCCAGTAAGACGCTATCCATTGGAAATCCGGAGGATAGACCGTATTATATTGATTTTTCCGGGGTCCGAGGGGGTAAAATAATTGAGGAGTTGGGCCGAACTATTACCCGATTGTCTCCGGATATTCCCACTTGTCAGTTATTTACGGGACATATTGGCTGTGGGAAATCCACGGAGTTGTTGCGGCTAAAGTCGCAATTGGAAGAGGCGGAATTTCATGTGGTGTATTTTGAGTCCTCTCGGGACTTGGAAATGGCCGATGTGGATATTTCTGATATTTTGCTGGCGATCGCCAGACAGGTGACGGAAAATCTCGCGGTTAGTGGAATTCCCCTGACCTCTAGTTATTTTACTAAGCTGTTTAAAGAAATTACCGAGGTCTGGCAAGCGCCCATTGATATTGATCCCACGGCGGATTTAGCCATTTCTATCGCTCAAATTACCAGCCAAGCGAAAGAAAGTCCTAAACTGCGAACCCAGTTACGGCAATATTTAGAACCGCGCACCAGTGGGATTTTACAATCGATTAATGAGGATATTCTCTTGAAGGCAACTCAGGAGTTGCAACGTCGGGACAAACGGGGGTTAGTGGTGATTGTGGATAACCTCGATCGCGTGGATAATCGACCGTTACCCTCCGGGCGATCGCAAACGGAATATTTATTCGTCGATCGCGGTGAACAACTTCGCAAGCTCAAATGTCATTTAGTTTATACGATTCCCCTTTCCTTAATGTTTTCCCATGAATCTGAAGCGCTCAAAAGCCGATTGGGGGCAGGAGTGGCCCCGAAAGTGCTGCCAATGGTTCCCGTGCGATCGCGCGATGGGGAAGACTTTATCGAAGGGTTAGAGTTACTCCGGCAAATGGTCCTAGCGCGGGCCTTTCCTGAACTGACCCCATCAGAACGCCTAAACTTAATTACCCAAGTCTTTGATAGTGCGGAAACCTTAGACCGCTTGTGCCGGATTAGTGGCGGCCATGTGCGAAATTTATTGGGGTTGATCTATCGCTGCTTACAACAAGAAGACCCGCCTTTTGGTCGAGAAACAATTGAAACTGTCATTTCGGAACGGCGGAACGATTTGGTCCTGGCGATCGCCCCGACGGATTGGGAACTGCTCAATCAAGTCCATGAGAGCAAAAATGTTAGAGGCGAGGCGGCGTATCAACATTTATTGCGAAGTATGTTCGTGTTTGAATACCGCGATCGCGACTCCGGTCGGTGGTTTGATATCAACCCTATTTTGGCAGAATCCCAATCCAAAAAGGAAGCCCTCTCTTCGTCTTTTCCCCTGCCTAAAATCCCGAGTCGAGTACCCAAAACCCACGATGACGGTTGAACCATGATGAATCTACAGTATGACGACGCCGAAGTCAGGCGCAATCAACAATCTTTAAAGGTTTTACACCGGGCCATTTCCTTTTCTCAAGGGCAGTTTTCCTTGATTTTGGCGCGGTGTAACTATGCCAGTTTGCGCGATCGCGTGACTGCAGATTTACATGATTCCGTCTCTGTAGAGATTCGCGAACTTCATCTGCCGACTTCTGTGCGGACGCTGTACAAGACCATCCAGGATGAAATTGGCACAGAACAACCGGAAGCTTTAATGGTCTTTGGACTCGAATCGGTCAGTCATTTAGACCCCCTATTTATGGCGGCCAATCAGGTTCGGGAAGAGTTTAGAAAGCACTTTCCCTTTCCGATTGTTTTTTGGGTGGATGACCGGGTTTTAAAAAGCTTTATTCGGGTGGCCCCGGACTTTGAAAGTTGGGCCACCAGTACGGAGTTTTCTCTCTCGACAACGGCGGCGATCGAGACGATCGCCATCAGTGTGGATCGGGTCTTCTCCGAGGTGGTGGAACGGGGTTCCTTTAACTTTATTCCTAACTCGACAATTCTCGGGTCCCGCAACTGCCTGGAATTGGAATTTGCTAAACAAGAATTAAGCAGTCGCCAGGTGCAGTTGGTTCCGGAACTGGAAGCAAGTTTACAGTTTGTGCTAGGTCGCGATGATTATGCCCGCGATCGCCTGGATTTGGCCTTAAAACGCTATCACCAAAGCTTGGCCTTTTGGCAACAACAACTCTCCGGTTCCTCCAGCTACAGCGGTGAGAAAGAGGCTATGGCATCGGGCGATCGCCAGTCCATGCCGTTCATTCCCCTCACCCCCAACCCCTCTCCCCTGATTTGGGAGATGCCACCCCTGCGGTATTACTTGCAACAGGGGGTGGTGTTGTTTCACATCGGACTGTGTTACTGTCGTTTGGCACAACTGGATCAACCCCAGGAACAGCAGCATTTACAAGCGGCCCGGTCTTATTTAGAAGACTGTGTTCGCGTCTTTGAGGAGTCCAAACATCCGGAATTAGTCGCCAAGTTTATTGGACAACTGGGTGAGATTTTGCAGCGGTTACAAGCATGGGATGCCTTATCTATTGTGGCCAAAAAGTCGATTACCTTGCATCAGCATTGCAAACCCCAGGAGTTGGCCCGGGATTATGGATTTTTGGCCGAGGTAGCGTTGCAGCAGTCCCAGTGGGAAAAAGCTCGGAATTTTGCCGAACGCGCCCTAGAGGTCCTGGCTAATGCCCCCAAGGTGCTGATTCCCAGGCCTCATGGGTTATATTTACTGCTGTTGGCCCGGGCGTTTGCTCAAGTGGGTCAGGGGGAAAAGGCAATTTCTCACTTGCACCATGCCGAACAGCAGACCGATCCGCAGTATGACTTACAGTTATATCGCCGGATTTTAGAGGAGTTGCGATCGCTGTATTTTCAACAGTCGGAATATCTCAAAGCCTTTGAAATTAAGCAAAAACTTCGCGCAGTCGAGGCTCAGTTTGGCTTACGGGCGTTTATTGGGGCTGGTCGTTTACAAGCGCGACTACATCCGTTGAATCCCTCGATGATGGGGAGTGTTACCCCCACTCATGTTCCCGTGGAAATTGCTACATCGGGACGGGAAGGGGATGTCAATCGCTTAATCGAACGCTTGGGTCGGAATGACTACCGACTCACAGTGATTCATGGTCATTCGGGAGTAGGAAAAAGTTCCCTGGTTCAAGCGGGATTAGTGCCGGTGCTTAAACAAACGGCGATCGCTGCGAGAAATGCTTTCCCGGTTCTTCTACAAGTGTACACCGATTGGGTCACCGGATTAAAGCAAGGTATCCAACGAGGACTAGAAGAGTCTGGATTTGACCGGGACGACTCGGGCCGCTTAACCGGAAATCGCAACCCCAACCTCGATTTCAATGCCAATCAGTTCTCGAAAAATGTTCAAGAATTACTGGAAGAATTGCATCGCAACAACGAGCGCAATTTACTCACAGTTTTAATTTTTGACCAATTTGAGGAATTCTTTTTTGTTGAAAATGACCCGGGTCAGAGACAGGAATTTTATCAATTTTTAAATGCCTGTGTCAATGTTCCCTTCGTGAAAGTCATTTTTTCTTTACGAGAAGATTACTTACATTATTTGCTGGAATGTGAACGCCTCGGGAATCTGGAGGTGGTGGATCGGGATATCCTAAATAAAAAGTTTCGGTATTACCTGGGAAATCTGTCCCAGGCGAAAGCGCGTCAGGTGATTGAAAGCTTGACCCAACGCGCTCAATTTTATTTAGAACCGGCTTTAATTGAGGAATTGGTTGAGGACCTGGCCGATCGCGTCGGGGAGGTCCGTCCCATTGAGTTACAAGTGGTCGGTGCTCAACTGCAAGCGGAGAACATCACCACCTTAGCCCAATATCGGCAATCCGGGCCGAAAGAGAAGCTGGTGCAACGCTTCTTAGAAGAGGCGATCGCCGACTGCGGCCCGGAAAATGAATATACAGCGCGGTTGCTGCTTTACTTCCTCACGGAAGAAAGCGGCATTCGTCCCCTGAAAAAGCAGGCGGAATTATTAGCAGATTTAACCCCTGAGTTAGCGGTTCATCCTGAGAATTTAGAAGAAATTTTAAAAATCCTGGAAAAGGCGGGGTTAGTGTTTGTGCTGCCGGAACTTCCGGAAAGTCGCTATCAGTTGGTTCATGATTATTTAGTGAAATTTATCCGGGAACAGGAGCGAATTCAAGCGGGCTTAAAAGGGTTGCGCGAAAAAAACAAAGAGTTGCAAGCGACGAATTTACAACTCCATCGAGAGAAAGAAGTTCAGGCGGAATTAACCCAATCCAAAGAAAAAGCCAAGCAAATCCAAACTACATTGAATTTGATTCTGGCAATCATGGTTGCTGGGTTTGGAATTTTGACCTGGCAAGCCTTTTCTAAAAGCCTCAAGGCTGAGATTGCGGAACTGGAAGCCAAAAATCTATCTTCGGAAGCATTGCGCCTGAAAAACAACGAATTTGGGGCATTGGTGAATAGTCTTCAAGTCGGGCAAAAGACCTCCGAAATCATCCAATCGCCCTTCACCATGCGATCGCCCCTGTCGTTGGAAATGCAGACCGCCAGTGTCTTACAACTGGCCTATACCGTTCGAGAAGTCAACCGCTTAGAACAACATAAAAACAGTGTAGTTAGCGTCACCTTCTCCGACGATGGCGAACTGATTGCCACCGCCAGTACCGATAAAACCGCTAAACTGTTTACACCTGATGGCCGTTTAGTGGTGAGCCTGAATGGCCATGACAAGCCCGTTACCCGAGTTGCATTCAGTCCCGATGAACAAACGATCGCCACCACCAGTACCGATGGCACCATCAAACTGTGGCAACGGGATGGCACATTAATCCGCACTCTCACCGGCCACAGTCTCGGCGTCACTAGCGCAAGCTTTTCTCCCGACGGACAAATCTTGGCCTCCAGCAGTCAAGATAGAACCATTAAACTCTGGAACCTCCAGGGACAGTTACTCCGGACCATCAATGCGGAAAATGCACCGATTTTGTTAGTGCGATTTTCCCCTGATGGACAGACGATCGCCGCTGCCAGCTTAGATAACACCGTTAAACTCTGGAACATTAACGGCAATGCGATCGCCACCTTGACCGGCCATGAACAAGGGGTCACCAGTGTGAGTTTCTCACCCGACGGACAAACCCTCGCCTCCGGTAGCATCGATAAAACCGTGAAACTCTGGAGACTCAACGGTACTGAAATCGCCACCCTGCGCGGACATACAGAAGGGGTATTCGGGGTGAATTTTAGTCCCGATGGTACCACCCTTGCCAGCGCCAGTCTGGACCGCACAGCCAAATTGTGGCGTCAAGACCCACAAACCAACCAATGGGTAGAAAGTGATACCCTCCAGGGACATCGCGATGAAGTCTGGAGTGTGAGCTTTTCTCCCGATGGCCAAACCATCGCGACTGCCAGTCTGGACAACACCGTGAAACTCTGGAAAAGTCTTCCCCGACAACTTCCAGGATTTCGGCAACATACCGATGAAGTCTTGGTGGTGGCGTTTTCTCCCAATGGCCGATTGCTCGCCTCTGCCAGCAAAGATAACACGGTCATGCTATGGGAACCCAACGGGAATAAAATTGCCGACTTAATCGGACATAAGGATGCCGTCTGGAACCTGAGTTTTAGTCCCGATGGCGAACTCTTTGCCACGGCAAGCGCTGACAACACGGTGAAACTCTGGAGTAAATCCAAACAGGATTTAGTCGCGACGTTAGAGGGTCATCAGGACCGAGTTTTAGGCATCGATTTCAGTCCCGATGGACAACAGGTGATCTCCGTCAGTGGGGACGGCATGGCAATTCTGTGGAGTAAGAGGGGAGAACGACTTCGCACATTCCGCGCGGATGAAAATTCCCTGAATAGCGTTACCTTTTCCCCAGATGGTAAACGCATTGCCACCGCTGGGGGAGATGGGACGGTGAAACTCTGGGATTTAAACGGGAAACTGGTGCGAACCATCGGGGAACATCAGGGGGAGGTCTATAGTGTGACCTTCTCTCCCGATGGAAAACAGATTGCCACGGCGAGTCAGGATAAAACGGTAAAAATTTGGAGTCAAGACGGCAAGGCGATCGCCACCCTCGAAGGACATATTCGGTCCGTGTACTGGGTGGCTTATAGTCCCAATGGACAACTGATAGCTACGGCGAGTGAGGATAAGACGCTTAAACTTTGGACCAAAGATGGCAAGGCGATCGCCACCCTAGAAGGCCACAATGATGCGGTCCTCAGTCTGAGTTTCAGTCCGGATAGTAAAACCTTGGCCTCTTCCAGTAAGGATAAAACCGTGATTTTATGGAACTTGAACCTGGAAGATTTGTTAAACCGCAGTTGCCTATGGGTGGATGATTATTTGGAGAATAATTCCCGGGTGAAAGAGGGCGATCGGGAGGTATGCGATCAGATTTTGGGGAAGAAGGAGGAGGGGTTTGAATTGTGGGATACAAAGGAGTAAACCACTGATTTCACGGATTTGCACTGAAGGAATGTTTACACGATGGGGGATAAGGATTGCTAAGTTCGAGGATTATATCAAGTCTGCTGGATTAATCTAAAAAATCATCTCCCCCATCCTTACAAAAGTAGTTTTTTACGTTCAGGGTGATTCTCCGGTCCCCTCCCCTTGGCAAGGTCCGGGTTAGGGTGGGGTCAATCTAGTTACGCCAAAACAGGAGTCCGTTGCTTTTGCTGCGCCATTTGCTGCAAACGCGCAATCCGTTCTTCCGTGGGGGGATGGGTGCGAAATAACGCTTGCAATCCTTTGGCATTCAGCGGATTGACAATCAATAACGGTGAAAATGCCGGATTGCCATTCATGGGAATTTGTCGTCCCATTGCTTCCAATTTCTCTAAGGCACTGGCTAAAGCTAAGGGATTTTGGGTGATTTCTGCTGAACCAATATCTGCTGCAAATTCGCGGGTTCGGGAAATTGCCATCTGAATTAATCCAGCAGACAGAGGTGCTAAAACCACCAGGAACAATAATCCCAGGGGGTTTGCGCCTTGGCGATTGTCTCGGGTGACGGGACCGTATAGCGCGCCAAAGGTGAGAATCCGTCCGACAAAGGTAATTGCACCGCCAATGGTTCCCGCGACGGCTTGGGTGAGGGTGTCGCGGTTTTTGACGTGGGTTAGTTCGTGAGCTAATACTCCTTCCAGTTCTTCGGGGGTGAGGAGTTTTCTCAATCCTTGGGTGACGGCAATTGTAGCATTGTTGGGATCGCGACCTGTGGCAAAGGCGTTCGGTGTTTGGGTGGGGACCGTAAATAGTTTTGGCATGGGGATTTCCGCGCGATCGCATAATCGTGCGACCATATCGTACAATTCCGGGTCTTCCTGCCGTTGCATGGGTCGAGCATGATAGGCCATTAATGCGGCGCGATCGGAAAAGTACCAGGAACTCAAACTACTCGCAGCGGCCAAAATTAATCCGAAAATTAACCCCTGCTCGTTACCCATTAACGCATAGCTTCCTAACACCAAAAGACCGCTTAACAGTCCCAGTAATGCTGCTGTTTTAACTTGATTGTTTAACATAAAAGTGATGCCATGATAGCTGTTGCTTTTTATTCCTCCTAGTTTGGCAAGAAAGGAGGCGATCGCAACTCTATCTGCTGTATGAACTGCATCTCTCTCCTCTGGCATAGATTCCCTCTCGGGGTATGCTGTTGGAGATTTCTGGGGGTGAATGCTCCTTTAATCCAGGGTTCCAATTCCCTCCCCTCGGAACTGGAATCGAAACACTACCTTGCGATCGCTGGGGTTATCCTGTTCTGGTTGGGCTTCAATTTCTCCCCGTCCAGCGGCCATGATTTTTTGGGTTAATTCCGGTTTACTCGCAAACAGGAGTTCCTCGGAAAAAATATATTGCGTCACCGCCAACGCTCGCATCAGACTTAATTCCATATTCGCTTCATAAGAGCCTTTAGAACTCGTGTGACCTTCGATAATCACTCGGGAAATTTCTCGTTCAAAATCAGGATTTGAAAAAATTACCTGACTATACAGAGGAATAAATTTATTCAACTCGGCCTTACCCTCGGGTTTCAGTTGGGCGCTCCCTTCATCAAATAAAATCGCCTCTCGCACACTCACTTCCCCGGTTTCTTCGTTCACCTTGACATCGATTTCATTGCCTTTCAAATGCCCCACCAGTTCTCCTACAAAAATGCGCCGCTGTTGGGATAATTGCTCTTTCGCTTCCTGGAGTTGCAGCAGGGTCGTAATAAACAGCAAGGCAAATACCATCAACACTCCTGACATTAAATCCCCAATGGCTAGGTAAAAGCTAGAGTTATCCGTCTCTTCTTCTTCAACATTGAGCGGTACTTGATTAAAATTTAGCATCTATTAAATCGGCAAGAAAACTGCTTAATTTTACCAGTTCTCGACAAGGAGTAGGACTTATTCACCAGACTTAATCAGTAGGGTCGGACAAAGCCCACCGGGCTCACGGTGCGGAAGTCCTGATCTGGATTTGCTGAAGGTCCCCAATTCCAGGGATAATCTGATCGGGAAAAAAGAAAGAAACCTTACCTATGGCCCCTGTTGCAGTTTGAGTGAAGTTTCCCCTAAGTTTCATCACCTCTACAATTTTTCCCTAGGGATAAGAGGGATACAATTGGGTCTTTTCCTGAGAGTTCCCCCTTGACATTTTCGATAATTAGCAGTACCCTTGATAAGGTGTCTAAACAACTCCCTGGCGTCATTGATACTAATCCAAATAGTAATATGCCCAAAAATAAATTTTTTGAACTTGAGTTGCTGCGGGTCACTGCTATTTTTTTTGTTTTTTATGACCACTCAACCCCTTACTTAGGCTGGGATGCTCGCTATGATAGTTTCATTAAGGAACCGGGGGCTATCGGACTGGGGATGTTTTTCGCTCTTTCAGGCTTCTTGCTGCAACGATCTAGAAGCATCCAAGGAGATGATTTTAATTCGGTGAGTTTTCTCAAAAAAAGATTAACTCGAATCTTTCCTTTGTATTGGATTGCCCTGACTCTTTTTGTTATACGTTTTCACTATTTTTCTGTATCGGGCCACTCTTCAAGTTTTGATCCTCTAGCCCCTACTTTTTTGGCTCATTTTTTAGGTCTTCAGCTTTTCTTGATACCCCTAATATCAGAAATTTTCACTCTGTGGTATATTGGGGCCTTGGTCCCGTATTATATTCTGTTTTGTCTAACCACAAAGTTTAAGTTTCCTAAATATTTAAGCTTTAACTTAATGCTTCTAATTTCTTGTTTTATCCTAAAATTGATTTTGCAAAGATGGGGCATTAAGTTAATAGATGTACGATTATTTTTGCATTACCAGACTTTTTTACTCGGCACGGTTGTTGCTTACTTAGACCCGGAACTTGTATGGTTAAAAAATAAATCTTTGGTTTTAACTTCGATTTTAGGATTTGCGGCCATTTTTTATGCGCCAATAATTGGTAACGATAATATCAACATTGGGAATAGAATAACGCTTACCTGGGCAAGTATTGGCTATTATGGCTATTCTTTAATATGGACATTTTTTCTGGTCAGTTTAATCTTTGTGGTTGCCCCATTCTTTTCAAAATTTCCGGTTATTATCCGGTTTTTATCTCAAAATTCTTATGCCATGTATTTATTTCATCGACCCATTTATGCAACTTTTTATGCTTTGGTAATTTCTTTGATTTCCGCTTCAACTCACCTGAGAACTCTTCTATTTCCGGTGGCTACCCTGGTCATGATAGGGCTGTGTTACTATTTGACTCGGTTAGATTCTCAAGTCCTCAGTAAAAAATTTACAAAGTGGGCCGATCGGATATTTTATTCTTCCTAGGAATGGCTCGGCGTCATGATTTTTTCAACCCATTTCGCCACTCTTCTAAGAGAGTTTGTTCAAGTTTCACCCGATGGTCTAGGGCAGTTTCCAAGGCTTCTCGTAACCCATCAAAGGTATCAGCGACATCGGCGGTACTCTGTCGAAATGCACGGCGTTGAGACTCCATCATTTGAACCGTTTGGGAAAACAAGTCTTGCAACTGATTTTGATAGGTTTCGGTACATTGCTGTAAATAAGTTTCCATTGTTTGATTTGCTGTTAACAGGGTGTCATTCATTTCCTGCAATCCTCCGATTAGCTCGGTTTTAGCAGTTTGAATCAGACTGGAGGCTTCTGTTCCCACGGTTTCTAAGGTATGGGATTGTTGCTGAAAACTGGTACTGGCTTGAGTTAAAAGTTCCAAGGTGCGCTCGTGGAGTTGTTCGAGCATTTGCTGTTCGAGTTGCGCCCGATCGCGTAGGGTTTGTTGGAGGTTACTTTGCAAGGTTTCCTGAAGATGGTGGCTCATTTTCTCCAGGCGATCGCCGGTTTCTCGATGTTGGGTTTCTATCACCATCAGCAACCGATGGAAGTCCTGAGATAAGGTGGTTAGGGTTTGGGAGAGTTGCTGGATCACCGCTGAATTTTCCGCTGCTGTGGGGTGGGAATTCTCTTTGGTGGCGATCGCCTCTAATGCGGTGGAAATCTTTTCCAATACAGGGGTGAGTTCCGTGACAATCGGTTGTCCCTGAGTCCCTGTCTGGGGTATTTCTGCTCTTTTGAGGGCGCTAGGATTGGGTTCTAAAATAAATAGGCGATCGATTTGGAAGTGGAGGCGACTGCGCCAGGATTGGCGCAGTCCATTGGTCCCAAACAACACCACGGTAAATAGACTCCCCAACCCCAACCCCAGCAAGGAACTCGAAAAGGCGGTTCTCATCCCCATTAACAGGGTTTGAATTGCTGCTAACAAATCCGACGACTGGGTAACCCCAAAACTCACCCCTTGTAACCCCGCCTGAATGCCATAAAATGTTCCTAAAATTCCGATGGCTGTACATAAACTCGGCACGAATTGCAGAGAACTTCGAGGGGAGCGATGCAAAATAGGGGGATAATGTTGTAAAATAAAGTAGCCTTTCTCCTGAATGGGTTGGTGATATTCATCCATTAAAATATGATCGGATAGCCAAGCTAAACTGAGGGAATTTGCCACAGTTTTTTTATCTCGTCGCCAGGTTTTCAAAAAAATTAAAGCCCTGGTGACAACTTGAGTCTCTTGGCGATAGCGCAGGGTTTGATAAATCTCGACGACAACAGCAGCGAGAAATACCAATAAAGCTAACTGATGAAATACGGTATTATTCCAAATGATGCTCGCAACTACAGGAAGTGGCATAGCGTCCTCTGAGTCTAGTGTCGTCAATGAGTGCGATCGCTCAACAGTCCCACCGGATTTTGCCCCGGCAAGGGAGTCTTACTTAGGTCCCTTGTCTGTATTCCTTAGAAACCCGTAATAACCCTCTTCATGATGGTCTCGCTTACAGGAACCCCTGTCAACCGGGAATGTTAAAATTTAACTGGGGAGATTGGGCAAAAGGGGGTTTTTATGACAAATCAGAATCGGGGACCGATGGATTTTCAGGCGGGCGATCGCCTCACTCAATCCCTTCAAGAACAGCTGGCATTGGCACAGCGTCGTTGTGAAGCATTGGAGTTGGCGTTAGCACAGATGCCAGAGGAATTAACCCATGCTCAGACTCGGGAAGAAACCGCAGTAGACTCTCAAAAAAGTGCTGATTTATACCAAAATATGTTTGAAAAAGCACCAATTGGGATGGTTTTAATGAGTTGGGAGACCCAAGGTTTTGTGCAAGTTAATTCCACCTTTTGTAGTCTGTTGGGCTATTCTAATTCAGAACTAGCAACCCTGACTTTTGGGGAGATTACGGCTCCAGAAGACCGGGAAGAGGAGCGAGAATTTCTCCTGCAAATGGAGGAACTCCCGGAAATTTCCAGCTATCAAACAGAGAAACGATTGATTCGCAAGAATGGGGAGATTTTGTGGGTCCATCTATGCGTCTCGGTCCTGGAGGATAGTCAGGGGAATCCGCTGTATTTGTTGGGGACAATTCAGGATGATAGCGATCGCCTCCGCACTCAATGCGCCCTCCAGGAGAGTCAAGAAAGACTACAAAATGTCTTGGATACCTTGCCGCTTGGGGTCTGGATTACCGATGCCAAGGGGACCATTCTTCAAGGAAATCCGGCAGGTCAAAAAATTTGGGGCGGTGTTCGATATGTGGGAATGGACCGCTATCATGAATATAAAGGATGGTGGCCGGATACAGGAGAGCCACTTTCGAGCGAAGAATGGGCGTTATCCCGCACCTTGCGAACGGGACAAAGTATCTTGAATGAAGAAATAGACATTGAAGATTTTAACGGCAAGCGGAAAACCATTCTTAACTCGACGATGCCGTTAAAAAATCAATCCGGGGTGATGGTGGGTGCAATGTTTGTCAATCAAGATATCACCGAGCAACGGTTGGTGGAAAATGCCCTGTGGGAAAATCAGCGGTTGATTCAACAAATTGCTGATGCGACTCCCACGATTTTATATCTTTATGACTTGGGGGAAAATCGAAATATTTATTCTAACCAACATCTCAATGATATTTTGGGATACCTTCCCGAAGAAGTGCAAAAGATGGGACCGGATTTTTTGCCGAATTCGATTCATCCGGAGGATTGGCCTAGGGTTGTGGAAAACCGCCTAAAATTAATATCGTCTAAGGATGAAGAAATTATTGAAACCGAGTATCGGATGCGGGATGCTCAGGGAGAATGGCACTGGTTAGTGAGTCGAGATACTATCTTTTCTCGCACGCCGGAAGGGGCGGCAAAACAAATTCTGGGGATGGGTTTAGATATTAGTCTTCGCAAGCGAGCCGAGGCAGAATTGGCGGAATATCGTCAACAATTAGAGGCATTAGTTCAGCGTCGCACCGCAGAACTTCAAAACACGAATCAACAATTAGAACGGGAAATTGCCGATCGCATTCGCGCCGAGGTCCAGCTTAGAGAGAGCGAAACTCGCTATCGATTGTTAGCTGAAAATGCCACGGATATGATTTCAACTCATACCCCCGAGGGCGTTTATCAATATGTTTCCCCTTCCTGCTTCACCCTGCTAGGGTATCACGCCTCTGAATTAATCGGGCATTCGGCTTATGAATGGATACATCCCGATGATATCCCCGAAGTGGAAATCTCCCATCGGGCGGTTTTAGAAGCCTTAGTGCCGTTGCAGGTGGTCTACCGGATTCGTCATCAAGACGGACATTATATTTGGTTTGAGACGAATGCTCAGGCTGTCTGTGACCCTCAGACGGGGGAGGTGGTCAAAATTCAGGCAGCTTCGCGGGATATCAGCGATCGCCGACGCATTGAAAAAGAACTCGCCCAACATACTGCTGATTTAGCCCGTTCTAATGCAGATTTAGAGCAATTTGCCTATATGGCCTCTCACGATTTGCAAGAACCCCTCCGCATGGTTGCCAGTTATACTCAATTATTAGCCCTGCGCTACCCGGACAAACTCGATGCTCAAGCAGATAAATACATTGCTTATATTCTGGATGGCGCAACTCGGATGCAGCAACTGATTCATGACCTCTTGCAGTATTCCCGAGTTGGAACTCACGGTAAATCCTTCCAACTCGTGGATTGTAATGAGATTATGAGGCAGGCTATTGCTAATTTAAAACTCGCCATTCGTAAAAGTGAGGCCCGGATCGCGGGGCAGAATTTGCCCCAGGTTTTTGGGGATAAAACTCAATTGCTTCAGTTATTTCAAAACTTGATTGGTAACGCGATTAAATATCGAGGGTTGCAACCTCCCGAGGTGCAGATTGAGGCCCGTTATAGAGAGGGAGAATGGTTATTTTCTGTGCGGGATAATGGCATTGGTATCGACCCCAAACAGGGCGATCGCATCTTTCAAATTTTTCAACGGTTGCATACCAGGCAGGAATATCCCGGGACGGGAATTGGATTAGCCATTTGTAAGCGAATTGTTGAACGACATCGGGGGCATATTTGGGTTGAGTCTGAACCCAGTCGCGGGGCGATTTTTTACTTTACTTTGGCTAATTCTAGCCCAATTGAGGAGTGATTTTTGAGCAGGTTCCATTAACCGGATCTGACTCTTGGTCCTGGATGGTGGCCCCTCACCCAGGGAGAGTCGAACCCGGGGGGCGATCGCGCACCGGATACCGGATCAACAACAGCAGGTTCATCGATGGGGTTTAAATCCGGAACCTGATAGGATCTCCAGGATTGAAATTTACTGTTGCTACAAAGATTGGCATACTATCCTCCTGGTCTGTGACCACAGAACTTTTTCTAAACATACTTGAAACTTTAATCTTTCAATGATATAATTTTAAGGAAAAATTATTTTTATTACGGGAATCAGAACAGAAAAGAAAAAATCTAAGGGTTTAAATCCCGGGAGAAACTTTTAAAAGGGTGGTCACCCCTGACCCGGGGAAAGGTCCCCGATTCATCAGACAGAAACTAGACGAGCCATTAAGCAAATTAATCTCTCCCCAGGAAAAAGAGTCGGGAAATCCGAACGACCGCGATCCCCTCGATCCGAGAGATGAAAATGACCCTTTCCTGGTCGTTAAAACATAATTCTGTTCAGACTGATATCTATCGCGATCGCGCTTAACTTTTTCCTGACTCTAAAATCCCCAGTGCCGAACTGCCAACTTAGTCTCACCCGATCGGGGTTCTGAATTGATGGAGAGGCCCTATTTCCAGGAGAGTTCCGGACTAGACCCGATCGCCACTAAGCCCCTATCAGATTTTACGCCATACCCAGGAGAACCACTATGAATCGAGAATTGATCCGGATCCTATTAGTCGAGGATAATTTGGGCGACGCTGAACTGTTCCAGGACATTTTAGACATGATCCCGGAAAGTCAGACTTGGAACGTGACTCATGTGATGCGATTAACAGAGGCCCTTGTTGAACTGGAGCGCGATCCCGTCCAAGTGATCCTGTTAGACCTCTCACTTCCCGATAGTCAAGGACTCCAGACCCTGGTGACCCTGCGGGAACAAGCTCCCACGCTCCCCATTGTGGTGCTGACGGCGTTGAATGATGAACAACTGGCGATTACAGCGGTGCGCGAAGGTGCTCAAGATTACTTGGTGAAAGGGTTAGTCAGTGGAGGGACGATCGCCCGCTCAATGTTCTATGCGATCGAGCGCAAAAAAAATGAAATCGCCATGCAGTCCTGCTTAGAACAAGAACGGCAACTCCGAGAAATCAAATCTCGATTTATCTCCATGCTCTCTCATGAATTACGCAATCCTCTCACAACCATTCTGGCTTCCGCAGACTTGATGGAAAATTTGGCTGAGGAATTGAGCGATCAGAAAAAACGGGAGATGAATCGAAAAATCAAAGAGTCTGCGGGACGAATGAATAAAATCCTCAATGATCTGGTGGCACTCTGGCATCAGGAATCCCTTGAACTCACTTCATTTAACCCCTGTTGGTTTGATCTGCCCCCATTTTGCCAAAAGTTGGTGGCTGAGTTTCAAATCCAACTGGATCATCAATGTTCCCAACGGGCTAATTCCATTGACTTAATATTTGTGAGTCAGGTTAAGACCTATCCGGTGTACTTGGACCTCAATCTCATTGAACAAATTTTAACCAACCTGATCTCAAATGCGATTAAATATTCTCCCAAGGGCGGCCCGGTTAAATTTGAGCTGACTGCGGACTTCAAGCAGGTGATTTTTCAGATTCAGGATTCCGGGATTGGGATTCCTGCATCGGAGCGCGATCGCCTATTCACCTCATTTTATCGCGCCAGCAATACTAAGGGAATCTCCGGAACTGGTTTGGGTTTATCTATTGTCAAAAATGCCGTGGAGGTACAAGGGGGGACGATTCAGGTTAATAGTGAGATGGAAAAGGGGTCTACGTTTACGGTGACTTTACCCTACGAAGTGTTCTAGTCCTGGTTAATGAGACTCAGCCTGGGCGGATCTCGGGATGAGGTATTGCTCCCCATTTGAAGGGGCTTGAATTTTTTTGAATCTTAACCTATTTTCTCTCAAACTGCATAAAAATTTAAGGTAAAATTAGGAAAGAATTTAGTTAACCTTAAAATCAATTTTCTTGAATGAAGCGTAAAATATGAAAATTTTATTGGTGGAGGACAATCTCGCGGATGCAGAATTTCTACAAGAAATATTATCAGAGTTTGGCGACGAGCAGTTTATCTTTGCTCATGTTTGGCGCGTCAGCGAAGCCCTAAAACAGTTGGCGAAAACTGAGTTTGATGTGGTGTTATTAGATTTATCCTTGCCTGATTCCTGGGGATTAGAAACCCTGATGCAAGTGCAAACCCAAGCCCCCACGATTCCGGTGGTGATTTTGACGGGTTCTCAGGACGAAGAACAGGCGATCGAGGCGGTTCGCAAAGGCGCACAGGATTATCTCCTCAAGGGACAACTGGTGGGGGCATTGTTAGTCCGGGCGATCCACCATGCGATCGAGCGAAATCACACCTTAGAAGCCTTGCGGCGTAGTGAGGAGCGATTTCAAACTCTGGCAGCAGAACTGGATTTGCAAGTCCAAGAACGCACCAGGCAGTTACAACGCGCCTTAGAAAAAGAAGCGATGCTCAATCGGATTACGGAGAAACTGCGCGATAGTTTGGACGAACGGCAAATTTTGCAGACGGCAGTCAGAGAGTTGGCGGTTGCCTTAGAGTCGGATTATTGTAATGCAACGCTCTACCCAACGTCATCCCAGGCAGGAGCTATGTGCTATGAATATGCTCAGGATAGGGAGTCGGATTTAGGGGAGACAATTCGGCAGGTTCTGGAGATTTATGGACCGTTACTGCATCAGGATTGTGTCCAGTTTTGTCCCCTCTTCCTGGATGAGTTGACCGAGGGGATGACCATTCTGGTGACGCCTATTTTCGGCGAACGGGGGGCGATCGGGAACTTATGTTTATGCAAACCCGCCCAGGATCGATTCAGTCTCACAGAAATCGCCCTGGTTGAGCAAGTGGCCTCCCAATGCGCGATCGCCGTCCGTCAAGCGCGATTGTATCAAGCTTCCCTCGCCCAAGTCCAAGAATTAGAGCGTCTCAATCGACTGAAAGATGATTTTCTCAGTACCGTCAGCCATGAATTACGCACCCCGATCGCCAATATTAAAATGGCCGTGCAAATTTTGGAAATGGTGGAACAGAAACGGGAACAGGAGTCCTCCGCGCTGACGACGCCATTGGAGGGGAGAGAGAGCAAACCGCCTCATAGCCTGGATCGCGCTGAGGGATATATTAAGATTTTGCGGGAAGAATGCGATCGGGAAATTCGCCTGATTGATAGCATTCTGGAGTTACAACGCCTGGAAGCTGGCATCGAACCCGTCTCGGTTACCCCCGTTGTGATCCAAGAGTGGGTCGGAAATGTTGTGGCTCCTTTTATCCAAAAAGTGAAAAAAACCCAACAAATCTTGGATGTGGATATCGACCCAGGCCTACCCCCGATTCTCTGCGATTCTGATATTTTACAGCGAATTCTCACGGAACTGCTCGAAAATGCCTGCAAATATACCCCCGCCCAAGGCCGGATTACGATTACAGCCCATTGCGACTGCGCCCGGTTACATCTGCAAGTGAGCAATTCTAGCCTAGAAATCCCCCCGGGCGAATTAACTCACGTTTTTGATAAATTCTACCGCGTTCCCAGTTCCGACCCCTGGAAACATGGGGGAACAGGATTGGGATTAGCCCTAGTTCGTAAACAAACTGAATATATCGGGGGCCAAATTAAAGTGACCAACGCATTTGGGGAAACCTGTTTTACCCTAGAATTGCCCCTTTCCCCCATGCAGTCCGTCAGCGAGCCTTGTGAGAGGGTGAATACCGGGTCCTGAATCCCTCCTGGGATTATCCCATCACCCTTCGATGAATATCTAAGGTTCCGGTCTCAATTTGACTGCTCAAACCCAAACCTGACCCTGTAAAATGGGAATAGGTTATCACCAACAGTTAAGGGCCTCCCTTGGATTATAATGCTGAATCATTCTGACTCTCCCCAAGTTTACGATGCCGTCCTGGGCGGTCAAACTCAGCCCCTTATGGCCTTAATTGCCCAATTGGATTTAATGATTCGGGCACGTTATCCTATTCTTTACCTGGTGGCGGTGGAAGAGGAACCTGTGGAGGAAGTTTTGCACAAAGTGGCTCAATTGTCAATGCCTCATCGGAAACTTTTGTTCTGGGATATCGTGCGCGGGTGGGGAGATAATGGATCGGCAAAAGGATCGGTCATGGCAGCCCTCGATCGCATCGCCAAAGCACCCCCGCAAGATTCCCTCTTTGTCTTACGCGACTTACACCCAATCCTCAAAAATTCCACCTCCGACAAAAATATTCCCGTGATTCGGGAGTTGCGAAATCTCACTCGGGAGTTACAGCGATCGCGCAAAACCCTGATTTTAACCGCCTATACCCCCGCCATTCCCCCAGAATTAAGTGAGGAAATCACCGTCATCGATTTTCCCCTCCCCGATGCCGCCCATATTAATGCCTTAATTACCAAATTTGTTGCCCCCGAACAACTTAAAATCAAAGGATTAGCCCGAGAACAATTAATCAAAGCCTGCCAGGGATTGAGTCGCACCCGCATTCAGCGCGTTTTAGCTAGAGCGTTAGCCGACAAACAACAAGTCAACGAAACCGACATTGAAAGCGTCCTGGATGAGAAAAAACAAGCCATTCGCCAAACCGGAATTTTAGAATTTTTACCCGCCCGAGAATCCCTCAAAAATGTGGGGGGATTGGACAACCTCAAAACCTGGGTGAGAATGCGAAATGAAGTCTTTAGCGAAGAAGCGCGTCGCTATGGAATTCCTAACCCGAAAGGCGTGTTACTCGCCGGGATTCAAGGCACAGGAAAATCCCTGTCTGCTAAAACCATTGCCCATGAGTGGCGCTTACCGTTGTTGCGCTTAGATACCGGGAGATTATTTGGGGGAATTGTCGGCGAAAGCGAGAGTCGGTTGCGCCAAATGATTCAACTAGCAGAAGCGATGTCCCCTTGTGTATTATGGATTGATGAAATTGATAAAGCCTTTGGGAATATTTCCGGAGGAAGTGATGGAGATTCCGGCACCAGTCGCCGGGTTTTTGGGACTTTAATTACCTGGATGCAGGAAAAAACCTCGCCGGTTTTCATTGTAGCCACGGCCAATAACGTGAGAATTTTACCCGCAGAATTGTTGAGAAAAGGACGATTTGATGAGATATTCTTTTTGAATTTGCCTACGGAAACTGAACGGCGGGAAATTTTTAAAGTTCACCTGATGCGACTGCGCCCGAGTCGGTTGCGGGAGTTTGATTTGGGATTACTCGCCCGTCAAACGAACCAGTTTAGTGGGGCGGAAATCGAACAAGTGATTATTGATGGAATGCACCGCGCATTTGGAGGAAAGACCCCCGAACAACGCCGAGATTTTACCACGGAGGATATTTTACGTGCCAGTGAAGAAACGGTCCCCTTAGCGGCGATCGCCCGCTATCAAATCGAAGAATTAAAACAGTGGGCAGCGGAAGCCGGTGCGAGAACCGCTTCCAATGATACTGAATTAACCCAGGAGTTAAAACAGTGGTCCATCCAAAAAGGCATGGGTTCCCTTGACTCCGATTAAACCCTGGAAATCGTCTCCCATACTGAATTGATTTAGGAAAAACTATCATGTCTCATTTTACCACGATTCAAGTCCAAATTAAAAACGGTGAAACTCTCTATCGTTGCTTGCGAGAGTTTGGGTATCAGGTTGAGGAAAATACCACAGTCCGAGGCTATCAAAAGCAAACTACCCAGGCGGATTATGTGATTCGCCAAAAAAATGGCTATGATTTAGGATTTCGTCGGACGGGAGAGACTTATGAGTTAGTGGCAGATTTTTGGGGGGCGCAAATTAATCCGGAGGAATTTGTTCAGGCGGTGACTCAAAAATATGCTTATAAAACGTTGATGGTGTCTGTAGAAGAACAGGGGTTTCAGGTAGAAGAAGAGGAACAATTAGAAGATGGAACCTTGCGGGTTGTGGTGGGTAAATGGATGTAGATGGACCAGTAGGAGTTAAATAGTATGTCCCATTTTACGAGTATTCAGACGGAGATTCGTCAGATAGACTATTTGACGAAAGCCTTAGCTGATATGGGGTTTAATTGCGTTGAAGTCCATGAATTTCCCACCCCTCTCTATGGTTTTGAGGGAGATGTCCGGGAGGAATTGGCGGAGGTGATTGTGCGGCGCAAGTTTATCAGTTCGCGCAGTAATGATATTGGATTTAAACGGCAAGGGGATGGAACGTTTAGGGCGGTGATTTCGGATTATGATTCTCGGGAGTATTCTCTGAGTTGGATTAAGCAGTTGACTCAGCGTTATGCCTATCATACGCTGATAGGAACTGCGCCTGTACAAGGGTTTACGGTTGAGGAGGAGGAGGTGTTAGAAGATGGGACAATTCGGGTTGTTATTGGGCAGTGGGTATAGGGGAAAGATAACGACTGAAGTCGTTACTACGAACATAGAGAAGATAACGACTGAAGTCGTTACTACGAACATGGGAAAGAGACGACTTTAGTCGATCGCCTATTTTAGTTTGGCGATCGCCTCTTTGTCTACTAGGGTTTCTCCGGTGACTAAATCTCGGACGGTTGCCAGTAAAACTCGCCCGGAGTTGACTTCAAATCGGACGGAAATGCGATCGATGCCGATTTGTCCCGGGGGGTTGAGATGGGCGACACAGACGCGATCGCGATCGCGATCTAGGGACCGATATTCTTCCCGTTTGTGCAATGCACCCCCGATCATTCGTCCCGATTCATCAAACATCACCTCAGCTTGGGACATTTCGGCGACTTCCCCGATATCTAGGCGGATTTCTTGTTGTCCCTCGATCGCCGCTTGTAACATCAAGGGTTCCAATCGCTGGCAGGGATATTTTACCCCTTTTTCAAACAAGGGAAAATAGGAGTAGGTTTGACAATGGGGGTCCCATAACCGAATGGCGTAACTGTGGCGCAGATAATCTTCGACGATCGCATAGTCATTTAAGGCTAATGCACCATGCGCCACCGCTTCAAAGGGTTTATCCATTTTGACTCGCGATCGGCCAAAATAGGAGACAATCACCGTTTGAACTGCTGGAATTAAACAACTGCCTCCGACTAACAAAACCTGTTCAATTTCGGCTTTACTAATTCCTTTCATTTGGGCGACTGCCAACACCTCATCCAATGCGCCGCGCAATTGTTCTAAGAGTTGATGATACTCTAGTAGGGCATCAAAGCGATCGCGACTTAATTCGACTTCATAAGACATAAAATTTTCATCATCAAACCATGCCTCTTTCGCCTCCGTTGCCCGAGACAGGCGCATTTTTAACTGTTCAGCAATTTCTAATAACCGTTGCCAGCCCATTTCGCCAATTTGGGACCGGGATAAACCCTGCTGTTGTAGATAATCTTCCACAATCCAGGTATCAATATCAACCCCGCCAATATAGGCATCGGATTTCCCTAAAACCTCCGCTTGTAACGCCGAGTTTCCCGGTTGGGCTGGATTCGTTCTAATTAAGCTCAAATCCAGGGTTCCCCCGCCAAAATCCACCACCAACACCACAGAACCGGGTTTTTGGATGGCATAACCAAGGGCCGCTGCGGTGGATTCATCGATAATATTAATTTCAGGAATTTCCAGGCGAGAACCCAATTCTCTAAACCAATCTAAATAGGACTCAAATGCCCCAACGGGAACCGTAAAAATCAGTTTAGTCGGTTTGATGCCGCCTCGATTTAAACGATGGCAAATTTCTTTTAAAAAAGATTCAGAAATAGTCGATGCCGAGTAGCTAAATCCATCGATTAACCGGGGTGGAGGTTGAAAGTCCGCCGCTAATTCTCGTTTAAATCCTTGAAATAATCGTTCCGGTTGAGCCTGTCCTAACCGGGTAGAAATTACCTGTTGTCCTAAAACTATTTGATTCCCTTCTTTAATAAAAACCACTGTAGGAATGACGGGAATTTCTAAATTTTCTCCGGTTTGTTTTTTACCTTTAAAAATTCTGGAAATTTCCCCAAATCTGAGCGTTTCGGGGGCCTGATTATCGGGTTTAAGAATACTAATAACGGTGTTACTGGTGCCAAAATCAATCGCGACTACGGTCATAATTTTCAAAAGGGAGAGGCAACAACCCGCACCCTAAAGGGTGGGGCTACACAAACGAAGCCTGCCTATGCAGACTAACAGAGAGAATAGGGCTTTGACAACCGGATTTTGTCTTAGGAAGAGGGTTTGATGCCACCGGGAAGGGTGCGGCTGACTTTCGCGGGGGAGAGAATGCGATCGCCTTGACGATAGCCCACAAAGCGAATATAAACCGCCTCTCCCGGTTGCATCTCATCACAGTCCCCTTGATGGAATTGCGGGTTATAGGGCACAGATTCCCAAGGCTGACCAATCGGTTCATAGCCCCAATTTTCTAATAAATTATCCAGGGTGGCAAACAAAGCCGTGAGATTTTTAGCCGGTAAATCCGGTTTAATGCGGGCCATTTCTGTAGCCGTGGGATAGTTGGTCAGTAAGGTTTGGATTTCCTCAAAGGTAGACTGACAAAAATTATCCCAAAGCTGGGATTTTTGGTTCTCCAATTCCTCTCTCAATCCCTGGCATTCTTGGCGCAATTGGGCTTCTAACTCAGGGGGAGAATTGCCGATAACTGACGTGGTTTCTGAGGGAGTAGGTAACAGGTCGAACTGTTGCTCTAATTCTGCCATTGACCAATTTAAAGCCTGGGCCAGTTGGCGCAGTTCACCCCAAGGAATATTGGCGACTGACCCGGACCGAATCTGGCGCAGGCGCAGGGTAGAGATTCCGGCTTTTTGAGCTAACTGTTTCCAGTGCATCAGGCCCAATTGCTTCATGCGATGGCCCAACAGCGCATCATACTTTAAATTTTGATTTTCTATTTCCCCAGACCCTAATACATATAAAATTCCCATGAAAAAGATAAAGCTAAGAACCCAGCCAAACCCGATTAAATTGGGTTCCTCTATCATTAACCCTCCTCCCTAAAATCCTTGAATCGATTGGTTCGATTCTGTGACGATATGTTCGTCACCTTCGTAATAGTCCGGTAACAATTCTTGGGATTCGACTTTGCCGAGAGCTTTCTCAATTTCGGCAGTGGTTTCGGTGCAGTTTTGTCCGTTGCCATTGAGGACGGTTTCCATAATTTTACCATCCTTGCCAATGCGATATTCTACTTTGCGATATTCAGCCATTTCAACCTCCAGTTAGGTTTGAGGGATGGGGAGTCAGGTCCCGAGCCCTGCTTTGTCTTATTTTATTCCGATTGGGTCAGGATTGACTCAAAAGTTGCAACATCCGGCGGGGGTTTAAACCCGAACGGCGACATCCGGCGGGGGTTTAAACCCCCGCCGGTAGGGGCGATTCGCGAATCGCCCCTACAGAGGGATTGATCCACCTGTTGGCTTAAGCGAATTTACCTTTGCCAATTAAGGCAGCGATCGCCGCTGCGGAAGCTTCGGCAACCACGCTAATTAGACGATAGAAAGCAACCGCCCCTAAAATAGCTGCCGGGGAAAATTGTTGATCCAACAGGGCGATCGCCGTTGCTTCAAAGATGCCAATGCCCCCGGGTGCCCCGGGAACCACCAACCCCAACAACCAGGCAAAACTAAAGGCCCCCATCAACGGCGGTATTTGTCCCGGTTGTACCGCCGTCATCGCTTGCACCGTTAAAATAAATCCCGCCCCACGCAACAGCAGAAATCCCATTTCTCCCAAAAGGGGCAGCAGGGGGTAACGAGTAAGCTGGGCAGCCGTTGGCGGGGGAGACTCTGGGGGAACTTCCAACAGTCCCTCGGTTTTGGGGGGTGCTTTTTTAAGTTTGAGTTTGCTCAAAACTTGAATGATAGGGTTTAAAATCCGAGGATGAATCCCTACCAGGACCCCCCCTAATCCCAGTCCCAGCAAAATCGGGGGAACACCGCCCGGGGCGCTTCCCCAGAGGTTACTACTGCCCAATCCGGCGATGATTAAGGCAGAAGCTGCCATTAACAGGGGTTCTAGCAAGACGCTGAGCACGGCAACAGAAAGCGACACATCCCGCTGGGCGATCGCCGCAATTCGACCATAGAAATGCCAGACATTGCCCGGTAAATATTTGGCAATATTGGTAGTGAGATAGACCGATAACCCCCAACCCAAGGGAACCGGGCGATCGAACTCCCGCAGAATCCACAACCACACCCAACCGGACCACAAATGCGCCACAAAGGTCACCCCCAGGGCAGTCGCCAGGGCAATCCAACTAGATCCCGTAATCTGAAGCTGCGCCACGGCACCGGCATTATCTTTGAGGGTTTTGGCTAGAAAAAATAGAGTGGCCCCGAGAATGGCCCACCGTAAAAAAGGTTTTAATTGCGATCGCAAGCGATTCATAACAAATAGGGGATAAGAGTAAGCCAAAGTCAGCTATTAATGCCCACCCTACATCCTAACCCTACAGGTCCAGTTAGAGGCCAAACCCTGGGAAAATCAGGACTCTGACAGCCCCGATCGCGCCACTCAGGGGATTGCAAAATATAAATCCTTCAAACGCTCAACTGAAAGGAAGGTATCTGTAGGGGCGCAATGCTTGCGCCCTCCGGAGGGCGCAAGCATTGCG
>NZ_JAMXOT010000147.1 GCF_024220515.1 Oscillatoria sp. HE19RPO
GGCTTTGACAATTCTGCAAAACTTCTAATGCAGAACTTTTTTCATGGAAATCCCTTACCCAACCCCATCCCTCAAATCCATCACCAGAACTACTCCCGTTCCAAAATTCTGACCATCCCTTTGGCACTGCCACTGACCAGAAATTGTCCATTGGGACTATAAACTAAGGACATGACGGCCCCACTTTCTTCCGTCAACGCGCAGACTAATTTACCCGTGGGTAAATGCCAGATTTTGACCGTCCCATCGGCGCTGCCGGTGGCGAATGTGTTGCCATCTGGGGCGATCGCAACTGCGGTGACGGGTCCTAAATGGGCGCTCAGACTCCACAGCAGTTCTCCCGTTTCCAAATTCCAGAGTTGAATACTGCCATCGCCACTGCCACCGATCAGGAGTTGTTGGGGAGAAATGACGATCGCTTCTACCGCCTCTAAACTGCCATTGAGCACCGACATTGGCTGTTTGGTTTCAAACTGCCACAGAGTAATCGTGCCATCTCCACCGCCTCGGGCGAGAATTTGACCATCGGGGGAAATGGCGAGGGAAAAGATGGGTCCGGTATAGTCCGTGAGGGTATCAATTAATTCCGCTTTGGACAAATCCCACAGTTTAATTGTCTCGTCAAAACTGCCACTAATGAGGGTGTTGCCATCTGGGGCGATCGCCAAGGCGCGGACGGAACCTCCATGTCCCGTGAGGGTTTCTTTGGGATTTCCTGTGGGGAGTTCCCAGAGTTTGATGGTTTTATCCCAACTGGCAGAGGCGAGGGTTTTGCCATCGGGGGCGATCGCAATGGCAAAAACCCCGCGTTTATGTTCGGCAAGCACTTGCAACAGTTCGCCTGTGGCAAGTTTCCAAAGTTTAATACTGGTATCAAAACTACCCGTTGCCAGGATTTGTCCATCGGGGGTAATTCCTAGCGATCGCACCCAGTCCGCATGGGCGGGCAAACTGTGGCGACAGATCCAATTCTGGGCCGTGGGTTCCGAGGGTGCCGCAAATGACGGCAGGACGATTTTCGATGAGGGCGGTTTGGATTTAGCGGGTGCAGAAGGGGTTGCCGATTGGGGGGGTTCCGGGGTGGCAGGTTCCGGTGTGGGGGGTTCCGGTTGGGGGCGCGGTGGGGGCGAGGGGACTACGATTTGCGAGGTTAATTGGGAAATTGCCTCCTCCACTCGTTCTAAGCGGTAGGCAAAGGATGAGCGATTCAGATAGGCGATCGCATTGCCCAGACTTTCATCCAACAGGGCATATTGCTCTTTCAACCCGGCGATTTCCCCCTGAATCTGGGAGAGGTTGAGCGATTCTAACTGCGCCAACCGGGTTTGCAATCGGGCGAGTTCCTCCGGGGACCCGGTAGGGACAGGGGGGCGAGTGCCTTCCTCCATTTCGACTTGAGGGAGGGGAAATTGCTTTTGCGCTTCCACTCGTTGGGTGAGCATCTCCAGTTCTTCCGCCAATTGGCGATGCAGGCGATTTGTGGTGCCACTGACGCGGCGAGTTTGGTGTTCCAGGCGATACCGGACGATCGCATTCAGAATCAGGGAACAACAAATCAGAGGGGCGGCGACATAGATGGCCCCATTAAAAAAGACCGCCACTATCGACGCCACCACTGACGCGAACAAGGAAGCATATTCTGCGGTTTCTAGCCAATGACGGTGATTTGACATGGAGTCCTTCGCACCCACCGAATCCTATATTACAGTTGCCATTTTATCAAAAATCGCCCTAATCTTGCCATTTTATAAAGAAATGTTGATATAAGGGGGGTAAAAATTTTTCAGTCAAACCCGACACAATTGAGCATGAATTGCCCAAATAATTGTTATCCCGACTAACAAGGATTCCTCTAGTTTCAACCCTGAGCATTTGAGCCTTAACCATAGGGAAAAAGATAAACCGGGAGTTGAATCAATCCGATTTTTGGGGTTTGGCCCCATCGTGATTGATTCAATCTGCTATGAACCGGCAAAATACCCACCCTAAAAGTAGGGGGGGATGGAAGGTTACAATCCGAGAAATAGTTTGGCAATATTAAAGTAAATGAGTACCCCCAAAACATCGACAGCGGTTGTAATAAACGGCGCTGACATCAGAGCGGGATCTAACTTGATGGCGCGGAATAAAAACGGCAGGGCCGAACCAGATACCGATGCCAAAATTGAAATAGCAATCAGAGAGATGCCGACACAGAAAGCCACCTGAATATTGACTTGCAAGAGGAAATAAGCCCAAATGGTGGCCAGGATTCCCAAAATTGTTCCCAGTAATGCACCGGCAATTCCTTCTCGAAAGACCACCTTTAGGGGTCCGAGTAAGCGAATTTCATCGGTATTCATCCCGCGAATCACCACCGTGGAAGACTGGGCACCAACATTTCCTCCAGTCCCCGTGAGTAGGGGGATAAAGGCGGTGAGCACGACGACTTGCTGCAATAAGTCTTTTTGGGAATTAATAATTGATCCGGTAACGGTATTGGTGAGCAATAAGACAAACAGCCAGACGACACGCCGTCGCGCCACTGTCCATAAACTCATTTCAAAATAATTATCCCCATCAGACTGGACCCCACCCAAGGCATAAATATCTTCGGTGGTTTCCTGTTCCATAATGTCGATCGCATCATCGATGGTGATGACCCCGACTAAGCGTTGTTCGCGATCGACCACGGGGATCGCTAGAAAATCATAGCGTTGAATCAAGCGCGAGACTTCCTCTCCGTCGGTATCCGTATGGACGAATACCACATCCCGAGTCATAATTTCACTAATTTTTTCCTCGGGGGAACTAATCACCAAGTCCCGCAGGGAAACGATGCCGGTTAAGCGGCGATCGCTATCCATGACGTAGAGGTAATAAATAATTTCCGCTACTGGCGACAGGGTGCGAATCCGTTCTAAGGTTTGGCTGACGCTCATATTTTCCCGGACGGAAATATATTCCGGGGTCATGATTCTCCCGGCAGTTCCCGATTCATAGCCCATCAGCAGGGCGGTAGACTGCCATTCCGTGGGAGACAGTTGTGCCCGCAAGCGGCGCACGACTTTTGAGGGCAACTCATCCAGTAGTCGGGCGCGATCGTCCGGGGACATATTGCCAATGATATCCAGAACGTCCTGGCGCTTGAAGTCTTCTAAAAGCACCTGTTGGACGCTGGTATCGAGATGTTCATAAACTTCCGTTGCTTCCTGTTTGGACAACAAGCGAAAGGCGATCGCCTGCATCGCTTCAGGCATTCCTTCGATCGCTTCGGCGATATCCACAGGTTGAACCGGGACTAAAATCGCTTTAGCTCCCTGGAGGTCCCCATTTTTGAGGAGGGCTTCCAGTTGCGATCGCACTAAGTCAGGTATTTCTCTCCGCGACAGGGTCCCGAGGGGAGAGGATATCGGTTGAGGTTCAGTCACTTTAAACTCCCTGGATCCAGTCCGATCACTATTCTATACAATTTAAGGGGACAAGAACTCGTCACCCCAGGGGAAACAGGGCGCATCGAAAGGGATATCTTCAGTGGTTTCCCAGTCATGCCGCACCTCCCAGAAGCTGCTGTGCCACCGTTAAATAAATTAGCACCCCCAGGACATCCACTGCGGTGGTAATAAAGGGCGCTGACATTAAAGCGGGATCAAATCCTACCCGATAGAATAAAAACGGCAGGGCAGATCCGGCGAAGGAGGCAAGCATGGTAATCGCCAGCAAACTCACGCCCACGGAAATAGCAACGAGCAGATTTCCCGCGAAGAAATAAGCCCAAACGGTGACAACAAGGGACAGCATTACTCCTAATAACCCCCCGGCAGTCGTCTCCCGTCCGATAATTCTCCAGGCTTTTCCTTCCCGAATGGCATGGAGATTTAACCCCCGAATCACCACAGTGGAGGACTGTGCACCCACGTTCCCCCCGGTGTCAATTAATAAGGGAATAAAAGCCACAAGTGCAACCACTTGTTCGAGAATATCTTCTCGGGCGCGAATCACTGCCGAGGTGGCGGTATTGGTAATTAATAAAATCAACAACCACACCACCCGCTTGCGCGCCACGGTGAATATGTTGGTTTGAAAATAGTTTTGTCCCCCACTTTCCACCCCACCGAGGGCATAAATATCTTCCGTGGTTTCAGCTTCCACCACATCCATGACATCATCCACGGTGATAATGCCCACGAGACGCTGTTCGCTATCAACCACAGGTAAGGCTAGAAAATCATAGCGCTGAATTAATCTTGCGGCTTCTTCGCGGTCGGTTTCCGTGGAAACAAAGACGGGTTCTCGCCGGGTAATTTCTGATAACAGTTGTTCCGGTTCCGACACGACTAAATCTCGCAAAGAAATTGTGCCGATTAAGTGCCGAAAGGCATCGGTCACATAAAGGTAATAAATGATTTCGCTGACATTGGCTAAGTTTCTAATTCGGTCTAAGGCATTTTTGATGGTCATGTTTTCTTTGACCGCGATATATTCCGGAGTCATCATTCTCCCAGCGCTATCTGGGGGATAGCCTAAGAGCAAGGAGGTGGTTTGGCGTTCTTCGGGACTGAGTTGTTCGAGGATGCGCTTGACCACTTTGGCTGGCAATTCATCAAATAACCGGGTACGGTCATCCGGGGACATTTTATCGACAATATCCAGAACATCTTGGCGTTTAAATTCTTCGATTAAGGCGTATTGCACACTGGAATCCAGATATTCATAAACCTCGATCGCCTCTTCTTTGGATAACAACCGAAAGGCGATCGCTTGCATGGTTTGCGGTAATCCTTCAATCGCCTCGGCGATATCTGCCGGTTGGACTGGAACCAGTAAGGCTTTTGCTCCCGGTAGGTTATGTTGTTCGAGTAACGCTTGCAATTGCGATCGCACGAGTTGGCGTAATGCGTCTCGGGTTGTCGGCTGGACGGACGGCAATTCAGTATTATTATCGTTCATGCTCCACTCTCTAATGGGTTCTATATTTCGGAGTGTGGTTGGGCGGTTTTTCCCCAATCTATAGAGTCTAATGCAGCCGAAATCAGGCAACAGAATCTCTAGGTTTGTTGCGATCGCTGTTGCAGAATTCCCATTCATGATATTTCCAAGCGCATCCAGTTCGCGGTTGACCAAGGGTTTATTTCCATTGGCGATCGCGACCCAAAACGCTAACCAAAATCAGCAACAGGGACTGTAAATTTGCATCCGGCATCAGGTTAGGCTACCTGTGGGTTAGCCTAACCTTCACCCTTCGTTTAAATCTTTAAGCGTTCGGTGATTCATGATTCATCTCCATTCCTAACATGACCGCCCTCTTCCCCGGGGGTCACGAGATGAACTATGAAAACTCCCAGATGGAGTCACCCTAGGTCATTTCACTGACTAAACCGCCCGGTTGTGGGGAAACGGTCGAGGTTCGTCTAAAGGCTCGTCAGCCATCGAGTCTGCCTGAGTAATCGTTGCAATACAACTACTACCAGAGCTTTCCACTTGAGTATTCCTTACTTGTTTAAGTTGCGTTTAAGACTGGGAAGTTCAGAGGGTTCTGAAAGCCCTTTTTTCTTATACCACTCTTCAGAAAACAGGTCAAGCTTTTTTTTGATTTTTTTACAGGAAAGGTTTTCCAATATTCCCATCGGGTCAGAAGTTGGGTGGACATTGCCCGGACTTCTGACCGTTTGCTGACCGCTAAAACTCCCTAATGAGAATCGCTGTATCCCGTTTTTAAGGGGAAGATTTCCGAAAAAATTGCTCTAGTTTTGAGCATTTTTCCCGGCAATATCTCGGGTTTAAACGACCAAAACAGGAACGCGACTCCCCGCTAAAACCCCTTGATACACCGACCCAACTGCTGCCCCTTCTTCCTCTGGATTAGGGCTTTTTCCAATGACAATCGCCGTGACCGAATGAGCTTGAGACCGGGCCAAGATTGTCTCCACAACTTCACCTTTTTCGGTGATAAATCGATGGCGAATATCCGCTAAAACTCCCTGAGTCATCTCCTGAATCCCTTGGATTTCCTCCGGGTCGTCTTCCGTGACTACATACAAAACAATCGCCTCTCCATGACTCCGGCGAGCTAAATCTGCCGTTTGTTTCAAAACTTCCATTGCCCCCACTGAACTATCCACCGCTGCCAAAAACAGAGTCCGAGCATTCACGGTCACTTTTGTTGGGTCTACTTCTCCTTTTTGTAGCAATTTCGGAGCAAACGTTGGAATTGCCCAAGCCCCCAAAGGAGCGGTCACTAAAATTGCTAAGGCAGCAATGGCTAAAATAATTTCACCCCCTTCAATGCCATAAGCTAAGGGTAACGCACCCAAGGCTGCCTGCACCGTTGCTTTCGCAGAATTTCCCGGTAATAGAAACAATTTTTCTTGCCAATTCCAATTACTTCCTGCTGTAGAAAGTGTCCAACCAATAGTCCTTCCGATTAATAAACCCACCGCTAAAATAGTCAAGCCCGGTAACAACATCTCTCCCAAAACTCGGAGTTGAATACTCGCCCCCATTAACACAAATAAAACAATTTCCGCCACAATCCACAGAGTATTAAATCCATTCCGAAGTCTGCGGGCTAGGGGTGCATCCAGTTCGATTAAAAAGAATCCCATCGACATCACCGCTAAATACCCGGAAAAATAAGGGAATTGGCGGGCAGCAATCACAGCAATTGCCGCTACAACGGCGGCAATTAAGACATCTTGGACGGAATTTTTACTCCAGCTTTGTCGTTCCAGGAGGGAGACTAATAATTGGGCGGCTAAATAACCGGCAACGATTCCTAAAACCACCTGGATAATGGCTTGGAAGGGAAGTAATAAGAGGGGATTGAGTGAGAGTCCCCAAGGTAATATAATTCGCTCTAGTTCCCCTTGTTGGAGGAAATTCAAGAGTAAACTAAACCCGAGTAAAAGCACAACATCGGAGAGGGCAGACCCGGTTAAAATGGCGTCGGGAATGCCTTTTTTGACGCCCCAACCCAAGCGTTTGAGACGCAACATTCCCGGGACAATCACGGCGGGAGATTCGGCAGCAATAATGCATCCAAGGAGTAATCCAGTTAATAGGTCAAACTGGAAGAGAAACACCGAAGCAATAGCGATCGCCCCAGCTTCCAAGATAGCGGGTAAAATGCCTAAGCGCAGGGCCACGGTTCCTTGTTCCGCCAACTTGTCGCGATCGAGTCCCAGTCCCGCTTTCATCAGGATAATCATCACCGCCAGGGTTCTTAAATCGTCCGCAGCAGCGAGAATTCCCGATTCTAGGCGATTTCCGACTTCGGGACCGAGGATGACTCCCACCAAAATCATGCCAATGAGTGGGGGTGCACCGAGGCGACGGGCGAATTGACCCGCAAAAAAGCCCATCCCGAGGATCCAAATTGTACTGATTAACATTCGTTATGCTCCTGAACAGGTGTGGATGGCTGGTCCAGGAGTGGATTGATGCGATCGCCCTACCTCCCGGCATTCAGCCAAGAAAGGTAGGAGCCATCAGCCGTTCAGCCCCCATTGGGATCGCTGAATCGGCGGTTATGGCGAGCTCCATCGCCTTCAATCTTAAATCAGGAGTTAATATAGCATAAATTTCAGCAACAATCCATAGATTGACTCTTTTTTTTGCTCGGACCGAATGACTCAAAAATCATCCCCCCTGCTTCCCCAATCTCTTTCTGGAGATAGAATCCACCGGAGGATTAAGTTTTGTAAAATTCACAGCAAGCGGGAATTTAACAGGAGTTTTTTCATGTCCCAGTACGATGTAATTATCATTGGAGCCGGTCATAACGGCTTAGTCTGTGCGGCTTACCTTTTAAAAGCGGGTAAAAGTGTTTTACTATTAGAAAAACGTTCCGTTCCTGGGGGTGCAGCAACGACGGAAGAATCTTTACCGGAAGAAGCACCAGGGTTTAAATTTAACCTCTGTGCGATCGATCATGAATTTATCCATCTCGGGCCCGTAGTGGAAGAATTAGAACTGAAAAAATACGGATTAGACTATCTGTATTGCGATCCGGTTCTCTTTTGTCCCCAACCCGATGGCAAATATTTCCTGGGGCATAAATCCGTAGACCAAACTTGTCGGGAAATTGCCCGTTACAGTGAGCGAGATGCCCAGAAATATGGAGAATTTGTCGAATATTGGCAACGAGTTTTGAATGCGATCGCCCCCATCTTCAACGCCCCGCCTAAATCCATTATCGATATCACCGGCAATTATAATTTTGATAAAATTAAAGACTTGCTATCCTTACTGGGAACCCCCGATAAAATCCTAGATTTTGTCCGAACCATGCTCAGTAGTCCTCAAGATATGTTAGAGGAATGGTTTGATACCGAAGTCGTCAAAGCACCTTTAGCGCGACTCGCCGCAGAAATGAGCATTCCGCCCTCACAAAAAGGGATGTCTGTGGGTGCAATTATGATGGCAATGCGGCACAATCCTGGGATGGCAAGACCCCGAGGAGGGACTGGTGCACTCACCCAAGCGTTAGTGAATCGAGTCAACAGTCTCGGGGGGGAAATTTTGTGCGATCGCGGCGTTGAACGTATTTTAGTGGATAATGGTCGCGCCGTCGGTGTCCGCGTGGACGGAGGTCAAGAATATCGCGCCAAAGAAGGGGTTATTTCTAATATTGATGCCAAACGAGTCTTTTTGGAATTAGTCAATCCGGGAGATATTGATTCCCGCGACCCCAACTTACGCGATCGGGTAGACCGCCGCATTGTTAACAACAATGAAAGCATCCTCAAACTGGATTGTGCCCTCTCAGAAATGCCCCGATTTGAAGCCTACAATCACCAAGATGAGTATTTAATTGGGTCCGTAGTCATCGCTGATTCTGTTCATCATGTGGAAGAAGGTCATAGTTTCTGTCAACTCGGCAAGATTCCTGATGAAAATCCCTCCATGTATGTAGTCGTTCCCACAGTTCTTGACCCCTCAATGGCCCCAGAAGGAAAGCATACCCTCTGGGTGGAATTCTTCGCTCCTTATCAAATTCATGGCGCAGAAGGAACCGGACAAAATGGCACCGGATGGACTGACGAACTCAAAAACAAAGTGGCCGATCGCCTGATTGATAAACTGTCCGATTATGCGCCGAATATCAAAAATTCCATTATTGCGCGCCGGGTAGAAAGTCCAGCAGAACTGAGCGATCGTCTCGGGTCTTATAAGGGAAATCACTACCATATTGACATGACCTTAGACCAGATGATTTTCTTCCGTCCTCTGCCGGAAATTGCCAACTATAAAACTCCCATTGATGGGTTGTTTTTGACCGGCGCTGGCACTCATCCAGGGGGTTCAATTTCCGGAATGCCCGGACGGAACTGTGCCCGGGTATTTTTATTCCAACAGCAACCCATGAGCCAAACTTTAAAAGATGCGACCAATTCGGTTAAATCAATGGCGAATTCTGTATTTAATTTGTCCAGTTAAAGCTGGCAAACTGTTTTATTCAAGATTTTTTGGACGACGGCAAGGCCTAATACCCACCCCGTCTTAATCGTCTAAATTTCTAATGGGTTGACAAAGAGCGTGGCTCAATCTCCGGCCCCTCCCCAAAACACAGGGGAGGGCTATAGCATTTGATTTACTAAAAAACCATAAACCGTAAGGTTGACAGCATTTTTTGGCCACCCCGATTTACCTGGCAAATCAACCCATATTCCGCAGGTTGAATTAAGTAAATAATATTTCTGGCAGGAGGACCCTAGGAACGGGTAGTCCTAAATATGTAATGATTCGTTCATGGACAGTAAAATTGTTGTTTTACCCAATAAATCTGAAGCCGACATTATTAGCAAGGCTTTTTTTCAAGAATATTTTGATATCAGATTTGACACCGGCTATTGCGTACACATCGCTCTCGGTGGAATTGAAACTCTAAAGAGGGGAATTGTTTATCCCAAATTATGTTTTGCCACATTATTTTACGACACGATCGGTAAAATGCTAATGATCCAATTTCACGAAAGGATGAAATAGCAAAGTTTCCAGCCTCAAGTGAAAGCGCATCGCGTTTAAACCCACGACGATTGAGCGTTGTGGTTTTTTGTTTCGGCAATTCAGGTTATTCCTTAACCACGGGTTTATTTGCGGGAGGGAAAACGAACCGCATTAACACCTCATGCACCAACAAAGCCACAATAAATCCCGGACAAACCTCGTAGAGGATGTTAGAATAGCCCAAAATCCGCCAGATCGCCGTCGTCATCACTCCCGCCACCATCATCGCGCTCAACGCTTTATAATTCGTGCGCCGATGGATTAATAGAATCAGCATAGCAGGACCGATAGAAGCCGACACCGCGCCTGCACCAAACAGAACGAGCGTAAACACCGACGCCGAGATATATATCGTGGCGATCGCCGCGACAATTCCCACCACTAACGTCATACCTTGCTCGTATTTCACCCCATACTTTCGCGACATCTTCCGATACAAAGCCGGGGAAATATCCCGCGCCAACGCACTGGAACACACCAAAAGCTGCGAGTCAGCAGTAGAGGCAATCACCGAAAAAACGCCCGCTAAAACAATCCCGACTAACACGGGCGGAAAATTTTGCATCGCATAAAATGCTAACGCTTGTTCCGGATCGTCGATCGCCGGAATTAACGCCCGAGAAATCACCCCAAATAAAACCATCGCCGTCCATGTGGAATAGAGATAGGCTAAATAGATCCACCGCGCTTGTTTTGCCTCTTCGGGACTGCGACTGGCGAGCAGTCTGACTAATACGTGGGGTTGAGAAAGATCGAACCCGAAACCGAAAAAGAAATATCCGACTAAATACGCCAGTAAAGTCCAAGACGTAAATCCAGCAGTGAAACTCGTCAGTTGCGGGTCGATCGCATTCAATTGTGCGATAATTTCGGAAACGCCACCCCCAGCAACGAGCGCCACAATCAGCATTCCCAACGACACGAAGATTACCACAAATGCCTGCACCACATCCGTCCAAATTGACGCTCTCAATCCTCCGGTGACGCAGTACACCAAAATCGCACCCGCCGCAATAAACGTACCGATGGTGGGATTCACCCCAAAAAACACATCCAGAGTTTTAGCCGCCGCTGCAAATTGTCCGGAGGTGGAAGCCCCGATAAAAATAACCGTAATCGCCGCTACAATGAAGGTGACAATCCGTTTTCCTTGTGGCTTTTTTGCCATCGATCCGACTAACTCCGGAACGGTTTGCGCGTTGCGATCGACAGACAATTGATTGATTTTATCGGGGAAAAACATCCAGAAGAGAAAATCCCCGAAAAAGTAGGCGATCGGCATCAGGAGGGCTGAAATTCCCATCATGTACGCCATGCCAACCGCTCCCACCATAATCCACCCGCTATTGCCTGTAGCACCCGCACTCAGGGCGATAAAGAATTTGCCAAAGGAGCGATTTCCCAACAAGTAATCGGTTTCGGTATGGTCGGAAGCTTTGGCAGCGAGAGCGCCGATCCATAAAAATATGACCAGAAATACTGCAAAGCTGACGATGGTAATTACCGAGTTCATTAATTTTTTATTTTAAAAATACTGCTATGAAAAACTTTTTAAAATTTTATCATAATAATCAGGCTAACGCAACCCATAAACAGTGAAGAGTTTAAGCAGGTATTATGTGAATATAACACGGTTTTTGAAAAGGGTAGAAGCTACGCCAACGGAAATCGTCGCTTAATTGGGTTTGAAGTATTGTAAGTCTATTCCAACTGAGATCTTGCACCATTCTCAACACCGGCGGGGGATAAATCCCCCGCCTCATAGCTAAAGTCGGTTAAAAACCGACTGCAAGCCTTATCCAGTGGTGTTTTCAGTCGGTTTCAACCGACTTTAGCTGTTAGGCGGGGGTTTGAACCCCCGCCGGTTGTTGCAACAGGTGCAAGATGTCAGTTCCAAGCAATTTTTCACCCGAACTCTAGAAAGGCTCGTCAGATGACTAGGACTTCCGCAAATTTTGGGGAGAACCACTAGATCTAGTCGGGGCGATCGGGAGCGAGACCCGACCAAATATAGTGTTGATGCGTAAGTCTTGATCGCATTACAAAACGTTACATTACAATACATTACAAAACCATCGGTGAATGAGATCGGGTAGTAGAATCCAAATGCTGCTAGCAAAAGGAGATCGTAGTGACCGCCCGATTTACAGAGGCCGAGGTCGCCTCATTTTACGCTTCTGGCGATAACGTCGAGCGCTGCTTTGGTGATTTAGGAGGATACCTGCATTGGGGGTATTTTCCCGAGTCTGTCAGTTCGGAGCTTACAGATCTCGTCCGGGCTTGTGAAAGATGGAATGAGTATATGCTAACCCGCACTCAGATAACATCGCAGTCGCGGGTATTAGATGTGGGATGCGGTAATGGGAATACTGCCATCTGGTTGGCTCGACAAACCGGGTGTGAGGTGGTAGGAATCGATATCAGCGCCGGTTGCATCGAGCGGTGTCGCCAGCAGAGCGAAGAAGAACCATCCCTACGGCTTCATTTCGAGCGAGGTTCTGCCACCGATCTGCCGTTTGAGAGCGGCAGTTTTACTCACGTTTGGAGTCAAGCGGCGTTGTTTCATCTCGCCGATCGCCCGCGAGGGTTCCAAGAAATCCAACGAGTCTTACAAGAAAACGGAATATTTGTCTTTGACGATTTGGTGATGGCAACTGAAAGCGGCAGTTCGACGCAGCAAAATTTGCGCGATCGATTGCGATCAAACGCTATCAGCAACACTAGAGAAGATATAGAACTTCTCGCTCAACTGGGTTTGGTGGTATTAGAAAAGGTGGATTTAAGTTCCCATCTAAAAAAAAGCTACGAAATTCTGTTGCGCGAAGGAGGATCTCAATTGACACCATTGGCTGAGTGTGCACGAGAAGTCATGGCAGCTATTGATCGCCGGGAGATGGGATGGTGGTTTTATCAATGTCAAAAAATCAGCGATCGCCTGCCTTGGATTCATGACAACAAGACTACGGAAGAATTGCGGAAAAAATACGATGCCTGGGCACCCATTTACGATGCGGACTTGGAGAAATCCTGGGTGATGCCCACTCATGCCGTTCACCTGCTCCAAGAAGTCTGCCCCGATCGAGAGATCCGGATTTTAGATGCGGGTGCGGGAACCGGAAAAGTGGGAGAAGCCTTGGCGAAATTGGGATACAAAAATATCACGGCGTTCGACTTATCAGAAGAAATGCTTGAGGTCGCTCGTAAAAAACAAGTTTATACCGCTCTTTACCCGGCAAACTTGGAAGAACCGCTGACATTTTGCGATAGAGAAATCTTTGATGCGATCGCTGCAATTGGTGTATTTACTTACGGCCATGCCAGTCCAGCAGGCTTGTCAAATCTCTTGCCGCTTTTGAAACCGGGGGGCATATTTATTGTCACAGTGCGAGCTTCAAATCAACCCATGCAAACCGCATTTGAGCAACTTTCCTGGCAATTAATTCGCAAACAAAATTATGGGTTTGACAACGAAACATTTTATGTGTTAGCTTACAAAAAAATAGACCTGCTAGATTAAAAGAGGGTGGGTGAAATAAAGCAAACAATTGTCTTGACGACGAATAGTGAACTAAGAGGATTAAATCCAAATGGTCAAGCAAATCAAAAAGCTGCCAGTGTCGGAACTTGAATTTCAAATGTTCGTTCTCGACGAACTGGCTGACGAGTTACTCAGCCAAGGAAAAGATCTCATCAAATTGACGATTGGCATTTCAGAACTAGAAATTCCCCAATCCGTTCGTAATGTCTTCTCAGACACAATTTTTGACTACGATAAAACCCATCGGGTCTATCCCCAAGGCATTCCCGAGTTGAGAACCGCAATTGCTGATTATTACAACCAGCAGTACCATGTCAATACTCGACCGGAAAATACGATTGTCAACGTCGGAACCAGCGCAATTTTTCGCAATCTGTTCCAAGTTCTCTGCAAACCCGGACAAGAAATTTTGCTTCCCAAACCCTATTACTGCCTCTATTTACTCAGTGCAATTTTAGCGGATGCAAAGCTGACCTTCTACGACATCGACATCGAGACTCGCACGATTGATTTTGACTCTTTTAAGGCTGCCTACAACCCAGATAAAACGGCTGTTGTTGTTATCAACAACCCCGGCAACCCGATAGGGAACGTCATTACCAAAGATGAGATCTTGGAAATCAACCGTATTGTTGCTGGGCGATCGTACATTGTCAATGACGAAATTTACAACAACACATTGTTTTATTCCGAATACGAATGTCCTCTCGCTTATTTAGATGAGTTTCGGGACGCGAATATTGTCACCAATGGTTTTTCTAAAGGCTTCCGAATGTACACGAAGCGGGTGGGATATGCAATTTTGCCCGATGACCTAATTATGCCCATGCGGATCGTCCAGCAACACACGCTGCTGACTCACGATCCGGTGAACCAGCAGGGTGCTATTGCCGCATTACAGGATTTGGAAAGCCCCAAAGAATTGACCCAAATCTATAAATCTCGCGCCGAATATTCTTACACGCAACTGCAAGAAACTGGGTGCGAGCCGATTAAAGCAGAAGGTGGATTTTACATCGTTCTTGACTGCGATCGCTGGGTCAAAGAAAAGGGAATGGAGTCTTCTAAAGACTTAGCAGTTGATATTGCCAAAACAGTCCACGTAGCAACAGTACCTGGAACGGACTTTGGCATTCCGAATGGATTGCGTTTGAGTTTCTGCACCTCCCGGTATAATGAAGGCATCGATCGCCTGCGCGATTATTTTACTCGCTAGATTCCATTAGATTCAATATCGGTAGCAATGGAAATTTTACAATTTCCATTGCTACCGCTCGCCCCTAAAAAGCAACATCTGCCAATTGAACGGAGGAAATAAATGGCTGTATATGACGACATTAGCGACGCTTACGACCTGGTTTATACCGATGTAGACAAAAAAATTCCATTTGTTAGCAACCTCCTCAAAAAGCACCAGCGGCAACATATTCTCGAACTCGGCAGCGGTTCGGGTTTGTTTACCATCCCTTTGAAAGAAAAAGGATTTAATATTGAAGGGTTGGAAATTAGTCCGCAAATGATGGCTGTCACTCAAAAAAAATCCCCGGATCTGATTCTACATCAAGGGGATATGAGAAACTTCTCTTTAGAGAAGCAATTTGATGCTATTTTGGCATTGAGTTCGGCGTTGACATTGCTATCCAACCACGAAGAAATCGCTCAGTGTTTGCAGCAAACCTTCCAACATCTAGTCCCCGGAGGAGACTTCATCATCGAACTTCCGAACCATCCCCTCGAAATTGCCAACAGTAATGGCACTCAAGAAGTCCATTGCAATAACGATCGCTCCATTGTCGTTGTGATTCAAAGCCAAAAAGCCGATGAACTTTGGCGGGAATGCTGGCATATTTTCCGAGCCAGTGCAGAAGGGTTTCAGCACAAAGAAGTTCTGTGCGATGAGTTTCTCTATTCTCCCGATCGCCTAGAAAAACAACTGCTAGAAACCGGATTTAAAATTGTCGATCGCTACGGAGATTTGTTGGGGTCGGCATTTGACGAAGCCACATCTTGGCGGCGAGTGTTGGTTTGCCAAAAACCTTAATTGTTGCTGTCACCAAAAGAAAGAGGAAAACCACGGTCGTGAAACCTAAAATTGTGACGACGGATGCCAATATGTATATGCTTCGCCATGTCGCTGAAGAATTAAACGAAATAGGGAATGCGATCGTCACAGAAGACGATCGCGAAGAAACGCTCCTGCGCCACATTCAAGATGCAGATTTGCTCGTCGTGTGCTATGCAAAAGTCACGCGCAACATTATCGCAGCAGCTAAGTCCCTCAAAGGCATTATCATGTGGGGGGTTGGAGTCGATAATATCGATATCGAAGCGGCGACTGAACGCAACATTCCGGTTGCCAACTGTCCGAATTACGGCACAAACACTGTCGCTGATTTTACCTTTGCATTAATGCTGGCTTTAGCCAGGAAAGTCATCGATCTCGATCGCCAAATGCGAGAAAGAGATTGGTTGTGGCCCAATTTTCAATATGCAGGAACTGATGTCTTTGGTAAAACCATCGGTTTGGTGGGTTGCGGTCGCACTGGAAAAGCCGTCGCTCGCCGCTGTCGGGGTTTCGACATGAAAATTCTGGCTTACGACCCCTATGTTTCGGAGCGATCGCCGGGTGTCGAAGGGATCGAATTTGTTCAACTCGACGAACTCCTAACCCGTTCCGATTTTGTTTCTATTCACTGTCCTCTGACACCAGAAACAAAAAATATGCTCGATCGCCAGTCTTTTTCTAAGATGAAATCTTCCGCCTTTCTCCTCAATGTTGCCAGGGGAGAAGTCGTTGATGAAATGGCACTCGTTGAAGCCTTAGAAACAGATGCAATTGCCGGAGCCGGGTTGGATGTTTTTTCTCAAGAACCCTTACCGGCCAACCATCCTTTTTTCCGCACGAAGAACCTCATCCTCGCTCCTCATTTTGCCTACTACACTCGCGAGGCCGATATCCGACTCGATCGAGAAGCATTGCAAGCCATTCGCGACCTCCTTCAAAATCGTTCCCCAGAAAGTTTGTTGAATCCAGAAATTTTAACCCCTTCCCGCTAACAAGCTGACAATTGTTCCTTCAACTGCTATCCGAGCGGGAAACTTATCAACCCATGCAAGACGATACCAACTATCAAGCCTTTAAACAACGAATCCAATCCTATTTAGCTGAAAAACAACGTCACCGATTTGTAGACTTTTCTAAGCGAGAGCGTCGTAGCGATCTCCCCTTGTCGGCGATCGCGGCGATTTCTGGGGGAAAATACATGACCCATTGGCAAGGAATTGAGGTTTTCAAAGACCCCCTAGACGTAGTTATTTACCAGCAACTCATTGCCGAATTATCCCCTAAAACCATCTTTGAGTTGGGCACTTATACGGGTGGCACCACCTTGTGGATGGCAGATTTGTTGAATACCTTAGACATTGACGGACAGATCTACACTGTTGATATTGATGGCAGTTTGCCGGATGATAAAGTCAAAAAACATCCCCAAATTACCTTCATTGAAGGCGACCTAAATCGGATAGATTCTGTCTTTACCGACGAAATGCTGACCCAATGTCCCCATCCCTGGCTAGTCATTGAAGATGCTCATATTAACGTCGTGGGAGCTTTAGAATTTTTCCACAAGTGGATGCAAAGTGGAGACTATTTTATTGTGGAAGATACCAATCCCGATTCTCCAGCAATTTCAGGAATGGGGTTGTTTGAAGATATGGAATACGTTCCCTTTGGACTGGGAAAACTCAAGGAACTCGAACAATTCATGCAAGTTCGCGGTGACGATTACCGAGTCGATTCCTATTATACCGATATGTTTGGCTTCAATGCCACCTGGAATTGGAATGGTTTTTTGAGACGGAACTAATGTTAGCCTGTCTGTCAGGGGTTGAGCGCAGGAGCATGAGGTTGTTCTCTACGAATCCCCTGACAGTTAGGCAATTGGCAGTGGCAGGCAACGGTTAGGATTTCCCTAAATTGTAGAGCCGAGTAAATCTATGATAAGACTCCCGCACCCCGATCGATTTAGCGGCTGCTTAATTGGACAAGCTCTCGGTGATGCCGTTGGCTGTCGGGTTGAAGGCTATGCCGAAGAGGTTTGCCAAAATTATGTGAATTACGAACTAATGTAAGACTTGATAGAATATAGCGTTTCTCATCTCCATAAGGTACCGCGATGGCGGACCCAAACCGTCGGCGGCCCAGAACGGGAAAGGGGCTTTGAAACGTACCTCATGAGGCCACCGAACCGCTATAATATGGCTCAAGCCCTACGTCGCACGAGATTTGGCCTTAAACTACTTAAGGAGTTGTTCAGAATGAAATAGCCCTGTATATAAGAGTCTTGAGTTCTCAAGTTTTTTCAAAAAAGTCCCCTCACTTTCTCCGTAAAGGCTATCGGTTAACACCGATTCTATTTAAAATCCAAGGCGGACTATTTCTTCAACTAATTCGGCGACAATTTGGGGTTTTGTTTTATAGGTATCTCCTTCTTTTAAGCGCTTTTGAGGTTTGAATAATTCAAATAATAGAGGGCAATTTATTCCGTCAAGTAAGCCGTAAGCAACTACAGATACAATGCCGTTTTCCACCTGTACTAATCAATTGATGTATATATTGACGGGTTACGTAATTCGTTTTATTTCCTTTTTTGGGCCGCTTGTTTCGTTAATAATTACCTGAATTTTTTGGTTTTTCAAATATTTTAAAATCACCTCAATCTTGGAGTATTTTATATTTTTAAGTTCCAAGTAGAGCGAGTTAAAAAATGATGTAATTCTTGTTCATTTTCTAAACCCACGACTTTCCATCTCTTCGGTAATGTCTTTCCTTTTATTTCGGACAACATTCCTACATGAATATTCTTAAATGCCTGATAAGTTCTAACGGATGGAAACAGGTTTCTATAGTTTTTACAATATTCATCAATTAGAGGGAGGGTAGGCTTCGCTTGTTTTGGTGCAATCATAGTCCTGCTCTGGCTTTCAGCCACTTTTTCTTCATTATACCCGAACCAGAGTGATGGAAGAGGGATACGCCACAGTGGTCAATATCTTGTACAATAATGTTGGATGCTATGTCTGTCATGGTTTGAAAATATTCCATTCTCTCCTATTCTACCTGCGGAATGTGGGATCAAGAGCATGATTTCTTGAGTTATGGAGATGATTGTTTATTTCAACCGTTGGCCCCTTACCGTAATTATTTATTTCTTTCATCGATTAATAGAAGAGGAGCGATCGCTTTGATAGATATTTACATTCTCGATATGCTGGCTCTCGGCTTATTACTGCTCTCGGTCACTGTGTTTTCGGGGTGGATTAAACGATTGCCGCTTTCTTATGCCCTGATTTATTTAGCTGTGGGTATTTTGATTGGTCCTTATGGGCTGAAATTAGTGGTGGTACGCCCGGATGCGAATTTTTTGGAGCGATTGACCGAGTTAGTTGTAATTATTTCGTTGTTTAGTGGCGGACTAAAAATGAATCGTCCGCTCAAGTTTTGGGCGTGGCAGACAACGGCGCGATTAATTGGATTTTTGATGCCGATTTCCATTGTGGGAATCGCCCTTGTCGGGCACTGGTTTTTGGACTTGGATTGGGGGGCGGCGATTTTACTTGGGGCGATTCTTGCCCCCACAGACCCGGTTTTGGCCTCGGAAGTTCAACTGGCTCATGTTGAGGATAAAGATGAACTCCGCTTTGGCTTAACATCCGAAGGCGGATTAAATGATGCCTTGGCTTTTCCGTTTGTTTATTTTGGGTTATATGCGTTAAAAGATAGCAATTGGAACAACTGGATTTATGATTGGTTGGTGATTGATTTGATTTGGGCGCTCGCCGCTGGTATCGGCATGGGAATTGTCGTCGCTTCGGCCATTGTTTGGGTTGAAACACAATTGCATCGCGTTCGTCCCGTGGATGAACTGATGCAAGATTTTATTGCCTTGAGTACCATTTTACTGGCCTATTCCCTGACTGAAGTGATTAACGGATATGGGTTTGTCGCGGTATTTGTCGCGGGAATGACCGTCCGCAGAAGCTACAGCCGCGATTCACAACGGACCGAGTCTCAACTGAGATTAACGGAACGGGTGGAAAAACTCCTAGAAGTAGGAACTATCTTATTACTCGGTTCTCTGCTGAGAATAGAACCGAGTTTAAAATTTGCCGGAGATACTTTAATCGTGGCGGGATTTTTGTTATTTATTATTCGTCCCCTGGGGACTTGGATTAGTACCATTGGCGCAAATTTTCATACCTCAAAACGGTTATTGATGGGGTGGTTTGGGATTCGGGGCGTGGGTTCCGTCTATTATCTCACCTATGCGATGGGCAAAGGGTTGCAAGGAGAAACCGGGGAAAAAATCGCTTGGATTGTGTTTCTGACTCTGGTGATTTCGGCGATTGTGCATGGAATTACTGCGACTCCGTTGATGAATTGGTATGAGTCGAAGTTGGAGAAAAGAAAGGTAACTCTAAGAGGCGATCGCCCCTGATGAAACTTCTCAAGGGATTGGTGTAGTTTTCGGGTTTGTGGGATGGCAACATCCCCATAATTTATACCGAGTTCTGACTAAAATTTCTGAAGAGTTTAAAAAATATTTGACGGAATCTAAAGTTTTATGTTCAGTGTGATTTGACAAAAAAACAGTTTTGGGTGTATAACAATTAGAATTGTTATACACCCAAAACTGCCTTTAAATTTAGAAGTAATTGTAGGGTGGGCATTGCCCACCGAACATAAAGTGGGCAATGCCCACCCTACAATTACGAATCAAATTACGCTTAGGCTGGGCGCTGGCGACGCTTTTTCAGGAATGCCAGTCCACTCGCTCCTAACCCTAGTCCTAAAACACTCAAGGGTTCAGGAACGGCTTCGGCATTTCCCACCTTAATTTGATAGGCGAGATTGGAATTGCTAGGACGAGTATCGCCCCAGGACATGATGGAGGTCCCTTCTAAGGTGAAACTATCAGTTACCCCACTGATTCGTAGGTATTCCATGCTGTCACTCCAATTGCTGGTTCCAGCGATCGCCAGGGATTGGGAGAGAGGATTGCCATTAAAGACTAAATTGGCGATCGCAATGCTGCTTTCTGACACCGTTGCTCTAGCGCGGATAAAAATGTCGGAAACTGCATTATTATTCGCGATCGAGTTTAAAACGGTATTCCCGACTTGATAGCTAATATTGCGAGTTGTCGCATCATACATCAGCTTAAACAGCGTTGGCAGTCCACTGGTCCAGACATAATTTGCTTGATCCGAGGTGGCGGTAGAGTGATTAATCCCATGAAAATTTAATTCATGAGTGCCATTCATCGCATTGTTACCGATTCGCCCTTCGGCAACAAAGGCTAAGTTCGGGTTAAGTGCGTTAAAATCATTATCATCATTCACAAAGCTGATGCCAAAAGCTCCAGCAACAGCCGGGAAGCTGGCGAGTCCGACGGTTGCCACAAGGGGGGCTAATAAGAATTGAGTAAAATGTTTCATGGCGGTCTTTCCTGAGTGTTTGGATGTCCCGATCGCTCCGATTCTATTCGCTAAACTAGAATTATTCCAAACAAAATAGACTCACTTTACTAAATCTTCAAAAAAGCCGGTCAGATTGGGGGAAATTCACCGAATAAACATTACAAAAGCTAAGTCCCTGGCCGGGAATTGCCCCGGACAATCTGCCGGGTGAATTCGGGCAAGGGTACTGCACTTTGCCCGGTTCTTGGACCCGTACAAAAAGTCCATCCCCAATCCAATCCAGCGCCAATTCTGTGCGCCGTCCCTAGCGATCTTTCTTCGTATAGATGCCAGACTGAGAGAAAAATGCTGCAATGGGGGTATTGTTACGGATTAGAGACATGACCCAACGAGTTTTGATTATTGGCGGACGGGGACGCATCGGCAGCAGCATTGCCGAAGATTTGATCGCCCATACCGATGCAGAAATTACGGTCACCGGACGGGACAAGACACCGGGAAAATCAGGGGATCAGACCCTGGGCGATCGCCTGAAGTTTAGGGCGGTCCATTTAGACGATCGCGCCGGGTTGGAACAGGCGATCGCCGACAGCGATCTGGTTGTTCATAGTGCCGGACCCTTCCATCACCGCGATGCCCGAGTCCTCCAACTCTGCATCGATCGCGGCGTCAACTATACCGATGTTAGCGATAACCGAGGATTCACCCGCAGAGCCCTGGCATTGCAAGACTCCGCCGAAAAAGCAGGCATCACCGCTGTCATTAATACCGGCATTTTCCCCGGAATTTCTAATAGTATGGTTCGCCAAGGGGTCGAACAACTGCAAGAAGCCGATCGCATTCATTTAAGCTATGTTGTGGGTGGGTCAGGCGGTGCCGGAGTCACCGTCATGCGAACCACCTTTTTAGGCTTACAAAACCCCTTTGATGCCTGGATTGATGGTCAATGGCAACAGGTTAAACCCTATACCGATCGCGAAACCATCGAATTTCCCCAACCCTACGGCAAGGTGGGAGTTTACTGGTTTGATATGCCCGAAGCCTTTACTTTACCCGACTCCTTCCCCGTCAAAACTGCCATTACCAAATTCGGCACCTCCCCGGATTTGTACAACCATTTAACCTGGATGGTGGCGAATTTATGGCCCTCAGCCGCCCTGAAAAATTCTGCCGTAGTCGAATTTTTATCTCAAGTCAGCTACCGGATGACGGGAGTCACGGACAAATTTAGCGGGACTGGGGTGGCAGTGCGATCGCAAGTCAATGGACGCAACGCCGCAGGACAACCCGCCACGGTTTGCAGTGCCGTAGTTCATCATAGCGCCGCTGTTGCCACCGGAATTGGCACCGGAACCATCGCCGAACTATTGCTGAATGGAAAGATTAACAAACCCGGTGTCTGGCCCGTAGAACAAGCCTTAACTACCCCGTTGTTTGAATCAATTATGACAACGCGGGGAATCGAGATCGCTCATCATTGGCTGTAAGCTGTCCCTATCTATCTTAGCCCGGATTAATCATGCACACTTGTCTGAATTATATTGAGGGTCACTGGTTACCCCCTGCCTCTGGGGAAACAATGGAAAGTCGCAATCCCGCCCATTGGCGCGAACTGGTGGCAACCTTTCCGCGATCGGGGGACATTGATATAGAAATGGCCGTCACTGCCGCCCGCCGTGCCTATCGCACTTGGCGACGAGTTCCGGCACCAGAACGGGCGGAATTTTTATACCGATTTGGGGAATTATTAAGCGATCGCAAAGCAGAAATCGCCTATGTAATGAGCCAGGAAATGGGAAAACCCCTGACTGAAGCCAATGGCGATGTCCAAGAAGGCATTGACTGCGCCTTTTATTATGCCGGAGAAGGTCGCCGTCTGTTCGGACAAACCACCGCCTCGGAAATGGATAATAAATTTGCGATGACGGTGCGAATGCCGATTGGCGTCTGCGGGTTAATCACCCCTTGGAACTTTCCCCTCGCCATTCCCTGTTGGAAAGCCATGCCTGCCTTAGTCTGCGGCAATACCCTCGTCCTGAAACCGTCGGAAGAAACCCCTGCGGTGACTCACTTGCTGTTTGAAGTTTTCCATGATGCCGGATTTCCCCCGGGAGTCGTCAACCTGGTGCATGGGTTGGGAGAAGAAGCGGGAAAAGCCTTGGTAGAACATCGCGATGTCAATTTAATTTCCTTAACCGGGTCCTCACAAACGGGCGCAGAAGTGGCGGCAATCTGCGCCAAACAGCACAAGCGGGTTTGTTTGGAACTGGGGGGCAAAAATGCCCAGGTGGTGATGGAGGATGCGGATTTAGAATTAGCCCTAGAAGGCGCAATCTGGGGCGCTTTTGGCACCAGTGGGCAACGGTGCACGGCCACCAGTCGCCTTCTACTCCATCGGGATATTAAGGATAAGTTTACCACACTGCTGGTCGATCGCACCCGAAAACTCCGTCTGGGACCCGGAACGGACCCGAATACCGATATCGGGCCGATTGTCAATGCTACGCAACTGAATACGATTGAGGAGTATATGGAAATTGCCCATCAAGAGGGAGCGCAGGTTTTAATCGGGGGCAATCGCACAACGGAGGGAATGCTCACGGGGGGATTCTTTTTTGAACCAACCATCCTGGATGGGGTGATGCCGCATATGCGGGTCGCCCGGGAAGAGATTTTTGGTCCGGTGGTGGCGTTGATAGAAATTTCTTCCTTTGAAGAGGCGATCGCCATTCTCAATGATACCTCCTACGGGTTATCTTCTTCGGTTTATACTCGCGATGTGAATCGAGCATTTCAAGCCATACGGGATATTGAAGCCGGAATCACTTATATTAATGGTCCTACCATTGGGGCCGAGGTGCATTTACCCTTTGGCGGCGTTAAACAAACCGGCAACGGCCATCGGGAAGCGGGGACAGCCGCCCTGGATGTGTTTACGGAATGGAAAACAGTCTATGTAGACTTTTCCGGACGCTTACAACGGGCGCAAATCGACAATCGCGGGTAACTTAAGTAATAAAACCGGCATCCTGAGATGATGCCGGTCGGTGGGGTTTATAATGATAGCCCTCTCCAAAGATAAATTTCATCACCCCCAAACCATAATGGAATGTAGCCGCGCTTCGAGAAGCGCCCGTCCAAAGATAAATTTAATCACCCCAAAACCATAATGGAACTCCAAAAAATAAAACCTTCAAAAAACCCGCACCCTGAAGGGTGGGGCTACACGGACAAAGCCCGCCTGCGCGGGCTAAAAGAGCCTTGTTAGGTGCGATCGCATCAAAGCAAGGATGATTTATTT
>NZ_JAMXOT010000148.1 GCF_024220515.1 Oscillatoria sp. HE19RPO
CCAAAAAATAAAACCTTCAAAAAACCCGCAGGCTCAAGCCTGGGGCTACACGGACAAAGCCCGCCTGCGCGGGCTAAAAGAGCCTTGTTAGGTGCGATCGCATCAAAGCAAGGATGATTTATTTGTTGGAATCCCCTAACTGGGGAGGGTGTTATTTTTTCCCCGGCCATTTTGTTCCCATTTCCGTGAGAGCCGAAAAGATTAAATAGAGAACCAACCCGCCCATACAACCGATAAAAATTAGCCAATCTTGACTCATTAACCTCCGCCCTAATCCATAGAATGCTGCCAGAATTATACGAAAGAAAGCCTCAGTCCTGCGACCTTCACAAACCGGATGAGGTAGAATTGTTAGGGGATGGCGCAGGAGCGCAAGCCGGAGCGCAAGCCGGAGCGGAATTGGCTTGACAGTCAACCTGTGGAGAAGACTGGAGAAGTTGCGCGATCGCCTGAATGAACAGATCCGGCTCAATGGGTTTACACAAATGTAACTGAAACCCAGCTAACAGCGCTTGTTGCCGATCCAGCTCACTCGCATAGGCAGTCAGAGCGATCGCCGGAATTTTGCCCCCGAGTTCCGGAGGAAAAGCCCGCACCTGACGCATTAACATATATCCATCGATATCCGGCATTCCGATATCACAAACCAGCAGATCATAGAGCGTTTGATGCAAAGCCGTGAGTGCCTCAGCCGCACTAGCGCACCCGGTTACTTTTGCTCCAGCTTCCTCCAGGGTAAAAGCGGCCAACTCCAGCAGATCCGGTTCATCATCCACCAGCAGCACGCGCAGGCCCTGCAAATTCTCCCTCTGCTCCTCTGGGGGGCGATCGCTGACCGGGGGAGTCGGATCCACAGACATCAGGGGTAAATTGACCGTAAAGGTTGAACCTAACCCCTCACCGGGACTTTCTGCCATCACCGAACCCCCATGCTGTTCCACAATGTAGCGGACGATCGCCAATCCCAACCCCAGACCCCCAAAAGAGCGCGTCGTCCCGCCATCTTCCTGGCGAAAATATTCAAACACATAAGGCAGAAACAGGGGAGCAATGCCTTTTCCCGTATCCTTCACCTGAATCTGAGCCATTGAATCCACCTGAGCTAAAATCACCTCAATTTGCCCATTAGCCGGGGTAAATTTCACCGCATTCGAGAGCAGATTCCAGAACACTTGTTGGAGGCGAATCACATCACCGGCAACGGGATTCGCGGCCTTATCAAATTGAGTTTCGATGTGAATAGATTTCGCCTCCGCTGCCAAGCTAACGGTTTCTATCGCCCCGGTGATAGCCGAGATTAAATTAACAGGTTGAACAGTCAGGGTTAATTTGCCTCGCAGAATCCGAGAAACATCGAGTAAATCCTCAATCAATTGAGTTTGTAACAGGGCATTGCGCTCGATGGTTTCCAAGGCTTTATCAATCGTTTTTTGATCGAACTTGCGAGAGCGCAGCAACTTGGCCCAGCCTAAAATCGGATTGAGGGGCGATCGCAATTCATGAGAGAGGACTGCCAAAAATTCATCCTTAATTCGGTTGGCCGATTCCGCATCTTCTCTAGCCGCTCGTTCTCGTTTGAGGAGTTGTTCGCGCTCCCGTTCCATTTGTTTGCGATCGGTCAAATCCAGGACAAAGGCGATCGCCTTATCCTCGGTTTCTTCTAACCGGGCCGCCCCCAGTAACACTGGGACCCGACGACCATCAGCACGGATACATTCCATTTCAAGAGGAGTGAACGCCCCGGTTTCTTGCAATTCCTGAGTGATGCGGCGATCGCCCTCAAAATATTCGGGAGGGGCAATTGAGAGCCAATGAATTTTACCCGAGGCTAAATCAGCGCGAGTATAGCCCATCATCTGAAGAAATTCGTCATTGGCCTCCATCACCGGACCGTCAATTGCCACCACGATCGCCCCAATAATATTCGATTCCACCAAGCGGCGAAATTTCGCCTCACTTTGCCGTAACTCCGCCTCAGCGCGATCGCGTTCTTGGGTGCGTCGAACCAGGCGATCGCGCATCGTTCCAAACACCAAAGATAAATTCGCCAGTTCCGTAATATTGCTAGTAGGTAGAGGCGCTCTTGAATTGCCCTTGCCTAACTCTTGTGCAGCAAATGCCAGAGTTCTGAGGGGGTGGGTCAAGCGGTGAGAGAGGAACCCCCCGATCGCCAACGAAGCTGCTGCCACCGACAACAGCACCGCAAAATCCCGCTCCCGCCTAACATTTAGGGTCCTTAACACTTCATCCGCTGGACGTTCCACGATCGCACCCCAGCCAAAATCCGGGACTCGGGCATACCCGACCAATTCTCGGGTGGGTCCGTTCCAATAGCTGAGTTTTCCCAAAGAAATAGAACTGTTCAAAAGGGCAGCCACTGGAGGCACTTGGGCGAAGTTGGCAAAAGAATTGACCAACTCGACATTAGGATGAGCAATTACCCGACCTTTCGTATCCACCAGATAGGCTTTCAGATTCGTATCTGCCGCCATCCGACCGAGTTGATCCGTAATCCGTGATGAGGCGATCGAACCCGCGACAGCCCCTGCAAATTCTCCCTCAGAATTTTGGATAGGCACCAGAAAAAATGCCACCGGCAGATTCACGGTTCTACCCACCTGGAAATTCAAAATAGGCCGAGCCGTCAGGCGGACCTCTTGAAACGAAGCCATCTCCCGAATCGACGGACCCAGGGGCCCATTATCGCTGCGGGCAATCTCCTGACCATTGGCATTAAAGGTACTTAACACCTGAATATCAGGATAAGCCCTATGAACCACCTGGAGGAGAGCCTGCTGTTGTTCCGGCTCCATTTGAGCCAATCCGGGCTGATTCCCCAGAGCAATAATCGCGGAACGGTGCAGATTAATATAAGTGGCGATATCCTGAGACAGGGCAACCGCTAGGGACTGCTGGACCGTCAGAGAGTGATCGATCGTCGCTTGCTCTTGGGGAAGAGACACCAGGGTAGTTAAAGAAACCAGGGGTAAGGTAACGATGCCAATCGAGGCGACGGCAACTCGGGTTTGTAACGAATGAGGATCCAGCCGGTTCAGGCGCTTGCTAATCCAAGGCAGGAATGCCAAAGCCGTTCCCAACCCGGCGTAGGAGATCACGCCATTCCAAAGCGAAAACCCCCTCCCTAAAATCCAGGTCCAAAGGAAGATACCCGCGAAGAAATGCACCAATTGAAACAGCCAGCGAGGGACTTTCGGGTAAAGCTGAACCGCTACAACACTCACGCCGATCGCTAAATAGAGGAGGCTGTAGGGTATCCGGTAGGAAGGCAGCACTGGGGACAAGGATTGCTGTAATTCTGGATTCAACAGGGCGAGGAAGAGTAACCCTTCGATCGCCATTCTTAATCCCATTGCCACCGCAAACAGGTCGATCGCCCCAGTCTTCGCCTCCCTCTGCCCATATCTGGGCTCATTTTCATTGCCTAGAAACGGGGCGACTGCCAGGGCCAATCCCAAGATCAACGCCCCCACCACCTCCATCAACTTGCCCCCAGAGGCATATCCGATGCCAATCTGGAACAACACCACCCCCGCCATCAGATGAGCGCCGAGGATACTCCACCGCAGGGGTAGCAGGGTCGCCACTACAATCAATGCAGCGCCTACCATCACTTGCACCGCGCCTAACCCGGTCACATAAGGTTGAAAAGGGGCAAAAATATCGCTGACGACCTTGTGTGGCAACATCAGCATCAATGTTCCCCGGATGGCAAGATAAATGCCAATAAACCATTGAAGCGTATCAATCCGGATAGGGCGTTTCATCAAGTTCTTCTAGTCAATGGTGAATGATGGAACCCAGGGCATCAGGTGAATCGCCAGTTTGGGATCAGATCAATTATATACGACCAAATTTTTCTGGGGTGTTTACTGATGATTTTAGCATAGACAGCAAAAGCTAGACTTGGCACTCAACCCGCCTACGACTCCGGTATAGTTTTAGATCCCATACAGAAGAAATCAGGGTTTTGACCCGATAAAAACTTACTCATCAGCAGCAATTTTGTCAAGAACCCCGGGTTATAATACGGAATCCGGTTCTCAAAATAAAAACCCACAGGCTTAAGCCTGGGGCTATACGGACAAAGCCCGCCTGCGCGGGCTACAAGAGAAAATCGACTTTTAACAACCGGATTTGGTATAACTCAGTCTAGAGCGACTCGACTCATGCTGTACGCAAAGCACTCAGGACTTAGGCAATCTTTAACATTAAGCGCTAAATGTAGAGGCATCCTTTGCGAATCGCTTCTACATTTAGCTTGTATTCTCCAAAGCTGCGTAAGTCCTGTAACTGTGGGAATACCTAGAATATTGCCAGCAGTTGCCTGGACAAGTTCTGCCCCAAGCCGACGCTGAATCACCTTTTTGAGGTTCCAATCTCCATGAATATAGCCAGGATGTTGATCGGTTTACAAGCCTTATGATTACGAAAAATTGATGTAATTTTTCGTAAAACTTATGCTAATATTTCTAATATTTATGTAAAGAATTGGGTCAGGTTGTCGTGCAAACTTATTTAAGTTACCCTCAGCTATTTCTATTTGCTTATGACCGACAGGTTCCCGGTGCTGAGGGGGGAAATGAGCAACAGTGGGATGCATTACGCGATCGCCTGCAAATTCATCCCGAGGCCAATCAACCCGGCGATCGCGATTATCTGTTTCGCAACCCCGATGGACAAGGGTTTTACCTGCGCTATGGCATGGGAGATACCCAGAGTCTGATGGTGGCATTGATGCCTCATTCGGACGAAACCTGCGATATCACCCTCTTATCTCGCTTTCGCCAAACTCTGGATGTTTCTGCCAATTTGGGCAAAACTTGGCTAATTTTAGGCTATGTCAACAGTCGCTCAGATTCCGCTCATTTTCAAGCCGCTCACGCCGCCTATCAAGGGTTTTATCCATCCCAATCTGTTCCGGCTTTTCATCCCAGTAAATTGCTGAATTGTTCATTGTTTGAAGTCCGGGAATCTCCTCAAACCTGGAAGAATACTGACCCAAAAATTGAAGCAATTATGATTTGTGTTTGCCCTTCAAAATCTGCTTTGAAGCGAGTTGCTGACTTATATTCCGAGTGGTTATGGTTGTTTTTGCATCGCCATCAAATTGGGTCAGCTTATCGAAACAGCCAACTCATCCAAACCGCCTTAGAAAAACAAGGTATTTCCCGAACTGGAGCAATTTTACCGGAACTCCCCGAACTAATGCCATCCTCGCCGGGGATGCTTCAAAATTTGTCTAATCTTCAATCCCAATGGTCTCAAAATCTTCTAATTTTAGCGCAACATCGCGCTGGAGTAGCAGGATTAGAAACCCAACGACATGGGTTAAGTACCCATTTAAGAGAGTATGAGAAACGGTTGCAGCGAATTCAAGAACAACTCAAAGATGAAATTGCCACCAGTGACTTAAAAGTTTGGGTTGAATTTAAAGATTATATCGCTCCCCAATATCAAGCGGAACTTGAACAACAATGGCGGGAATTAAAAATGGGATTGCAGGGTCGAGAGCAATCTCTACAAGATATAGAAACAATGCTCAACCGCGCTCAAAAGGAAGAAGGCGATCGCCGGTTAGAAAATGCGATCGCCGCAGCGGCGATCGGAGTCAGCACAACCACGGCATCAACTATTTCTCTGACGCAGGCAATTTCCCAACTATCGCCACCGGAATCCCCCGGTAAATTCACCCCAACTCAGATGGGATTAAATTATGGATTAGTATTTTTTGGGAGTATTTTTCTGGGAATGCTATTTGCCGGAGTGAGTTGGATAGGATTAAATCGCTGGCGATCGCCTCGTTGAAACTCCTCCTAAATTTCCCACCCTGCACTTTTTATCCCTAAAATTCAATGTAAATCTATCCAGAGGAGGAGGTCAACTGTCCTTGCCACCAAACCAATCCTAACTGACTGAAATATTTAGGCGATCGGCGCAATCCTAGCACCTGAATTCTCCCGGGGATTTCTGAAAACAACCTGGGGACTCTTCTGATTCCTCCATCCCCAGTTATCCCCTGGATAAAACTATGCCTACAGAGGATTGGCAACCCATCCTTTCATCTATTACTCTAAAACAGGACTAACCCAGTTTTCACTCCTTAAATTCCCGAGTCTCCAACTTTTATTTTCAGTGGTGCATCCCCCGGAATGAAAACGGGTTCTCAGTCCCATTAACAAGCAACTCTAAGTTATTAGTCAATCTCAACAAAACATAACCATGCAATCTGTTAATCTCTCTAAAATAGTTTTGGCAAGTGCCTGTACCTTGAGTGTAGTCACTGTCCCTTTATTCAATCTCCCCGGTTTTGCTCAAAACTCACCCGATGGCATGGGAACGACTTCCCCCACCGCACCTGCCGGGACTGATCCCGACGGAACCCCCGATGTGGAGAACACCGACCCTTATTATACCAATCCTGACCCTTACACCACCGACCCCGATGGAGTAACCACCCCCGAAACAACAGTTCCCGAAGGGACAACCGACCCTTATACCACCGACCCTTATACCACAGAACCGGATGCCGCAGACCCTTATACTACCGACCCTTATACCACAGAACCGGATGCCACCCCAACTCCTGGCACTTTGGAGTTAGATCCAACTCAACCCGATGGCACTTTAACCCCAGGGACAACCCCGGGGACAACCACTCCGGGTACAACTCCGAATCTGTCTCCAGGGACAACCACTCCGGGTACAACCAGTCCAGGGATGATGTCTCCCGAGACAACTCCCGAGACAACTCCCGGTACAACTCCGGATACTACCAGTCCAAGGATGATGACTCCAGGTACGACTCCAGGGATGATGTCTCCAAGTACGACTCCGGATACTACCAGTCCAGGAATGATGTCTCCAGGTACGACTCCGGATACTACTACCAGTCCAAATCTGACCGATCCAGGTACCACAACAACTCCCGGCACAACTCCCGGCACAACTCCCGGAGATACAATGATTGTACCTCCGGCGACGACGACACCGCGTACAACAACACCGCGTAGAACGACACCGAATACAACGACGACACCCGGTAGTACCACCATTATCGAGCGTACCAATACCGAAACAACCACCACTCCAGGAACAACCCGTTCAGCGACTCAAACGGTCCGAACCCGCGATCGCACCGCGAATTGGGGACTGTTAGGATTACCGGGACTCATCGGTTTAGCGGGTCTAGCAAATCTCTGGCGTCGTAATCGCCGACCCGCAGTTCCCACTCGCTAACAATGTTCGTAGTAACGACTTCAGTCGTTTCCAATGTTCGTAGTAACGACTTCAGTCGTTTCCAATGTTCGTAGTAACGACTTCAGTCGTTATCTTCCTGTTCGTAGTAACGACTTCAGTCGTTATCTTCCTGTTCGTAGTAACGACTTCAGTCGTTATCTTCCTGTTCGTAGTAACGACTTCAGTCGTTATCTTCCTGTTCGTAGTAACGACTTCAGTCGTTTCCAATGTTCGTAGTAACGACTTCAGTCGTTTCCAATGTTCGTAGTAACGACTTCAGTCGTTTCCGATTCGAGGAGAGAATGCTTTTCAGGACGGATTAACCGGACTTGATATAAAAGCGTTATCTTTTGGATAGAAGAAACGACTGAAGTCGTTACTACGAACACCGGAGAACGACTGAAGTCGTTACTACGAACGTGGAGAACGACTGAAGTCGTTACTACAAACCAAGATAACGACTGAAGTCGTTACTACGAACGTGGAGAACGACTGAAGTCGTTACTACAAACCAAGATAACGACTGAAGTCGTTAATTTAGATTTAAGGGATCGACATCGATCGCCAAACTAATGTCTCGGGGACAGCGCGATCGCAACTCCTCCAACATCGGCAACTCTACCCGAATATTAGGCGGAAACTTCAGTAGGATTTGCCACCGATAGCGATCGGCAACCCTTAAAATCGGTGCCGGTGCCGGTCCCAACAAATCATATCCTCGGGTCAGATAGGCATCCGGTCCCCCCAAAACCTGCGCTAAATCTACCGCAGTATCCTCCACCGTCCAATCATCCCTCCCCGAAATTCTTAACAAAATTAACCGTCCATAAGGCGGATAACTCAACGCCTCTCGCTGTTCCAACTCCTGTTGGATAAAACTATTATATTCCTGATTTCGCACCGCCTGAATCACCGGATTTTCCGGGGAATAGGTTTGTAAAATCACTCGTCCCGGTTCATCCCCTCGACCCGCACGACCCGCCACCTGGGTTAACATTTGAAATGCACGTTCTGATGCTCTAAAATCGGCTAAATTTAATAACCCATCCGCTGCCACCACCCCAACTAACGTGACTTGAGGTAAATCCAACCCTTTCGTCAGCATTTGGGTTCCCAACAAAATATCCGCTTCCCCCGTTGCAAACTGCGACAATAATATCCGATGTGCGTCTTTCGTGCGAGTCGTATCACTATCAAATCGAATCACGCGCAAATCGGGAAACTGCCTCGCCAACTCCTGCATGACTCGCTGAGTGCCACTACCGAAGCGCCGAAAATAGGGAGAATCACATTCCGGACAGCGTTCCGGGGGATGAGTGGTATAACTGCAATAATGACAGCGCAAAAATTCGGTCCCGCCTTCTTGAAATTGATGATAGGACAGGGAAACATCGCAATGGGGACATTCCATGACATACCCGCAACTGCGACAAGAAACAAAGGTACTATGTCCCCGGCGATGGATAAATAATATCCCCTGTCGTCGGGTTTCTCGGAGGGTACTTAATTCTTGTTGCAGGGATTCGCTAAATAGGGAACGGTTGCCTTTGCGTAATTCCTGGCGCATATCCACGACTTCCACCGGAGGCATGGGTCGAGATTCGATGCGTTCGGGTAAGCGTAGATAATGGGTACGATCGCCCTCCCTAGGATTAAGCGCAATCTCTACCCAAGTTTCCAAAGAAGGGGTGGCAGAACCGAGAATCAGGGGACAATTGGAGAATTCCGCCCGCCATTGGGCGACAGTTCGGGCATGATAGGTGGGCGCAGGTTGGTCTTGTTTGTAACTGTCGTCGTATTCTTCATCGAGGATAATCAGGCCCAGGTTCGGCAAAGGTGCGAAAATGGCCGATCGCGTTCCGATCGCAATTTGAGGGGTGTCCGTGAGCATTTGTCGCCAAGTGTCGTACCGTTCACCCTGGGATAGCGCACTGTGATAAACCACCACTTTATCCCCAAATCTCGCTTGAAAGCGATCGCACAGTTGCGGCGTCAATCCAATTTCCGGGACTAGCACAATCGCCGATTTTCCTTGTGCTAATATTGGGGCGATCGCCTGTAAATACACCTCCGTTTTTCCCGAACCTGTCACCCCATGCAGCAACACTCGGGCATATCCGTCTATCTGATTAATCCCATCTAATGCCTGTTGCTGATAAGAATTCAAAACTTTAGGCACATCAGGAGTTTGGTTGGGTTGCGTTGGCGATCGCAATGCTTCGCGATCGTAGATTTCCACGCACCCTTTTTCCACCAGTTTTTTCACAACTCCCGAACTTGTCTGACAGATTTTCAGCAACTCTGCCATCCACAGTTCCCCACCCCGACGCCTAAGCACTTGCAGCACTTCTCCCTGGCGCTTGCTCAAATCTGGGGGAAAAGAACTGGTAATCAGGGTAACCGCTTGTTGCAATTTCGGCGCAGGACGACTGCCTGCCTCATAGTAACTTTCCACCCAACCGCGTTTTTTTAACTCCTTTAACCCCGAATTTGCTCCCGGTTTAACTTTATTGCGAATATATTGTAAGGTATAATTTCCATCTCCTGAAGATTGCAACAGGTCCAGGATTTTTTGGGCGGAAATGGTTTTTAGAAACTCTTTTCCACCGGGTGGAACTTGCGCGGTGAGGCGGATTCGGTGTTGCGATCGGGCAAATAATCCTGGAGGCATCGCAGCGCGAATCACTCGCACTAAGGGAGTATAATAGTAATCTGCTACCCGTTCCAGCAGTTGCCAATAGTTTCGGGCAAAAAACCCAGAAACCACCACATCTTCAATTTCTTTAACCTTATGGAGAGGCAAATCTGCGGGTAATTGATCCGTAAACCGGATGGCGATCGCCCCTAACTGTTGCGATCCAAAGGGCACACTGAGAATATCCCCCGGTTGTACCGTTAACTCCGGTGGCACTCGATAGGTAAATAATTTTAGGGGTTCTTCATCCAGAGGCGTCTCCGAAGCAGGAGAGTCCACCAACACCTCGATCCAAGGCCCTTGTGATTCCGGGTTGGTTCCTGGTGTCTCCCCGATCGCATCATAACCGCCCCCCGGTTCCGCAACCAGGCGGGCGATCGGCGATAAATCTTCCCAGGGGATATCGTATTGCATCATTGACTCACACCAGTTATGCTACCCAATTGTAGCGGGTCTTGCTCCAGAAACCCAGCCGTTTCGTTAAATTGTAGGATAATAAATACTCCCAGGTCTATTGCCAAGTTGTAGTTTCCATCATGAATCAACCCGTCCCCTGCCGTTTCTCTCCGCAAATCCGCTGCTGTCCATTGCATCTCCTCATTGCCGGATAACAATGGCAGATTCTCTGATTATTGGGACGGTCAATTATACGCAACTGCGGGAATTTTTAAACGCGGGAGAATGGGAACGTGGCGATCGCGAAACCGGGCGCATTCTGTTAGAAATTGCCCAAACCTTACGAGGTGGGGAGTCCATTTCCAAAGCAGATGCTCAATGGCTAAACCGTCTGGATTATCTCACCCAAGACGATAGTTTGAACATTCCCTGTGCCGATTTGTGCCTCATCGATCGCCTGTGGATGGACTCTAGCGAGGGTCACTTTGGATTCACGATTCAGTCCCAAATTTGGCAGCAACAACAGCAGGATTATGCCCAATTTGCCCAAACTGTGGGATGGGCAGTCTCAGGGGGGATAGAATGGCGCAATTATGGTGAGTTAATCTTTGATTTAAGCGCACCTGCCGGACATTTACCCGCAAAGCCATTTTACACCGAGGAGGGCTTAGGGGTGGGATGGGCGGGAAATTTGGCATCCCGCTTGGATGACTGTCAAGGGCCGGATTTTGCACCCCATAACTTACCCAGATTTTGAGAATTCACCCTACCTCAATGTAGAGGCGATTCGCGAATCGCCTCTACATTGAGGGTTGAATTTTAAAGAGTAAGCCCGGAGGCTGTTTCCCTGGGGGATATAATACGGAATGCGGTTGGAATAGGTCTCGAAAAACAAGTTGAGCAATTGTAGGGTGGGCATTGCCCACCTCGATTCGGTGGGCATTGCCCACCCTACTACAATTTTTAATGCTTTTATCAACCGGATTTAGTATAATAATGCCACAATACTCTGCCGGGATTATGTCCGAAATTTGCCCTGAAATCCGAATTCGTGCTGCCACTGTGGATGATGTGGCGGTAATCTTTGAGTTAATTTGCGCCCTCGCTGCCTATGAGAAGCTATCCGATGCGGTTACCGGCAATCCCCAGGCACTGCATGAGCATTTGTTTGGCGATCGCCCCTACGCCTCCGCATTGATTGCGGAATATTCGGGGACTGTTGTAGGATTTGCCCTATTTTTCTATAATTATTCTACTTTTTTAACCAAGCCCGGGCTATATTTAGAGGAGCTGTTTGTACTGCCCGACTATCGGGGCAGAGGGATTGGCAAATCCCTAATTGAGGAACTGGCAAAATTGGCGGTTGAACAGGGTTGTGGACGGATGGAATGGTCGGTATTGGATTGGAATGAACCGGCGATCGCTTTCTATCGTCGTCTGGGGGCCGAAATTCTCCCCGACTGGCGCATCTGTCGTCTGAGTGGGGAGGCCCTCATCAATCGAGGGTGATGCTCCTGATAGGTTCGACCCCCTACGGGGGAATACTCCCTATAATGGAAAATCAATTGAGGGGAGGGTAGGGATGCATGAAATCATTGCAATTTTAGAAGATGACCCTGGGCGCATTCAGGCAATGGAAAAGCGTCTTAAGGAGTCATTTCCGGACTGTTCGGCGATTTTTTTTAATAATGCCCCGGATACGATTGCCTGGTTAAAAGGCCACTTACATGAGTGCCTTTTGCTCAGTCTCGACCATGATTTGGGTCCAAGTTGGGAACGCAGCGGCCAACTCTTTGACCCGGGAATTGGTCGGGATGTGGTAGATTATTTAATCACACAATTGCCGCAATGTCCAGTGATTCTTCATACCTCCAATGGTGATGCCGAAATTGGCATGGAAATGGCGCTGAAGGGGGCAAATTGGCACTATGAACGGGTCATCCCTTGCCCATCCCTGGATGCGATTGATTCTTGGGATTGGATTGATTCAGATTGGGCCGATACCCTGAAACGGTTAATCCAATGTAGGGGTAAAAATAGCCAAAATTCTATCGATGAGCGCCTCAAAAATAAGTGTCATCAAGCCGACCCTCATACCAAGCCCTCATCGCGGATGATTATTGTTTTAGATGATACCCCAGAATCGGAACAATTAATCAGCGATCGCCTCGGTGAAGTCTTCCCCGGTTGGTCCTGCGGGTTTTTCAAAAATTCTTTAGAATTAATGGCCTGGGTGTCGCGCAATACTCCCCAATTTAACCGGATGAGTCGAGCCAAAAGTATTGTGATTTTAGAGCATAGTAAAAAGCGGATTGACCTGATGCGCCAACACCTGGAACAGATATTTCCAGAAGAATATGTGTTGTTCTTTGATAATGCGCCTGAGCTTTTATCCTGGTTAAAAGTCCATTTGCAAAAATGCTTATTAATCAGCTTGGATTATAATTTAGGTCCAAGTTGGACCCGTCAAGACAAAGTTTTTGACCCGGGGAATGGCCGAGAAGTAGTCGATTATTTGGCAACGCAACCCCCCCGATGCCCATTGATTTTTCATGCCTCGAATAAAGAAGCGGAAATTGGCATGGAAATGGAATTAATAGAGACCCAGTGGATTTTTGAACGGGTGACGGCTTCCCCGGATTTAAAATGGATTGAAAAAACATGGTTGCCACTCGTTAATATCCTGTTAAAACCTATTGACCATAACCAACTGACTGAATCCGATATTCCGTCCAGTCATGCCCGATGGGAGTTATTTAATCATTTTGCTTTAACCTTCAATGGCTATGAATCTTGGGAGTCTGTAGAGGAGTGCGTAGCAATAGGCGATCGCTGTGCAAAAGATTACCAAAGAAAGCAAATTCTGCCCCAGTCCTTCCAAGAACTTCGCACCGCCTTATTGATAGCTAGAAATCGCTGGCGACGGTGTAACATGGAACCCGATGATGAAGGGATGAGTTACATTCAGGCGATCGCTCAACGCCTCCGTGACAAAGTTCGCGCTCACCATCAGGAGTGAGTGGGAACCGGGAAAGTTTGCCCAGGGACAGGACATCAACTCCAGGGATTTACCGCAGATTTGAACCTTGAATTGCCCAGTTTTGTTGTCCCCAGCAGGACTTACGCAGATTTGGAGAATGCCACCCTAAATGTAGGGGCGATTCGCGAATCGCCTCTACAGTTAGGGTTAGATATTTAGGGTTCCATGTTAGAGATGGCGTCAGTCCTAGGCCAATCAAGGCCCCTCAATGAATCGCTCATGGATTCCTTAAAATTTCTTAAACTGGGGATAGGCGGAAGACTGCCAATCTTAAGATTTGATTAAAAAAGCAGCCCTGAAGAGGGTCTAGCTCCACAATACAAGGTTATAGGGAATTATGGCGTCCCCATCTAAAGTAAAAGCGTATCTTGCTCATTGGCTGCAATTAGGCAAAAGCGTCTTGATGAGAAACGGAGGGCTACACCGCAAGCCGAAAGAAACCATTGCAGGCGAGTCCTACAGTCAGGAGTTTGAAGAATTATGGTTCGAGGTGCAAGCGCCCGAGTCCGGGCATTGTTATTTATCGGGAACCGACGAAACCGTCGCCTCGCTCATGACCTCCGAATGGGAAATTGTGGATTGCTCTCGATGTTCCATGCCCCAACCCCTAAGAACGAGAGGAATGCCCCCCATGTCCTGTCCTTGTAACGACCTCCCGAACTGGCCGAACCAGGACATCCCTGCACCGCGATCGCCCGTGAGCAATCGGACCGAACTCCAAGCCATTCGCGATCGCCTCGATCACATGGCACTGCGAGCCGATTTGTATGCCTCCACCATTGGCACCCAACCAGCGGATTATCCACCCCCGGATCAAGCCCTAGCCTGGTTGCGCCATCAGAACGAATTAATCTTAAACTCCGCAGGAGAAGGAATTTGTGGATTGGACGATCAGATGAAACTCACATTTCTGAATCCCGCTGCTGAGAGAATGTTGGGTTATGGACCCGCAGAGGCGATCGGTCATCCAGTCCAAATCCTGCTCAGAATCACCCATCCTCCTCACCCCTCCCATCCTTCCGGGGAATTCCCCATTGATGAAACACTCAAACAAGGCAGCGTCAAATTTATTACCGATGGCGTCTTTTGGCGGAAAGACGGCACCTGTTTTCCCGTGGAATATATCAGCGCCCCCCTGCGGCAAAAAGGGGAAATTGTCGGGGTTGTCTTAACCTTCAAAGACATCACTGAGCGCATCGAAATCGAACGGATGAAAGATGAGTTTATCTCCATCGTCAGCCATGAACTTCGCACCCCACTCACCTCAATACGCGGTTCCCTGGGACTCTTAGCCAGTGGAGTCCTGGCGAATAAACCGGACAAATCCCAACGAATGCTCACCATTGCCTTAGAAAACTCCGATCGCCTCTTGCGTCTGCTCAACGATATTCTGGATATGGAACGCATGGCCTCGGGAAAAGTGGCGATCGTCAAACAGCCTTGTCATGTCGGAGAACTGATGCAACGCGGGGTAGATTCCATACAAGCCCTCGCTGAAGAGGCATCGGTTGCGATTGTAGTTGAGCCAGGGGAGGTCATCTTATGGGCCGATGCCGATCGCCTGATCCAGGTATTTACCAATCTCCTGAGCAATGCCATCAAATTTTCCACTCCAGGCTCCACCGTCTGGCTCAGAGCATCGGTACAATCCACCCATATCCTGTTCCAGGTCAAAGATTGCGGACGTGGCATTCCCCCAGAACGGTTAGAAAAGATTTTCGAGCGCTTTCAACAGGTAGATAGTTCAGATTCTCGCGCTCATGGAGGGACCGGCTTAGGTTTAGCCATTTGTGAAAAAATTGTCCAACAGCATGGAGGCAGGATCTGGGCCGAAAGCACCCTGGGTCAAGGAAGTACATTTTCATTTACGATCCAGCTACCCCCCGCCCCCCAAACTGATGTTTAAGGCGATCGCCACAAGAAAAAAGCCCCCAAACCTTAGCTCAATGGCTTGGGTTCAGGTGCTTTTAGATTAGTTTTGTGTTTGCGTTTGCGTGATTGGCAGTCCAAGCTGCTGGGTCAAAATGACCCATGAATCCCGCTTCAAGTTCCAGAAGGGCTCCCACAAGCTCAAGGGAAAAACCACTCTGAAAGAGGGAAGTATCCGCCCCTGGTCCCAGGCTGAAACTGATTAGGTTTGTTTGTTCAAAAAGTTTTGGATCTGGGCGATCGCCACTTTACCAACATTGAACAGCGCCCAACTTCCAGCGCCAATGATGGGTAACAAAACAATAAGTACGCGCCAGTCAAAATCCATAGTGAATTCCCCTTTTCTTTAAATTCTTAACTTATTTTCTGAGTTCTACTGACATTTTGCAATCAATTGGCTCACTTGAACAGCCCTTTTGACCGATTCTGCTCAAATTGCCCCAGGAAACCCTCAGACCCCTCAAAACTCAGGCATGGACCCCGCCCATCCCGAGTAGAGGCGATTCGCGAATCGCCTCTACATTATTTAGGGGGAATTCTCAAAAACCTAGGAATCCGCCACCCTAAAGCCCAGATCCGTCCCCTTACCCCCATGAACCAACGCCAACTTCTCATAGCGCCTTGCGTGTTCAATCAATTCATCCGCTTCCGCTTCCGACACAGTACGCAGGGGTTTAGCTGGAATGCCCACCACCAGGGTATAAGGGGGAACATCCTTCGTAACGACAGCCCCAGCCCCGATCGTACTCCCGGTCCCTACTCGCACTCCATCCATCACCACCGCGCCAATCCCGACCAAACAGCCCCGTTCAATATAGGCCCCATGCACCACCGCCCGATGACCCACCGTTACGAACTCTTCTAAAACCGTCAATTTTCCGGGGTCTCCATGTAAAACCGCCCCATCTTGAATATTGCTACTCGCGCCAATGATAATTTTTTCCACATCACCGCGCACCACCGCACCGTACCAGATACTCGCCCCGGGACCCACCTCCACCCAGCCCATCACCGTCGCATTCGGAGCCACAAAAGCCGCAGCAGACAGATCCGGCACCGGCCAATAATTCGAGGAAACCCTGAGAGGTTGATTGAGATTTGTCACAATTGAGCTTGCCTTATTTAAGGAATCGCCATAAATTGTAAGCAATACCCAGGTCTCCCTAGCTATAATAAAGCCAAAATCCCTGGCGCACCTAACCCAAGCAAGTTGGCCCCCAATAGCATGATCAATTTAGCTTCGCAGTATCCTATCTTCGGCCCAGAGATTCAGTGTCCCCATTGTCGTCAGACAATCCCGGCACTGACTCTGACGGATACTTATTTGTGTCAGCGTCATGGTGCATTTGAAGCCAACCCAAGCACCGGGGAACTGATTCACCTCCAGTCTGGACGGCATTGGCGGCAGTGGAATAATGAGTGGTATCGGCAACATACCCATCCCGATGGGATTCGCTTTGAAATCCATGAAGCCCTCGATCGCCTCTACACTCAAGGGTATCGGGCCACGCAAGTCATTATTGCCCAACGCTATCAGAACCTAATTGGCTCCTACCTGGAACGGAGTTCTCCTTGGCGGGGTCAGCCCGATTCGGCAAAACTGCGACTCTATGGGTTACCTGTGGAATTCAGCCCTGAAGCAGCGGTGGAACCCTGTTGGGAAGTGATTAATTTTGAGCTAGAAAAGGAACCAGGGGTTCCCATCCGCTATCCTTATTTCCGATTGTTTGAGTAACTCCATCTAAGGCAGGGAAGATGCACCACGTTTCGATCCGGACTGCGAACATTCATCGGGCGATCGCCTTTTATTCCCTCCTCGGATTTACAGTTTGCGAACGATTTACCGCAGGCATTACCCTCGCCTGTTGGATGTCCGGCTTAAATGGACGCATTGAACTGATTCAAATTCCCGAACCCCGCCCCGCTGCCGATGCCTTTGGGGATGAGCATTACACTGGCTATTATCATCTCTCCTTTGACCTGACCGACTCCACCCCAGATCTACCCAGTTGGTTAGAACAGTTACAACAGCAGGTTTTGGAAGCAACGGAAACCAATCCAGATTTGTCCCCCTTAAAGGTATTGCTAGAACCCACTCAGCAACAAATCGGCGATCGGCTTTACGAAGTCGCCTTCATTGCCGATACCGATGGACTCCCGTTGGAATTTATTCGCGTTTTAAACTCCTAAAAACGGGACATTGGGGAAGATGTTCAACGTCCCGACTTCAGTCGTTATTCTCCCCTGTTTGTAGTAACGACTTCAGTCGTTACCGCGTTACTTGGCATTAGCCAAGTAACGCCCATCTGAGGCGATCGCTCCAGACCCCAAGCGGACAGGCTGTAGACCCTCGGATTGCACGTGTTATGGCATCCGCCATAACACGAGAGCAACGACTGAAGTCGTTACTACAAACATCTCCCCCATCTCCCCCTGGGATGATACATTCGGGAAGGAAACGTTCGCAATTTTCCTCAAAACTATGACAGTCCTCCCCATCCTGCGATCGCCTTTAAAACTATTCCCTCGTCTGTTATTGCCAACCCTGCTCTCCTTAGTGCTAACTCTGGCCCTCGGATTGGGTGGGTTGGGGTCCCCCGTTCTGGCGGAGACCCTTCCTCCCGCTACTCTGGCGGCTCAATCGGTGACTGAGATTAAAGTCAGTTTAGGCAATCAGGCAAATGAACTGAAGTTTTTTCCCAGTCGCCTCGACTTTGTGGCCGGAAAGCAATATAAATTAGTCCTGGACAATCCCAGTCCCCAAAAACATTATTTCACCGCTAAAGATTTTGCCGATGCCAGTTGGACGAGCAAAGTCGAAGCGGGAAATGTGGAAATTAAAGGGGCGATTCATGAACTTGAACTGAAACCTACCGCTGAGGCGGAATGGATCTTAACCCCCCTCAAACCGGGGACATATCAGTTGCGCTGCACCATTCCGGGTCATACAGAAGCGGGTATGACGGGGACAATTACTATCTCGGCTGGAGCGCAATCAGTATAAATAACTAGACTAGGTAAAGGGTCTGCAGTGACCCTTTACCCTAGAACCTTCTGGGGAATTGGTGAATAATCTGTTAACTTAGATAAAGAGTCCTAGATGCACAAGGGCGATCGCCGACTGGCGCAACGCTTCCTCTTATTTATTGATGTCCATATCCTAGTTAGTTATCTCATAGATGAACATTCTTTCTAATCTACTGCCTCAGCCTGTCGGTCAATCGCGTCCCAAAAAACAGCAACGCCGGGGGATTGAACTCAAGTCGAAGCGTGAAATCGATATCATGCGTCAGGCATCAAAAATTGTCGCTACGGTCCTCAAAGAAATTTCTGAAACAGTCCAACCGGGAATGACCACTGCTGATTTGGATGCTTATGCGGAAAAACGCATCCGGGAAATGGGGGCCACTCCGAGTTTTAAGGGATATCATGGTTTTCCTGCTTCGATTTGCGCCAGTGTTAATCAAGAAGTGGTGCATGGAATTCCCAATAAAAAGAAGGTCCTCTGTCTTGGGGATGTCCTCAAGGTGGATACCGGCGCTTATTTTGAAGGATTTCATGGGGATTCTTGCATTACGATCGCCGTGGGTGGGGAAACCTCTCCAGAGGCGGCCCACTTGATTCGGGCGGCAGAAGAGTCGCTTTATAAGGGCATTGAACAAGTGAAGGCGGGGAATTATCTGCTGGATATTGCCGGTGCGATCGAGGATTGCGTCAAGGCAAATGGGTTTAGTGTGGTGGAAGATTTCACGGGTCATGGTGTGGGTCGAAATCTTCATGAAGAACCCTCGGTGTTTAATTTCCGAACTCGGGAGATGCCGAATGTCAAACTGCGTGCAGGGATGACTTTGGCGATCGAGCCAATTGTCAATCAGGGCTCGCGTCACACGAAGATTTTATCGGATAAATGGACAGCGGTGACGGTGGATAATTCTTTGTCTGCTCAGTTCGAGCATACGGTGTTGGTGACTGACCAAGGTTATGAGATTTTAACCGATCGCACCAAGATATAGTTCTTCGGTCAGACTTGCCTCCTCCAGTTGGATGGAGGCTATTTTTTTGGAGGCGATCGCCCCTTACCCTCCGGGGTGGCCCTGAGAAAGGGGCTTTTTTGACATCCTCCTGCTCATTCACCACAAATGCGGGACCAAACACCGGGTTTTTGGCTTAAATTGAGCCTAGAGCCAGCACAAATTTTATCAAAAAACTCGGCTGGTCTGACCGTTTCTGTACCCCACTCCTAGATTGACCTACCCTGTCAAGAATGGGGGATCGCTTGTTCTCTGGCCCGATCGCCTTTTGGGTGGGTTTCTGATGCGACCCTAAAGTATCGCTACCGGATTAAATCCCCGGGACAAATTCCTCTATCTCTGGACTGCGGTGACAACATTCGCGGTTAATCTTAAACTCTTTTCAAATCCTTCTCAAGATTAACGAGATTGTAAATCCAGATACGGCGTTGAAAAATTTTATCGAGTATGGTAAAGTATCATGACTTCTGTCTTAAAAATTTTTTAAGCTTCCCCGGGAAACCAAACCCAGGGGAAGGTGATATAATCCGTTAAATGAAAGGCGATCGCTGAGTTCGTTCAAACCGAGCGTCAGCATCTTAGAGTATAGCATCTCGCTCAATTCAATAATAGGGTGTAAGGGAGAAAAAGCGATTGTGCAAGCTAAACTGCTAGGAAACTGGAACTGGGGCATCCGATGGGCGCAGATGATGAGGCGCGAACTCTTGGTGAATTGGTTATTCATCAAAAGTGAGATATGGGTCGGAATTGTCCCGGGATTGATTTTTCTATGTGTTGCCTGGAATTCGCAAGAATCGCCACCCGGAGAATTACTGCCGGTGTTAGCCTGGGGAACACTGTATTTCCTGCTTTATACCTATACATTTTGTGTAGCCAACCAAATGATGGGGGTGGTGGGCGATCGCATTAACCAACGCGATCGGCCCCTATGCCGGGGACTGATTTCCTATCAGGGAGCCAAGCGGCGCTGGATTGCCAGCATGGTCGGCTTTTCGTTGGTGGGATGGCAGTTAGGGGTTTTTGAATGGGCCCTACTCTGGCAACTCTGTATCATTGCTCTCACGTTGGGGCGTTTGGGGTTAGAGTGGCCCACGAAACACTTCTTTTTGGGACTAGGAGCGATCGCTCAAATGGCAGCAGCATGGCAGGTCATTGAACCGATTAACCTGATTAAATGGACTTGGATCTTATTGGTGGCGATTCTTTGTAGCGCCGTTGTCGGCATTCAAGACCTGAGCGATCGGGAGGGAGATGTGGCAACGGGGGTGAACACATTTGCTGTAACCTTTGGCGATGTAGGCAGCCGAATTATCCTGGGGATCGGCTTTGTGCTGTTGCCTTTAGCCATTCATGTGGGACTGTTGATGCCATCGGGTTTTAACAATCATTTACTGCCCTGGGCGATCGCCCAAACTCTTGCTAGTTGGGGCGTGGCTGTCCGGGTGGTCCTCTATCGATCGCCCAGTGCCGACCGCGACACCTACTTACTGGCTTTAGCTTGGTATTACATCGTTTTAGGGAGTGCCAGCGCTGCATTCTAGCCAGATTCAACACTCATTGACCTCTAAAACAATCCAAAGCGATCGCCAATCATCGGCGATCATTTTTTTGTCCATGCTATCTTGAAACCTGACGATTCCCCCATAGAAAATAGAGCCATTTTCTGGCCATTGTTGAAGGAAAATTCCCCAAAATCAGAATCAGGTCTGATTTCTTCTAAATTCCCGGAAATGTTTAGGAATTAACCCAACCTAGTGGAGTCCCCGAAGCTCCCCGGTGAAAACCCAAGTTGGCATCCTCGGTTCAAGAGGCGATCGCCAACAGTGACGATTGATAAACTGTCTACTTCAATCCACTCCCAGGGGAATCCAGATTGTAAGGTAAACCATGAGCAGGCTTGGCAACAATCACAGCTAAATTGGGTAGGTTGCATCAACGACCCCACGCCGAAGGAGTGCTCAATGACAAGATAGAGAAGAAGAAGGCGATCGCCCCAGAAGCAACCATGAATAAACAGGATTTAGCATTTACACCGGCATTAGAACAAGCGCAGCTAATTCGCACCAAACAACTCTCGCCTTTAGAACTTACCCAGCTTTATTTAGACCGCATCGAAGCCTTAGATCCCAAGCTGGGCAGCTATTTCACGGTTACCCCAGAATTAGCCTTAGCCGATGCCAAAGCCAAAACGGAACAACTCGCCACAACGGATCCGGATACCCTGCCTCCATTCTTTGGCATCCCTATTTCCATCAAGGACCTCACCGCCGTGGCGGATATCCCCTGTAGCTATGGCGTTGCCGCCCTGCGAGATAAATTACCCGGTCACGATCGCGCTGTAGTGACCCGCATCAAACAAGGGGGATTTGTCCTGTTAGGGAAAACCGCTACATCCCAATTAGGCAGTCTCCCCTTCACCGAACCCGCAGGATTTCCACCGGCGCGCAATCCTTGGAATTTAGACTATACCCCCGGGGGGTCCAGTGGAGGAGCCTCCGCTGCCCTCAGTGCGGGATTATGCGCGATCGCCCAGGCATCCGATGGCGGGGGTTCCCTCCGGGGTCCCGCTGCTTGCTGTGGATTAGTCGGCATCAAACCCGCCAGAGGTCGCGTTTCCCTAGCCCCCCTAGGGGATTGCGTCAATGGATTACTAACTCATGGGGCAATCACCCGCACCGTTGCCGATGCCGCTGCCATGCTGGACCTGATTTCCGGTTATGTTCCCGGAGACCCTTACTGGCTTCCCGACCCTAACCCGTCTTTTCTGGCTCATGCCACCGCGAAAACCGTCAAACCCTTGCGAATTGCCTTTGCCACCAAACTTGACCCCATTGGAGAAGCGGCCCCGGAATGTCAGCAGGCGGTCCTAAACACGGTGCAACATTTGGAAGAGATGGGACACGCGATCGAACAAATTTCCCTGGACTTAACCGATTTACTCCAACCCCTCACCGCCATTTGGGTCAGTGGCGTCTCCTTTTCCGGGATGCCTAAAGAGATTCTGCAACCCATCAACCAGTGGTTTTTAGAACGCGGACAGCAGGTAACCAGCGGTCAATACTTGCAAGCGGTAGCCCAGATGCAGATGTTTTCCCGGCGGATTGTCGCCTCCTTGGAGCAATATGACGCCCTAGTATTGCCCGTGTTTATGAGTCCGACCATTCGAGTCGGAGAATGGGCGAATCTCAGTCCTGAAGAGATTTTGCACAAGAGTTTTGAATGGGTGGCTCCCTGTCCCTTATTTAATGCCACAGGTCAACCGGCGATCGTCATTCCCGCCGGATTTTCCGCCGGTTTACCCGTAGGGGTCCAGCTTGTAGGCCGTCCAGCAGGAGAAGCCCCCCTCTTTACCTTAGCCGCACAACTGGAAGCCGCTCACCCTTGGATTCAGTACCGTCCCCCCATCGCCTAGGATGTCCGTTTACCCAAAATAAGAAACCGGGTTTCTGCATGAATCTGTGACAATTAGCAAAAACTCGGCAAGAAACCCGGTTTCTGGTCCCCTACCCAAAATAAGAAACCGGGTTTCTGCATGAATCTGTGACAATTAGCAAAAACTCGG
>NZ_JAMXOT010000149.1 GCF_024220515.1 Oscillatoria sp. HE19RPO
CTCCAAAAAATAAAATCTCCAAAACGTTCGTTCGTAGATCAACGGAGTAGCGCGATCAATGTAGGGGCGCAAGCATTGCGCCCCTACACATACCTTACTTTCAGTTGCGCGTTTGGAGGATTTATATTTTGCAATCCCCTTAAGTCATCCCTCAACTACAGATGGGGAGATGTCATCAGTCTGCCTAACCTCTTGATCGCAACAGGGGTTAAACGCAATCGGATCTTTATTCACTCAAATTCCCCGTTAAGTTCCGGGTTGGAAATCAACCTCCGTACTCGGAACTCAACGGGGAATTTTCCTTCACTTGAGGCCGATTTGTCAGGTTGTAAACCGCACTGGCACATCCGCACCAACCCACTCGGTTTCTCACTCGGCTCAATTAGAATTGACGAGAGAACAAATCAAAATGAACCCGATTTGAACAGCGCCTTGTGGGGGCTAGATAGGGGTGAAATCAAGAGTCAGAGTCAGAGGTCCCTCAATAGCCGAATGTGATGACGATCGCATCGACCCTTGAGACCGATCGCCGCCTCCAAGTGAAAAACAATCTAGGATAAGTGATAAAGGTGAATGCATTGATTGCACGAGGCAAGGGTAAAACGATGGAGCAAACAAACCCCCCACTACGCCAAAATCCATTTGAGACCTATCGCGATCCCGTGACAGGTCAATGGATTGTCGTTAAACCGTCTGAGACATCCAACTCAAATTCGTCTCAAAGAGCGGCCTAGCTGAAAGGAAACCCCTCCGATTCCCTAACATTTGGCCCCGTCAGTCGATCGCCTTAGACCTCAAAAACCCGAACCTTCTTCCTAAAAAAATGAGACCTTCGCCAAATCTGGAGTAGCTCAGTTCATCCCCCGAAACCGGGCGTAAACCCTGAATTCTCCAATCGTTATCCCCTGTTGCTTTCAGCGAAAACGTCTGAAAAAGTGACGCGATTTTTAATGTTTAAGGCCAGATTTTTCCCTCGCCCAGGTGGCACAAGCAGTATTTTTAGGGTAGCGATCGCCCGAAGCGAATTTTTTGGGTACAAAAATTAATAGAGTCCGGGGATTGGCATCGGTTCGAGGGGTCATTTTTCCCGGACTCAAACTAGAGGGCGATTGCTGGGTTTCAGGCGATCGCTCTCATCTTATTTGGGCAAGTTTGGGAAAATTTGGGCAAAAATTTGGGCAAAACTTAACCAGAATACCCATAAACTATGGGAAAGAACAATCGGTCACCTTGCCAGATTTTCAATTGTCCATCCCGGGTCCGACTCAAGTGCGAGTCTGTAGCAGGGTTTAACGAAATAATTGGCGATCGGATCAAATAGCGACACCCTCCAAACCGGACGGGAAAACAAACCCGACTAGAGTTGATTTATCAAACATCAACGCTCACGACTATGTTAAATCGAATTTTTTTAGCCCTGGCAATCGTATCGTCTTTACAATTGTTTTTAACCAGTCCCTCCACCGTTCCCCATCAGTCCCGTTCCAATCTCTCTCAAAACCCCGTTAACTCAATCTTGACCTGGCAACGGTAGCACCCCTATTACCCTGAGATCATACGGAATCCGGTAGTCAAAGTCTGCAAAAAACCCACAGGCTCAAGCCCGGAGGCTATACGGACAAAGCCTGCCTACGCAGGCTGAAGAGAAAATCTACGTTTAACAACCGGATTTGGTATCATTCGGCGTTGATCCCCATTCCCCCTGATTCAGGGGTTTTTTTTACTTTGTCAGACAGGAAGGGTATTAAGACCAAATCCGGAGTTCAAAAGTCGTTTTTACTCTTGATGCCCGCGCAGGCGGGCTTTGTCCTGTGAGCCTCCAGGCTTGAGCCTGCGGGTTTTTTGCAGACCTTTGACAACCGGATTCCGTATAATATACAGGTCAAAAATTCAGCAATTCAGTGAAACTTAGGGAGAATTGAGGGCCAGAGGATAGGGAGCAAGATGCTCGCACTCCAAACTTCCCCAATCATCTCCCTCATCACCTTGAATCAGGCTATAAATTAGGGAAGAAATTGGGGACAGAAGAGAGTATGACAAACCAAACTAGGGATGAGGCAGTGCAAGCGGCGCGATCGCAACTGTTGAAGGACTCAGAAGAAGGCAGTCTGGACTTTTCAAGTCTGCAAGAGGCAGTCGCCATTTTGGAAAAAGCGCAAATCCGAGGCGATCGCCAGTTGCTAGAGGGAGAATGGCGGTTACTCTGGAGTTCGGGAACGCGCAACGCTCAGAAATTGAACAAACCGGGGAACGGCATGAACCGCAAGGCGATCGCCTCCGTCATCCAACGCCTGGATTGCCAGCGCCTATGGTTTGAAAATCAAATCACCATTGCCGGGAGTTCCCTGATTGTGGGCGGTCCTTTTGAGTACAAACAGCACCGCATTCAGTTCCGGTTTGAGCGCCTGGGGTTGCAACTCGGCCCCTTGGGACCTCTCAAACTGCCCCTGGGCAAGTGGGCCTCGGGATGGCTACAAACCACCTACTTAGATCAGGACTTGCATTTGGAACGGGGGGACCGAGGTGGGATTTCCCTCTATCGCAGAGTGGGGACTTCAACCCCAACCCTCTGAAAGGATCGCGATAGAATAATACTTTCACATACCCCACCAGAGGAATGAACAATGGTTCAGAAAATTCAAAAATCAGAAAGCGAGTGGAAAGAGCAACTGAGCCCAGAACAGTTTAAGGTGACCCGAAAGAAGGGAACCGAAAGAGCGTTCACGGGAGCCTACCACGATAATAAAGAGAAAGGAGTTTATAAATGCGTCTGTTGCGGGACGGAGTTATTTAGCTCACAGACCAAGTTTGACTCCGGTACTGGGTGGCCCTCCTTTTGGGCCCCGATTGAGGAGACTCATGTCGCCGAAGAAGAGGACCGCGCCCTGTTTATGCGTCGGACAGAAGTTCTCTGTGCCAATTGTGACGCCCATCTCGGTCACGTTTTTCCTGATGGACCGAAACCGACGGGGTTGCGCTACTGCATTAATTCGGCATCTCTGAACTTTGAGAAAGTGGACGATTAAAGGGGGGAGGAGGTCAGATGGCGATCGCAACCGCTGACCGTTGAACTCCCCGGAAGCACCTGGGCAACGCCTACTCTGCGATCAAACAACATATCCCGCGCTCATCGGGCGGGAAGTCATTTAAGGTCTATTGTCTGCATTTACCATAACACTCTGAGGGGAAATCCCCTCTTTTTTTTACAAAAGTTTACTTGTTTTCTCCCGGACCGTTTCCCACCGTTTCAGAGGCAACGACCGAAAAAGTTTTATGGTGAGGATGCAATATAACTAAAACCCAAAGTATCCTAAAAACTGTTTTTTTAAGCTAACTTATCTTTGCATGAACTCCATAAAATTATCCATAAAATTATCCTAACATCCCCCGCAGAGGCTCTTAAAAAAAACTTAAAACCCCCTTGACAGGAGAAAGCAGAGGCTCTTTAATGGGGATGTTCAGAGGATTAAAGAGGGTAGCGCCAGCGCTCCACTCTTCAACCCTTATTCACTTCAAACCAGACAAAACAATCATGATCTCTCTTAAAGCTTCTAAACCCGTTGCTCAAGTTGTCAAAATGCCGAAACTCAGCGGCCTATTGGGTTTACTGACCTTCGCCACTTTAGGCATTGCATCCCTTCCTGCTCAAGCTGGGGGATACCGCGTCACGGGAGATAGTGCGGTGGTTCAAACCAGTGAACAGCGTGCGGTGGTGACCGGCAATGGCAACTTTGTTGACCAAAATTCCACCCAAACCAATATCGATCGCCGGGGTGGTGGATTCGGAAACCAAGGGGTTGTTCAGGACCAATTGCAGAATGCCGATGTTTACGGACATCACAATCAAATCCGTCAAAGCAATCGGCAAACCACTGTGGAAGCGGATAGCACACGGTTCGCACCTCGCCCTCGTCCTCACTATCAAAAGAAACATTAAGGCGATCGCCTGTGGACGACTCCCGATCCTGACGTCGGGATAGATCTCACCCGACGTCATCCCCTTTACTCACGGTGCCCATTATGCTCACACCATTCAACCGAGTCTATCTGATAGCGACCCTTTCCACCGTGGCGATCGCCACTCCCCTAGCGGCACAAGTCTCCCCGGGTCACAATCGCCCCCCAATTCCCGCCATCAATCAACAAACAGCGATTAATGGCAACGGTAACACCGTTAACCAAAACATCAATCTGTATTATGGTGAGCCCCGGGGTCAGACCTCTCCCAATTCTTCTGTGCCCTCCTCGAACCGCCTATACCAATCGGTTAGCCCCAGTATCATCCGCACTCCGGCTAATCTTCCTAACGCTTCTTCACGAAATTCTCAAAATTTTATCCGCCACTAATGGCCTAATTTTGATAAGTCCGTGAACGCAATATCAAGGTCAATCTCGGTGCATCCCCTTTATTTCCTGTAATTCAATCGGGAAGAAAATACTTCTTATTTCTTCTCATTTTAGTCATCTTCATCGGTAAAATTCATGAAAAAATCTTCATTTCTAAGCAGTTTATCTATTGCAGCTTTATTCAGTATTGCCCCGGTTGCTACGGATTTAGCTGCCGCCCAATGTGTGCAAATTGATACCGGCGTGCAAATTTCCATCAGTGGCGGAGGTCCGGCCCAGCAAACCAATACCGTAGACATGGGAAACCCCGGCACTTGTGGTCGCAATGCCACCGTGACTACGGGAACTCAAATTCATGTCGGACCCAATCGGGCCGTTCAAAACCGTTCCGTTCGTCAGTCCGTTCGGGGGACAGAGCGACTGCTCAGGTCAACCAGCTACCCGGTGCAGATTCAAGTTAATCCTCAAATCAACGTAGATAATCCTGCCGATCGCCTGAACTCTATTAATAATCCGGCCATTCGCTATCGAGAACAACTGCGGTTAATTGAGTAATTGAATGGGATTAAATGAATGAGTTAGATTGGCTGTTGTTTCTTTGTATTTAGGACTAAAAAAATGTATAGAGCTATCAAGTTCATGGGGTATTTAATCAATCCGCCCCCCAGTGTGAGATGGGTTGCCCTGTTCACATCCTTAGCCGCATTGATGCTCGGTGCGACTCAGGCCCAGTCCCAGATGTCAATTCAGGTGGATGAACAGGGAATTCGCGTCGAATCCGAGGGCGGATTGAGGATTGAATCCGTTCGCAGTCGTAGTCGCCTCGGGCAACTGACTCACTTAGACCGATCGCGACCGAGGTGGATGGGTTTCCCCCTCGATCGCCCGAATCTGGTGTCTCAGTCGGTATATTCCCGACAGTCACGGGGGAGTAACCTGTCTCAAACCCAAGAAACAGAGATTACAGTGGATTCGGACCAGTTATTAGCCCTGGAAGTTTGGGGCGATCGCGGCACTTACATTAACGCCGAGATTGTGATTGATGGGACAGTGGTGGAAACCATTCGCGGCAACTATACGGCGATCGACCTCTCGTCCTATCTCAATCCGGGCAAAAATGAGATTGAAATCACCGGAACTTATACGCCAGCGAATTCCAGTATTTATGTGGAGTTAACCGGCGATCGTAATACGGTCAGCCATGAAACTCAGGGGACGGGCCGCCTCAATCAAACCCTGATTCTTGACCAGCGTTGATTTGTAATCCAGAACTTTTCGTCACCCAAACCCGCGCCCTCAAGGGTGCGGGTTTTAATCTGTACTTAGGGTTCAGAATCCGTTAAGGGTTCACCGGGTAAGGTGTCTTTTACTGGAGCAGAATAGACTTCGTGGCGGGTCCACTTGTTCATGACATCTTTAACTAATACTTCCTTTAACCAAACTTGTAACACCGCCACAATGGGGAGGGCGAGGAATAAACCAAGCAAACCAAAAAACTGAGAAAAAATCAGCATTGAGGTTAAAGTAACCGCCGGGGGTAAAGAGATTTCATTTTCCATCACCATTGGGGTTAAAACTAGCCCTTCTAGCTGCTCAATGAACAGGTAAAATACAATGACTATTACTCCTTTTACGGGTGAATCTAGGAAGGCGAGGGCGATGGGAGGAATGGAACCAACAATCGGGCCAATATTAGGAATGTAGGTCACTAAACCGGATATCATGCCGTTGACTAATGCTAAGGGGATGCCTATTACCCATAAGCCTAATGCACTGGCGACCCCAATAAAAACCATGTTAAAAATTCGCCCAACGGCCCAACCCACGAGATTGTGTTCGCACCCCTGGAGAATTTCATCGACTCGTCGGCGATAAAATGCTGGAAATAGTAGCATAAAACCCTCTCGATAGAGAGTTGGATTGGCTAATAGCATGACAATGAGTACGAGGACCAATAGCAAGTTTAATACAAAGTCTAACGAGTTAGAGAAAATATTAAAAAATCCACCAAACCAACTTAAACCGACATTGCGGATTCGTTCAATTAAAAAATCAATATTTTGAATATCTTCAATTAGCTGGTTAGGAATAAAGTTTTGTACCCATTGATACCACTGGCGTAACTGTGTCAAAGCTTGGGGGAGCAGTTCTAGTAATTCCTGAAATTGAGCAAAAACTCTGGGGAAAATTAAGACGAAAAATAAACCAACAATGGCGATAAGCAGGCTAATTGTCAGGGCAATGGCAAACCCGCGATTCAGACGCGATCGCTGTAATCGACACACCATCCGGTTGAGGACTGTGGCAAAAGCAATGGCGGCAAATACCAGCAACAGAACAGTTTTAATTTCCCAGAGGATAATTAAGGAAACAATAAAAGCGATTGCCCCAATCAGGTTGCCAAATTTCAATTCTATACTCCTTTTATAATCTAATATTTTGCAGGTCTATTTCTGAATTAAGCCGGGTTTTAAATTTTTTAAACTTTCTTTTTTTGTTAGTTCCATTGATAACGATAATAACGATAAGTTGACAAAGAGAAAATTTAGGGATTTCCGCTTATATAGCGAGTCTAAGTCAGTTTGACAATGGATCTAAGCCTTTTGGTCTTGTAGTGCGGTAAGCACCAGCTATGCCGCAGGCTTTGCATCTTGCTCGCTATCTCTATGTCAGAATGATTTAAGTTAGCTATAAAAAGAGTATTGTGCCGGTATCTCCCCGAGTCATCCCCCTTGAGACAGAGGTTTTTACTACATTTGTGGCTGCATTCATCTGAACAGTGCTGGAACTAACCCCATTGAACAATGGAGGATGATCGCACCTGTTGCAGGCGATCGCTACGCTCTCTCTAACTCTCAATTGAACAGAATCAATCGGGTTTCTCCTTCTGTGAGGGCCGTGAGGACTGAAGAACTTGGCAACATTGATGCTGTTCTCCAGGGGAGTTCAAGCCCCGATTAGCTTTTTTGCCTTCCTTTGGGGTGAAAGCACCGGGGTGAAGACTGGCTCTGGGAGACTGGTTTTCCCCGTTTGGGGAGCGGTTGTCATAGCGACTCTAGCTTTCTACTTTAAAAGAACAAGGGAGTCTCTCACCTCTATCTAAAGAAGGAAATAGCCGGAGGGTGTTGAAGTTCGAGGGAACTATCCCGGGGCGCATTGAGTGAGGTTTAAGTGAATTATTCCCGGCGATAGAGTCAAAAACTTCGGGTTACCCTTTATCCTAAAAATGTAGGGAACATTAATCTACCGATGGGGCGAGTATTCCGAATCCCTCGAACCACTCTCCTGTTTGATGCGGTTTGGACTTATGCTTTGGACTTGTGCTGTTGCTTTACTCTCGACTCTTTCATGAAACATAACCGGCCCAGTCACTCGATTTTCAATGTTATTTTCGCCCTAGGGGTTCTGTTTCTGCTTTTTGTGATCGGTGCAGTATTTCATCTGGTTTTTAATCAGACTTCAGAACAACTTCAGCCCGAACGAGAGACACCCCAACGGTTAGATATAGAAGGCGATCGCCCTTGAGCAATGTGGCAGTCTGACGAGTTAATCGGGCTAGGTTGCCTGAATCCGGTTTCCAACCGACCGAGAGTCCCGGCAATTCTCCCGTTGGGCTTCTTTCTCTTGACAATTTCATAGGGATCTAGTATTATTCACTCAGAAAATCTAACGTTTTTGTTCCTTCATCTAAAGGTTGATGCTACCTCACCCGGACTTTAACCGGGCGCTACAGGACTATTGAACATTGATGAGTAAGGCGAGTTCTGTTTACCCCGGAGTTGAGAGGGAAAGGGGTCATGGATATGAAAATCTGATGAAATGTGATTCAAGAATTTGACTCATCAAACCCTGTACCGTCCATTGAAAGACTATGCAAGACCAATTTCTCACGATTCTTGAGGGTATAACCGATGGTTTGGTCGCCTGCGATCGGCAATGGTGCATCACCTATGTCAATCAACGGGGTGCTCAAATCGTGGGAAGAAGTCAAGAGCAATTGATCGGTACAATCCTCTGGGAGAGTTTTCCCGGGGAGATCGCCTCGTCATGGAAGCCGGAATTTCATCGGGCGATCGCCCAAAAAATTTCCGTGGAAATACAACAGTTTTACCCGACCCTGAATTGCGGGCTCAAAGTGCAGGGCAGTCCCTCCCCAACGGGGCTAGTCATTTATTATCAGGATATCACCAACGCCCTCCCGGTTCAAACCCCCCAGGAATGCGCTGAAATAGGGGCAGAAGGGGGAGAAAGGGTCGGTTGTGGAGTGGCGATCGCCTCGGCTACAACTCACCGCTTAGAACAGGTCAATTCCACCTGGGCAAGAATCCAGGGGTACGAAGTGGCCGAACTGATTGGCATTTCAATTTTTGAGTTATTTTCCCGAGAGTGTCACGGCCAACTGATTAACACCATGAATTTAGCAGATGCCGGAGGTTTTCACACTTTTAAATCCATCCAGTCGGGGAAACAAGGCAACCTCATTCAGGGAATGACTGAGGTCAATTCTATTAAAAATCCAGAAGGAACCTTGCTATATCGGGTCTTTACCCTGATGCCAATTGATCCAGAAAAACAAGCATCAGAAAGGGTTGTAGGGAAACGGGTAGAAATCACCGAGTTAGAACAGGCGATCGAGATGTTAGAGAGCATGACCGATGCCTTTGTCTCATTAGATCGAGAATGGCGAATCATTGAAATCAACGGGGAAACCGCTCGAATTAATCAGAAAAAGCCAGAAGAATTAATCGGAAAAACCCATTGGGAAGTATGGCCTTGGTCCGTGGGAACGGAAGTGGAACGGGAATATCGACGAGCGATACAGGAACAAATCCCGATCCATTTGGAAGTGCTATATGAACCGTTGAAAATGCAGTTAGAGATTCAAGCTTATCCTTCTAATCAGGGGTTATTTATTTATTTCCGGGATATCAGCGATCGCAAGCAGTCGGAAGAAGCATTGAGGCACAGCGAACGCCTCTACCAAGCGATCGGGGAAACGCTGCAATATGGACTGTGGATCTGCGATCGCGAAGGTCGCCTAATTTATGTGAGCGAATCATTTCAGAACCTAGTCGGACTGACCCTCGCCGAATGTGCGGGGTGGGGATGGACCCAGGCGATGCATCCGGATGACCTGGATCGGACCCTCTCGTTATGGGAAGAGTGCTTGCAAACCGATGAAATCTGGGATCGGGAGCATCACTTTCGGGGTGTTGATGGGAACTGGTATCCGATGTTATCCCGAGGCGTTTCGGTCAAAAATGACCAGGGAGAGACGATTTGTTGGGCCGGAATCAACCTGGATATCAGCCGTCAAAAACAGGTAGAACGGGAACTGCGCGATCGCCAAGAGCGTTTGCAGGCCGCGTTATCAGCATCAGAAACCGGAACCTATCGATGGAATATCCAGACCGATTCCGTCGAGTGGGATGAAACGATGAATCGGCTGTTTTGCCTATCAGAAGACTATGTTCTGAGCACGTTGCAGGAGTTTGTCTCCCTGATCCACCCGGAAGACCGAAAAGCCGTGAAAGGTGAGATAGAAAAGTGCGATAACGCGAGTGAGGACTTCGAGATGGAGTTCCGAATTTTCTGTCCCGATGGCAGCATTCGGTGGATTTTTGATAAAGGAAAGACCTTCACCGATGAAGGGGGTACTCCCCTATATTTAACCGGCGCTTGTGTCGATATCACCAATCAGAAGCGGATGGAGGAAGCGGTCCAGATTGGACGGGAACGCCTGGATCTTGTCTTGGAATCGTCGGAGTTAGGCTTATGGTATTGTGACTTGCCCTTTGATAAACTAGAGTGGAATCACAAGTGCAAAGAACATTTTGGACTGTCTCCAGAGACGGAAGTCACCATCGATCTATTTTATGAGTGCCTGCATCCGGAGGACCGCGATCGCACTCACCAGGCCATTACTCAGGCGATCGCCGAGGGTACTCCCTATAAAATCGACTACCGGACGGAGGATAGAAAGGGAGAGACTCGATGGATTCGAGCGATCGGACGAGCCTTTTACAACGAGACAGGACAACCGACCCGGTTTGATGGGATTACCATTGATATTAGCGATCGCAAACGGGCCGAGGAAACCTTAGAGAGTAACCAAAAATGGTTAGCCTTAGCTCAAAACATCGGCAAAATTGGGATATGGGATTGGAATTTACAAACCGGGGAACTTCTTCTGACTGAAGAACTCCAATCCATCTATGGACTGGTATCCGGTAGCTTTGATAGTACATTTCAAAGCGGACTGGCTATGGTTCATCCCAGCGATCGAGCCAGAGTAGAACATGAAGTTCGAGGTTGTAGTCAGGATGGCGTCGCTTTTAATAGCGAATTTCGCATTCAACGCCCCGATGGTAAAATTTGCTGGATCGTCGCCAAAGCCAGAGCCTTTCCGGATGAAAATGGCACGCCTATCCGGGTGATCGGCGTTAACATGGATGTGACCGATCGCAAGTTAGCGGAAGAAGCCTTGCGGGAGAGTGAAAAGCGGTTTCGCGTCGCCCAAGAACTCTCCCTGGACGCCTTCACCATTTTTCACGCCATCCGCAATTCCACAGGAGAAATTATTGATTTTCATTGGGATTATGCTAACCCCAAAGCTGCGGAAATATTGGGCTGTTCCATTGATGAATTAGTCGGTCACCGCTTGAGCGATCGCCTGCCAAAAAACGAAACCAATCGTTACCTGTTTAAGCGCTACATCCAGGTGGTAGAAACTGGGATTCCTCATGATATTGAAGTGGAATATCACGCCGAAGGGATTTCCGGATGGTTCCGGAATATGGCGGTCAAATTAGAGGATGGCGTAGCGATTTCCTTTAGTAATATCACCGATCGCAAATTGCAGGAACAGGAACGATTGCACCTGCTGGAACTGGAACGAGAAGCGCGATCGCAAGCGGAAGTTGCCAACCGGATTAAAGATGAATTTCTCGCCATCTTATCCCATGAATTGCGATCGCCCCTCAACCCCATTCTGGGCTGGACGCAACTCCTCAAAAAAGGGACACTTTCCCCGGAAAAAACTATCCAAGCCTTGAACAGCATTGAACGCAATGCCAAATTACAAACCGAACTGATCGAAGACTTGCTCGATGTCTCTCGAATTTTGCGCGGTAAGCTGATTCTCACCGAAACCCCAGTGAAACTGGCTGATGTCATTGACTCGGCGATCGAAACCGTTCGCCTAGCAGCCCAGGCTAAATTTATACAAATTCACACCGAATTTAATCCGCAAGTCGGGCCAGTCTTAGGAGATGCTAACCGCTTGCAGCAAGCTGTATGGAATCTCCTGTCCAATGCAGTCAAGTTTACCCCCCCCGGAGGACAGGTAACCGTCTATCTCACTCAAGAGTCAGACTGCGCTCAAATTCAGGTCCAAGATACCGGATCGGGAATTGAACCGGATTTTTTGCCTCATGTCTTTGAAACCTTCCGACAAGCGGATAGTACCACCACCCGCACCTTTGGGGGACTGGGGTTAGGACTGGCGATCGCCCGTCACTTAGTCGAATTACATGGCGGCCAAATTGGGGCAGAAAGCTCAGGACTCGGACAAGGGGCGACCTTTACCGTGAGTCTCCCTTTGTTACCAGAGTCTGGGGAACCCTCTCCCCCGGAGTTCATCACCCCGGAGTTGCCGAACTTACAGGGACTAAAAATACTCGTCGTCGATGATATACCCGATACTCGGGAGTTTCTGGTTTTTCTACTGGAAATGGAAGGTGCGTTAGTACAGGCAGTCGAGTCAGCAGAAATGGCGATTTCTGTGATTAACCACTGGCAACCGGATGTTTTGGTCAGTGACATTGGAATGCCCGAACTCGACGGCTACGGCTTAATTCGCACCCTGCGATCTCGCTCACCCCAGGAAGGAGGAACCATTCCCGCCATCGCCGTCACCGCCTACGCCGGAGAAAGCGATCGCCAAGCGATTCTCGCAGCCGGATTTGATGCTCACATTCCTAAACCTGTAGAACCTTTGGATTTAGCCCAGGCGATCGCTCGGTTGTTGCAGTGAGGCGATCGGCACCGCTCTAGGGGTTCCCCGACTCAGGCATTACAGAGCTTTCGAGGAGTGCGAGCAGCTCGCACTCCGCAGAGTCTGCTTAGAGGACGAGACAGACCCTGGCGATACATTTTAGGATAGAGTACACTGAAAGTGTTCCTTTTGAACGTGAAATCTCATCCATGAAAATTGTTTCCTTATCCGCACATTTTGATGGACAGTCTATTCAACTCGATGAACCCTACCCCCTAGAACCCAATACCCAACTGATTGTTACCCTCATTCCCAAACAAATATCAGAACAAGAAGCCTGGTTTTCTCTATCCCATCATCACCTGAATAATGCTTACAGTGACAAAGATGATTACCCGGTAAATGCCATTAAAATACCTACTCCTCACTATACCCTGAGCAGGGCTATTTCATTCTGAACAACTCCTTAAGTAGTTTAAGGCCAAATCCCGTGCGCCGTTGGGCTTGAACCCTATTATTAAATCCATAATCGCGGTATATATTAAGTGCAAAGTTTTGAGCAACTGCCCAAATTTGAACTAAAGGGTTTGTCCTGATGCGAGAAGCCTCTTCACCTTGAGTTACATCACGCACATAATGAACCTTGTTTTCTCCTCCCCAATAACCTCGAAATTCACTTATCAAATTGTTCGGCACTTGCAATCAGAAAAAACATAAAAACGAGTTTCTACGCTGTTTTCAATAATATTGATTCGATAAAATTCCCAACATAAAATAATTCAAATTGGGGGTTTTAGTCCAGAAAATTCAGGAATATTATCTGGCTGATTACTAATACTAACCGTGCGGTTCTCAACTCGCCCATGTCCAACATGGTTCGATTCATGAGTCTGAATTGCTTCAAAATTTTCTTGGACTGCTTCAAGCAGACCCGATTGGTTCCCTTTGAGCGCACCGATGTAGTCATTTCCACTTTCTATAATGATTTCAGCAGTTTTTTTGGGTACTGATTGCATCAAAAGCAAATACCACCCCCTTGAGAGCCAGGTTTTTGATAAACTCGGGTAAGGCCGTGATTTCGTTAGTTTTGGAATCAACTTGATAGAGTTAGAGAATTAACCCTCGTTCTACAATGTAGGCAATTACTAACATAATTGCTGGATGATAATCTACATCAGGGTTGTCACTGATGGCCTCATAAGACCCTCTTAAAACTTTGCGATCGACTGCAATAGTTTCACTCTCTATCGGCTCAATTAAAAAAAAAGGGATAGGCAGTCTGAATATTTTTTACACTAATTCGTGGTAATATTCGTCGAATTGTACTATAGTAGGGTAAGCGGTTTTTCTCAGGCTTGAACAATTCCACCAACTCATCATGGTAGGACTTTAACCAATCTCCAATCGCTAGAAGCCACGATTTACCGCAGCAACACTAAGGGTAAATAAGGCTAGACATAGGCTTTGTTGATGCCGCATTCCAGCTTGACGACGGCAATCCTCTAGCTCCGCAAATGCTTCCACGATGGTGTTCTAGGACATCTTGACCTGACTTCTGAGTGAGATTACTCTGTTATTCTATCACGTCTTACATTAAGCTGAAATAGCCCTGCTCTATATCTCAATAAAATTGTTAAATCAGCCTGCCTCCGATGTCTTCCTTCCTATAACCACACCCTTCACCGTTTCGGTTTTTTTGATTGCCTTTCCTTCACATCCCGGAAGGGAAATCGCCCCTGTTTAATCCCCTCTTTGGCCCAATACCAGGCCCCCACGGAACAGGCAGCACTGAATAACAACGCAATCAAAAACGCCAACAACGGCAAGGGGAAAGAAAATTCAACTTTTTCTCCTTTCCACTCCCAAGGTTGAAACATTAACCCCGAAGTCGAAGCAACGATCGCCCCAGCAGCAATTCCCACCCCCACCGCTTGAATATGGTCTTGCAAGTCTTGATTCGCTTCCTGCTGATTGTGATTCATCTTGGCTTGTTCCACCTCGACAATGCCGCGCATCGTGGCAATACAGTGGCCGAATAGGGCATTTCCTGGCCTTAAATAATTCAAGTCCGTGTGGATTTGTCCTAATAATTTGGACCGGCATTCATAGCTAAACGCCTGTAAAAAACTTAACTCCTGTTCTCCGGCAATATTCGTTAATTCCTCCAATTTTGTGGTATAATTCTTTAAATTCGTAATGATCGTGGTGCGCTGGTCTTCAATATCCCGGATATGACTGGCATAGCTAAAGGCTAGGGGGTTAATTTTGAGGAGAGCCTCCTGCAAAGCCGTTAATTTTTCAGCCGTATCTTCCGGCAAGGTTGGTAACGCCTTCATCAGGGTTTCCAAATCAGTATAAAGTTGGCGACAGTCTCGATAGCGAGTCCGGGCTTGGTGATAGCTGAAACGGATTTTGCTGCGATAACAAAGCAAATCCATCAGAGGGTGATAGTAGTCTCCAGATGCTTCGAGGTGGGTGGTATTGGGATGGCAGTCTAACCAGATGAGAATGTGACAGGATTGGGCCGGATTTTCCGCGTCATTGTCATATTCAAAAATGGGACTGCCTAACAGTTTCCCCTCGGCACGATAGGACGGTAGAACAAGGGGGGGAGCGTTTGTGAGTAAGGCTTGTAAACAGCGATCGGCTAACTGGCGCAAGGTGTCAGGGGAGGGGGATTCTTCGGCAAGGACAGGTTTGGCGAACAGGACCAACGTTTGGCCAATGGAAGCGCAAATGCGATCGGGCAGCAGCATTCCCTCGGGGTTGAGGTGAGTGAGTTCCGCCACGGGGACCATTCCCGGATAGCGAAACGTGAGGTCAGCCACATAAGTATCATGAAGTTGGACCGCGTAGAGTTCCCCATTGCGCCGAGGAGTATCCGATTTACCCTCTACCTCGGGAAAGTGGAAGCTCAAACAGCGATCGAGTTCCTCCGAGAGGAGTTCTCGAAACGCGATCGTTGTCTGATGTTCCGGAATATTTAACCATTGACGACAGGTTTTGAGGGCTAGGATGTCCAGCGACTCGCCCAATTCCTCAAACCGCTGCCAGAGTAAATCAGCATCTTTCACCCGTTCCCCTTCCGCCAATGCCATATCATGACAGAGGTGGAAGGCATATAAGCTAAGTTTGGGATAGTGGAGCAATTCTCCCGACAATTGTTCAAGCATAGGGTTTCCTGGGGCAGCCAATAGATACAAATGATAGCATTTTCTCAGGTTTTCTGGTAAAATTTGAAATCAGGAGGGAGAGTCACCCCCCGAGAGTTTTCTAGTCCTCAGAAAGAGCCTACCCAGACATTACATTTATACCAACCATGTGTTATGACAACCTGCTAAAATATTGGGCAGAAAAATATGCCCAACAAATGGCATCCTGGGCCTTCAGACAACCCATTACCACCCCGGTTGAAATCTTAAAAACTGAACTTTCCGTCGAACCGATTCGGGCGGATTCAGTTATTTTCCTAAAAAGCGGCCCCGAAATTCAGCATTTAGAATTTCAAACGAGGGTTCCGCAAAATCGGCCCATGCCGATCCGGATGTGCAGCTATTCCATCCGGTTACAGTGGCAATATGAACTACCCGTGAGGCAAGTCTTGATTTGGCTGCTTCCTACGAGTAATCCGGCGGTATTCGAGACCGAATTTCGGACCGAATTCACCCACCACCGATATCAGGTCATTCGGTTATGGGAAGAATCGCCAGAACCTTTACTGGAGAATAATGCCTTACTGCCACTGGCGGTGTTATGCGCCACACAGAACCCCACGGAACTCTTGAGTCAAGTAGCTCAAGAAGTGGGTAAAATACAGGATACAGACCTGCGACAGGAAATTGCAGCCTGCACTCAAATTTTAGCGGGGTTGCGGTTTGATAACCAGTTAATATCCACCATGTTCAGGGAGGAAATTATGCAAGAATCTGTAGTCTATCAAGATATTCTGCAAAAGGGAATTGCCCAGGGATTAGAGCAGGGATTAGAGCAAGGCGAAAAACAAGGCGAAGTAGCGGTAATTTTGCGCCTGCTTCATCGCTTTTGTGGGCCGCTAAATCCTGAGATTAAGTCCAGAATTCAGTCCCTAATTAAGCCGCAATTAGAGGAGTTGAGCGAAGCGTTATTAGACTTTACCAACTTGGCGGATTTACAGCAGTGGCTGGATTCTCATTAAAGTCGATTTGGGGCAGTTTTTTAATTGCCCCATTCCTCATCAGACCCCTTGCTCATGTTCATGGAGGAAGTTATGCAAGAATCTGTAGTCTATCAAGACATTCTACAAAAGGGAATTACCCAGGGCGAAAAACAAGGTGAATTAGCCGTAATTTTGCGCCTGCTTCATCGCTTTTGTGGGCCGATTAATCCGGAAATTGAGTCCCGAATTCAGTCCCTGGGTAAGCCGCAATTGGAGGAGTTGAGTGAAGCGTTATTAGACTTTACCAACTTGGCGGATTTACAGCAGTGGCTGGATTCTCATTAAAGTCGATTTGGGGCAATCGAAAAAATTGCCCCAACCCCATGAGGGAATATTTTGTTCGCTTATGGGGTTTACTTAGGCGGTGACTGGATGCGACGGATGGCATTTTCCAGGATGTTTCGGTAGGTTTTGGGGTCTGGTGGCGGTGGGGCATTGCCGGTATGTCCTGGAGCCCGATCGCCCTCCTTTGGTTCAGACATGGCACCCATTGCGTCGCGAATCGTCGGGCGAGATTTACACCAGGCAGCGATCGCATTGGAGATTCCCGCAGTATCCTCGGGCAAACTTGTCCGCAGTTGTTCTAGTTCCTCTTGGCAATCGGCAAATAAAGGCGATCGCGTCTTGACTAAAGTGATAAAGTTTTGGATGTACTGGTCTCGTGATGACATAATTTTGCTCCTACGCTCCGATCGCACAGAACCCCGCCCAGTAGTAAGGCAAGGCAAAAGGTTTTGACCTTGAATCCATTTTACTCAGCCGACACCGCAACTCCTCTTGAGAGAAAGGATCTAATATTGGCTCACCCCACACCTGCAACGCCTCCACCGTCGCATCCCGCAACCAGATTTGGGCCTGTTTCAGCGCCAGAGTAACGGTTTCACCCTGTTTGACATTTTGGTAAAAGCGAATCATCAGCAAAGCGGTGGATAAATCATTCACGGTCCACAGAGAACAGACGACATTCGGGGAACCGGCCAAAATAAACCCACTGGGTAACCCGATATATTCATCACTGGTGGAGGTGAAGTCAGTGATGCCGGTTTCGCAAGCGGAGAGAGTGACGAGACGGCAATGGGTGAGGTCGAGGCGTAAGATATCTTCTATAGTCAGGCATTTCCCCAAGTCGAGGAGATTGCCATTTTGGAGGGGAATATAACGGCTTTGGTCCTCATGGGGTGGCGGTGGGGTAAATTCGCTCTTAGCCAGGAGGAGGGCCGATTTGAGGGCATCTTCAAAGTTGAAATAGCCGTGACAGGAGAAGTGAGTGCAGTGGGCATTTTTCAACTTATCCCCATCGAGAATCGCGGCTTTTTCCGCTTGGTCATGTTTGAGGACTTGGTGGGGGTTAAATAGGGATTGAATCGCGGCGACTTCGATATCGGTAAAGTCGAGGTCTTGGGTGGGGTTTTGGATGGCAAAGAGTTGGTTAAAATCGGGACGTTGGTTGATGCGTTTTTTGGCTTGTTTCAACACTTGGCAGTTGGGCGCATAATTCACTCCCTTGGGGAAGAGTTCCTGTAGGGTTTGACGCTGATTCTCTCCTGCGGCAACAGGTAAAGCATGGAGGGGGAACAGGTGCAGGAAGCGGTGAGGGATGAGGATGAGTTTTTTGCAGTTGGGGAAGTTTTCCCGCAGGTTTTGCAGGATTTCATCCAGATGCAGGATTTGAGCCAGGGTTTCGAGGCGTTGGGGGAGTTTATGTTGCCATTGGGTTTTGTTGTTGCGGTAGTCGTGGAGATAGGCGTTTGTCCAGTCGATGAGGTTTTGTCGGGCTTCTTTGGAAGATGTCCACAGGTTGAGGCTTTGGTTGGTGAGGGTAAACGTCAGGAATTTATCCCCCAGAATATACCATTCCAAAATAGCGGTTTCATCGTCCACTAAAGATTGAATATCCGAGAATTTCAACGGTTTATAGGGATATTTTGCCTGAAAATTTTCCCGCAGTTGGCTGATGTGGGTATAGTCGGGGTTGGGGTCTTGTTTGAGGCGGCGGTCTTCTTCAGAAATAGCTTGACGGATTTCTTGCAAGCGTTCGCGAACTTCTGCGGGAATTTCTCCGCCTGGGTATGCGTCACGGGTGGCGATCAGTTCCGTGAGGTTGCGGGCTTTACTGCGGTCTGCGTATTCAATCGCGCCCATGTATCTGCCCAATTCTAGGCACACTTCCACCATGCCGCGATAGAGTTTAGTCCATTCTTCATTGAGTTTCCGTTTGACTTCATCACCAGAGGTGATTTCTCCTCGCAAGTATTCCACTGTATCTAATGCCTGTTCAAAGGTGATGTATGCATTTTGGGGGGCAGTTTGTTTCTTTGTGGGGTCGTGGGTATAGTGCCTGGATTGGTCTTGATAGGTATGTCCTAAGTCATTGAGGGTTTCGGTGTGGGATTGGGGAAAGGCTTTATGGGTACGGACTTCCAACGCTTCTTGATAAAGGCGGATCGCCCGCTCCAGGTTCTCCCCCCGCTCTCCTTTGATGCGGTTAGCGTAAGCACCTGCCAAGTTATTTTGCGTCATGGCCCAATGTTCGGGATAGGCGCTGCGGGTGTACACTTCTAAGGCGGCTTCGTAGTAAGCAAGAGACCGTTCCAGGTTCTCCCCTCGTTCTCCTTTGATCCGTTTACTGTAGGCAGTCGCCAAGTTATTTTGCGTGGCTCCCCAATCTTCAGGATAGGTGCTGCGGGTTCTGACTTCTAAGGCGACTTCGTAGCAGGCGATCGCCCGTTCCAGGTTCTCTGCTCGCTCCCCTTTGATGCGGTCAGCGTAAGCACCTGCCAAGTTATTTTGCGTCATAGCCCATTTTTCGGGATAGGCGCTGCGGGTGTACACTTCTAAGGCGGCTTCGTAGTAAGCAAGAGACCGCTCTAGGTTCTCCCCTCGCTCTCCTTTGATACGATTATTGTAGGCAACTGCCAAGTTATTTTGCGTGGCTCCCCAATCTTCAGGATAGGTGCTGCGGGTTCTGACTTCTAAGGCGGCTTGGTAGCAAGCGATGGCCCGTTCCAGGTTCTCTGCTCGCTCTCCTTTGATACGTTTACTGTAGGCATTTGCCAAGTTATTTTGCGTTAATGCCCATTGTTCGGGATAGGCGCTGCGGGTGTACACTTCTAAGGCGGCTTCGTAGTAAGCAAGAGACCGTTCTAGATTCTCCCCTCGCTCTCCTTTGATACGATTACTGTAGGCAACTGCCAAGTTATTTTGCGTTAATGCCCATTGTTCGGGATAGGCGTTGCGGGTGTACACTTCTAAGGCGGCTTCGGAGTAAGCAAGAGACCGTTCTAGATTGTCCCTTCGCTCTTCTTTTATACGATTACCGTAAGCAGCCGCCAAGTTATTTTGCGTCATTGCCCAATCTTGAGGATAATCTTTAAGACTATAGACTTGTAAGGCCGCTTCGTAGTAACGAATGGCGGTTTCTAAGTTTTCCGACTTGTCTCCTGGAATGTCCTCAGAATAGATATGGCCAAGACAGTTTTGTAAACTCGCCCAATTTTCCCGATCTGACTCACGGGTTCTAACTTTTAATGCCGCTTGATAACAAGCAATGGCCCGCTTCCAGTTATCTAGCTTTTCTCTTTGAGTTAGTTCTTGATAAGTTCCTCCTAAATTTACTTGTACCATTGCCCAATCTTGAGGATAATCTTCACGACTATAGATTTCTAAAGCCGCTTCGTAGTGACAAATGGCGGTTTCTAAGTTTTCCGATTTGTCTCCGGAAATTTTCTCGGAATAGATATTGCCAAGCCGGTTTTGCAAACTCGCCCAATTTTCCCCATCTGCCTCACGGGTTCTAACTTCTAATGCTGCTTGATAGCAGAAGATTGCGCGATGCCAATTATCTAACTTTTCTCCTTGAATTCGTTCTCGATAAGTTCCTCCTAAATTCACTTGTACCATTGCCCAATCTTGAGGATGATCTTCACGACTATAGATTTCTAAAGCCGCTTTGTAGTGGCGAATGGCAATTTCGAGGTTTTCGGCTTTGTCTCCTAAAATGCGATATCTGTAAGCATTCCCCAGAGTATTCTGAGTCATTGCCCAATCTTTGGAAAAATCTGAACGAGTGTAACGGCTTAGATTTTCTGTATAAATTTCAATCGCTTTATCAATACTGTCGGCTTTCCTTAGCGGTAAATCATAGTAATAGAGATTGCCTAACTGATGAGACGAAATAGCCGCCCCTTTAATATCCTTGGCTTCTGGATAAAGATTGATGGCTTGCTTATAATTATCAATGGCTTTGGGTAATTGCTTTAATTTTCTATAACTTTTACCCAGCATATAATGAGCATTCGCTTGTTTGTAGGGCTGCCCCAAATCTTTCGCTAACTGGAGGGCTGATTCAAAATATTCAATGGCAGTTCCCCATTGCTCCTGGTTATTATAGAGCTTTCCAACATAATATAAACAAGTCTGTTCCGCCGTGGCATTGCCTTCCTGTCGGAATAGGTTTAACCGCTGTTTCTGAAAGCCGATCGCCTCCTCATACTGTCCCAACTCCCGGTGCAAATTCACCAAATATTCTAACCCAGAGAGTAACCACTTTTTAATCCCTAACTCACCATACAACTCAACCGCTTGCTGATAGGCTGAAATCGCTGATTCTTTTTGGCTCAACTTGCCATAACATTGCCCCCGCATATAATGAGCATTCGCCTGAAATTCTTTCTGTTCTTGTGCTTGGGCTAAACTCAGGGCTGACTCAAAATATTCCAGGGCATTTTCCCACTGCTTCAGATTATCATAGAGATTGCCAAGTTGATATAAACAAGACAGTTCCGATGTGGCATTTCCTTCCTGCCGGAATAAGTCTAACCGCTGCTTCTGACAGTTGATTTCCGATTCAGTCTGCTGGGTGTTTCGATATAACTGGAGTAAAGCATCTAACCCTTTCTGCGCCCAGTCTTTTACTCCTAACTCTAAATACAACTGCACTGCTGGTTCATAGTGGGAAATTGCTGGTTGGTTCTCTCCCAAATTGCGATAACATTCCCCTAGCATATAATGAGCATTGGCCGTTTTCCAAGGCTTTCCCTGCTCATCGCTCAAGGTTTCGGCGAGTTCTAAGGTCACCTGAAACCCTGATAATGCTTCGGGATATTGCTGGCGATTAAACTGATATCGGGCTAATTCATATAAACTGAGGTGCTGATTGAGGGCATCTCCTTGTTGCTGCCAGAGATTGGCTTGAAGTTGATAAGACTGGATGAGTTTATCGGGATGGTCTAATTGCGGGTAAATCTGAATTAACCAGGTTAAGGTTTCCTGTTGCGCTGCTGTATTTTCTAGTTGCTGGACTAAGGCTAAACGCTGTTCCAAATACTGCAATCCTTGCGCTAAGTCTCCACTCTGCCAATAACTGTATCCTAACCAAGCTAAAGCGGCATTTTCTAGGGCGGATTCTTTCAGGGTTTGGGCGCTGTCGAGGACGGAGGCATAACAGGCGATCGCCTGGGGGAAATCCTGCTGAGAATAGTACAGTTTTCCCAATTCTAGGGCAATCTCGGCGCTGGCTTTTAGGTCATCAAATTCTAACAAAACTTGAATTTGCTGTTTATAAAGGGCGACAGCTTCAGGAAATTGCTGATTTTGGATATACCGTTGTCCCTGTTGGACTAACTGCTGCCAAAGTTGAGCGGCAAACTCATTTTGTTGGAGTTGTCGAAACAACCGATATCCCTGAAAAAACGCCGCTACTGCTCGATCCGGTTCGTCGATCGCTTGTTGAGTAAATCCCAGATAATACTGTGCGACTGCCTCATCCCCTTGATTCCCCAACTCCCGCGCTAGATTGAGATATTCGCTCAGGGTTGTGAGGGCGCTATGCCATTGTTGGTCCTGATAATAAGCAATCCCTAACTTTCCCAGGATTTCGGATTCCCCAGGGCGATGATCCGGGAGAGATTGGGGGCGATCGCCTCGTTTTCTGAGTTGAATTAACGCTGACTGTAATGCCTCAATTTGCTCTTTGGGAGTTGGCAGATTCATGGCCCCAGTTTCTCCAGCTACAGTGGTCAGACTGTAGCACAATTTTGAGCATTTGTCTAGTTGCAACACCGGCGGGGGATCAATCCCCCGCCTCATAGCTAAAGTCGGTTAAAAACCGACTGCAAGTCTTATACCGTGGTGTTTTCAGTCGGTTTCAACCGACGTAGGGGCGCTTCGCGAAGCGCCCCTACAGGCCGCCAATCGTTTTAACCCCCGCCGGTTGTTGCAACTTAACTTAGGGACTGATGAGGATAAGTTCTGGGAAATAGGTTTGGTAACGGGTGGCATCACGAGTTAGCAGGGTGTAGCCACAGAAGAGGCTATGAGCGCCGATATAAAAATCGGGTAAGGGCGATCGCCTCACACCACCCCGGCGACGATACTGTAAAAAGGCTTGACCCGCTAAAAATGCCGCCTCATAAGGTAATCCGTCTCTGTGAAACAAGCTAGAAGGTAATACGGATTCGACTTCCGTTACTTCTTTAAAACCAATGGAGACTTCTGCATAAATAATTGGGTTGATATGCAGTGTTCCAGTTTCGGCACAATCAGCCAGTTGCGCTGCTGACCAATCAAACCACTGGGGATCTTCTGTTAACACATCCAAAATTATATTGCTATCGACGAGGAAATCCGTCATTCCTCACCCCTCGTTAAATTGAGAATCTCATCAGTGGTCATGTCCCCTGTGGCTTTTCCCCGCAGACTGGCGATTACATTTGCTCCTTTAGGCGAGGGGTTTTGATACCGCCAAGCTAAAAAGTCTAAGAATATTTTGGCTTCTTCCAGGGCAGGTTGGGGAAGGTTGCGAAGGATAGCTAAGATTTCGGTTTCCGTGGTTAGCATGGTGCCGTTTAGGATACAACCTTCATTCTACCCCATCCCTGCCACTGGTGAAACCCGGTTTCTTTCTGAAATCTTTGTGAAGGAATAAAGATGCTGCCAGAAACCCCGTTTCTTTTCTGGGGGCTAGAAACCTGGTTTCTTCCCTGAAAAGATGAGTTATAATCATCCGGAGAGTCCAATTAGCTGAAAACTCAACCCTGACTATGACCCTGGAATCCACCCAAAATCAACCCCAACCCATCGAAGCACGAGTCACAAGTTTGGAACTCGAACTCACTGAAATTAAACAAATCTTAGCCACTGTCACCCCACCACAAAAACCCTGGTGGGAACGCATTGCCGGGAGTCACGCCAATGATTCTACATTTGAAGCGGTGATTCAACTCGGACAAGAATGGCGCAAAATTGCCCAATAAAGTGATTCAAATCTGATGTATATTCTGGATACTGACCATCTGAGTCTCATTCAACTCTCTAGTGCAACACAGTTTCTCCGAGTCTCTTTAAGGGAAATACCGATAAAAGTCCCTACGGTGCAGAACTCGCATCATTTCTATCTGGTCTCCATTGACCTCAAAACCAATCCGATAATTGCCAACTCGGATACGATATCGGTTGGATGCTCCCGCTAAAGCCTTAACATTCGGTAAATCTTGAAGAGATGCTGTTTCTGGTAAGGTGGTGAAAACCAATTCATAAATAAATAAATGAATAAATTTCCTGTTTATTGAGTTTTTTTAAATCTTTCAAAAACAGGGTCCTATACTCAATATTCAATCTTCATCCTCTCCTAAAAATTCAAGGGCTTGCTGGCGGCTGAGAAGCGGTGTTTCTTTGGCTTCATCCATTGCTTTGTTTAGGCAATAGTCTTCGATATTTTCTGTCATGGTTTCGAGGGAGGGGTTGTCTTGAGGGAGAATTTGCCTCCACAAATCAATGGGAACAACGACAGCCGTTAGCTTGCCCTCTGAATCGGTTATATATCCAACTTCTTGGGGATTCATGCCTTTTATGTCTCCTTGGGTTCCTAATATGGGTAGTCCAATTCATACTAAATTTTCTGCGCTTACAATTGTACCGCAATTAAGGGCATTTGCATCTCTCATCGCTCAAATCAATGTAGAGGCGATTCGCGAATCGCCTCTACATTGAGCGTTTAATATACCTCGGGCCAGATTCTTATATAGGATACAAAATCTGGCACAGAAACCCCGTTTCTTATCTTCTAAGAATTGGAGGGCTCTAAACGAATCTCACCGGCGTTGGTGGATGTGCGATAGACCCAGGTTTGGTCTTCGTGAGAGATGACGACTCGCCAGCCTTCTACTAGCATTTCCACACAACCCTCGTTGGGGTCGGGGAGTCCTAAGCAATTATTGGGCCAGGTTTTGCGTTCTTCTTGCTGGATCTCTAGTTGGTTTTTCGGGAGGTGCGATCGCGCTGAGGCATCTTCCATCACTGCCTCGAATACCTCGGGGGGTAGGTTACCGCTATAGATATATTGATCCTCTAAGCGGATCTCTTCGGCTTCTAAGGAGGTTCGATACACCCACTTATGTCCGTCCTCTTGATTTTCGATGACGACTCGCCATCCTTCTACTTTGGCTAGGCTGCATAATTCGTCGGGTTCGGCGATGCCGAGGCAGCCATTCGGCCAAGTGTGCTTTTCAGCTTGGACGATTTGGAGTTGGTAGGGGGAAATTCCTGTTTGTTCTGAGGCGGCTTCTTTGACCGCTGTTTTTACGGAATCAGTTAATGTTATAAGGGTTTGGCTCATGGTTAACCTCTGATGAATTGGAATCTTTACTATTTGGTAGCCTCTGATCCCCATGTTAGAAGTGAATTTTAAAAACCTGGTGAAATTTCGGAGGGATTCTGCTTTTTTATGCCTTTAGGTATAGGCCACCTTCCCTAGGTTGGGCTAATTTATACTCCCCTAGAAATCAGAAAAAGCCCCACTTTTTGAGGGGATGGGGTTTTTCCTAATTAAAAAGCCGAGGTTTTTTCTCCTCGGCTTTTTGGGAATTTATTTTTCTGTTCAATGAGACGTAAAACCACATAAAATCGGGTTCATTCATCCCTAAATCATCCTCCTTATGATTGCTTGTGGACTACCTGTTCAGGTAGTGGTGGGGGTGGTTTCTTGCCAGTCAAAGATGCGCTCTAGTTGGTCGATGGTGACAAATCCATACTGCCAGAGCACCATTGGTAAGGTGCTGTAGTCTAGTTCGCGACTATGGAGGCCAAAAGTTCCGCAAATCCGCTCCGCGAAGGCGATCGACGCGGTGGAAATGGCGAGTTCTTCTTGCAGAAATCTGATAAATTGAGAATAGGTTGCCGGGGCCATAAAAACTATCACCTCCTCTGTTATTCCTCCTAATTGTGGTTGGAAACTGTTAGAGATGGGGTAGCGGAGTAGCTACTTTGCCATCTGTCCATTCTAGGGTGCGATCGCCCATAAAACATCAGCTCAGATTGCCGCAGATTTTATGACGACTTATTACTAATGCAGCATATCTAGCTGACAATGACATCCGAAAATTTACCGAATTCCAATCATAAGGCGGCATTTGCCGCCTTATGACAGTCTGATTTTTGTCTGATTGGAGTTCTCTACAGAGGAGGAAGACTCAACCGGGGTGCTCTCCCCCTCTTAAAAACTCCAAACCGCATAACTCAGCTTGAATGGGACTTACGCATTACCCCTAAATGTAGAGGCGATTCGCGAATCGCCCCTACATTTAGGGACTTTGTTGGTTAAAGGGAGACCTAACCCCCCAACCCCCTTCCCTCTGAGGGAAGGGGGAGCCGGAAAGCCCCTCCCCTCTTAGGGGAGGGGTTTGGGGAGAGGTCTCTTTCTTGATTCGCCAACAGAGTCATTGAGGTTGGATTCTCAAAATATGCGTAAGTCCTATTTAAGTAGTTTATTCCCACTCGATAGTTCCAGGCGGTTTGGAGGTGATGTCATAAACCACCCGATTCACCCCGCGCACTTCATTGACGATGCGGTTAGAAATCGTTTCCAACAAGTCGTAAGGAACCCGTGACCAATCTGCGGTCATGCCATCTTCACTGGACACCAAGCGCAACACGATGGGATAAGCATAAGTCCGTTGGTCCCCCATGACTCCCACACTGCGGATGGGTAACAAGACGGCAAACGCTTGCCAAAAATCATGGTAGAGTCCCTGGCGATTAATTTCCTGACGAACTACATAATCGGCATCCCGCAGGATATCTAACCGTTCTGCGGTGACTTCCCCAAGGATGCGAATCGCTAACCCAGGACCGGGGAAGGGGTGACGTTGAACGATTTCCTCGGGTAACCCAATCGATCGCCCGACTTTGCGGACTTCATCTTTAAACAGTTTCCGCAGGGGTTCCACCAATTTAAAACAGAGGTCATCCGGTAACCCACCGACATTGTGATGACTCTTGATTTTCACCGCTACCCGTTGACCCGGTTGGGAGGGAATGCTGGTATCTGCCGACTCAATCACATCGGGATAGAGAGTGCCTTGGGCCAGAAAATCGAAGGGTCCCAGACGTTTGGATTCTTCTTCAAACACCCGGATGAACTCATGTCCAATCCGTTTGCGCTTTTCTTCCGGGTCGGTAATCCCGTCAATTTGAGCTAAGAAGCGATCGCGCGCATTGACGTAAGCAACAGGAATATGAAACTGCTCATGAAACAGCTTGACTAAGCGTTCCGGTTCATATTTCCGCATGAACCCTTGATCGATGAACATACAGGTCAGTTGGTCCCCGATCGCCTTGTGCAACAAGAACGCCAAGGTGGAAGAATCCACCCCACCGGATAAGGCCAATAATACCCGACGGTCCCCGACTTGCTCCCGAATATCTTTAATCGATTCTTCGACAAAGGTGGCCGTTGTCCAGGTGGGTTGACATTCGCAAATATGATAGACAAAGTTGCGAATTAGGGGCATTCCCCCTTGGGAATGGACAACTTCCGGATGAAACTGCACGCCATATAATTGCTTCTCATGGTTGGCGATGGCGGCACATTCAGTATTCTCGGTATGCGCCAGTCGTTCAAACCCTTCTGGCATCCGCAGTACCGAGTCACCATGACTCATCCACATGGTGGAACCTTCTTCCACATTGGTGAGCAAATCCGTGGGGTCGTCAATGTACAACGATGCTTTACCATATTCTGCTCTTTCTGCCCGGGCCACATGGCCCCCAAGCTGCTGCACCATCAGTTGCATTCCATAGCAGACTCCCAGGACTGGGATGCCTAGCTGCCAAATTTCTGGGTCACACAGGGGAGCCCCTTCATCGTAAACGGAGTTGGGACCCCCGGATAAGATAATCCCTTTGGGATTGAGTTTTCGTAAAGTTGCAGCGTCAGTGCGATGGGAGAGAACCTCAGAATAAACCTGGGTTTCCCGAATCCGACGGGCAATCAGTTCGGAATACTGAGAACCAAAGTCTAAAATCAGAATGGTCTCGCGGTCAATCAATGGGCGATCGCGTTGGTCTTCTACAGATTCACTAATTGGACTTTGTGGAGTTGGAGTTTGGGTAGTCGTCACGGGTCAATCCTAATGGGTTGGGTGTTAGGCGGAAAATTAATGAACTCAGGACTTACGCACAAGAAAGCAGAATTCTAACGATTGGGTCATCCTCTTAAAAATATCCTCGGGTGGTAAGTCCTGGAATTGGAGGGATAAGATTAATTTTACATCGTCTATTTGCTTTTTTTTTATTGAGAAATTTAGGATTGGGCAGGGGTTTAAATTACCGTCGGTGGATCGGTTCGGCCAGGTGTGGGGATGTGGGTTGGTTGCCTGGGTGTGGGGATGTGGGTTGGTTGCCCGAGTGTGGGGATGTTGGTTGGTTGCCCGAGTGTGGGGATGTGGGTCGGTTGCCGGATCCGGCGGGGGTTCAAACCCCTATAGGTGTTGCAACAGGTGCAAGATGTCGGATAAATCCGACGTAGAGGCGATTCGCGAATCGCCTCTACAGGCCGCCCATCGTTTGAACACCCGCCGGTTTATCGGTTTGGATCACGAACCCAGGCGGATGAACAAGTCAGCTAAGGGAGACCCGTTAACCGGCAGTAATTCTATCCCCGGGTCGATCGCCGGTGCCGGTGAACTCAGGGAAATGGACTGCAACCTTTGGAATAGGGGTTTTCCGGCGAGGGTGACTAATCGCAGAACCGGGAAGCGACGGGTTAAGCTTTCTTCAGAGGCCAACCAATCCAGGTAGAAATAACCGTAATTGGATTCGGGAAGGGGACCGATCGCACTCTGAAAGTCAGGATTACTTAAAATTGAACCCGTTGTTGGGGCATCGATCGCCGCTGTTAAGGTTTCTAGGGAACTGGCAAAAATCTCATAAGCCCCAATTTCCGTATGCACGGCGCGAACATCAGCGGCAATCTGTAACGGTGTGTTCCCTTTTGCCTTGGTGGGGACGGGTTTGGTGGTTAATTTCGTCCAGGTGGAAATCGGGCGATTCCCCCAGGAGACGGGCCCGACGCTGAACCCTTGTTCTTGGGCGATCGCATCTAATTGTTCAATCCCTTTGACAGCAGTTTCCCCAGATTTCTGGGCAACAAAAATCCAAGCCAATCCAGGATTATCCACGTTTTCCACTGAGGATTTCGGTAATAAACCGATCGCATATTCCCCTTGCACCCAGTTAAAAATGGCCTCGGGTAAATCCAATCCCCAGCGCGATCGCACCATTGCTACAGGTTGCCGCAAAATTTCACCCACCGCCCCAGATTCGGGAAATCCTTCTTCTAGGGCCAACCATAACTGATTCAAATCGGCACCGGCGATCGCAAAAGCAGTCTGTTCTGGCAGATATTGCAATGCCTGGACAGGTCCCAATAAACTCGGTAAACTCGTTGCCCATTCCGTGGCGGTGTTACCATTCCAGATGGTATGGGCCAGCAGTCCCTGGCGATTTAACCCCAGGGCTATTCCTAAGCTGGGGGAGGTTTCGGCGGCGAGAACGCGCTCAGAGGGGGGTTTGAGGCCGGTTTCCCCAGGGCGATCGCTAATCCAGGCGGTAAATTGCTCGACGTTGATAAAACTGAGTCCAATTCCCCCGGATGACATATTGGCGAGTGCCTCTTGATAGGCGGGATTTCCCTTGAGGCTGAGATTTTGAGCTTGGACATTATTAATGGCATCTCGCAGCACTTTCGGATGATTGGCAAACAACACGAAGCGATCGCCCACCACCGCAGAGGCCCAATTTCCCCCTGAATCTGCATTGCTAGGAGTTTGGCGATAAATCAGCTTCACCCCTTGATAATTTTCAACGGCGACCTCTACCCCATTACTGGCATTCTGGGACCACAATACCTCTAAAAAATCCCGGCTACGTTGAGGACTTTTCGTTTCCACCGCCAGCAAATACCCCGCTTGCCGTCCATTCCCCTGTTCGCGATCGAAGTCGGAACTGGTAACAGCAAAGGTAATTTCATCCCCAAGCCAAGGTTCGATATCCTTGTGATAGTTTAAATCCGTATTGGCGAGGACTCCATTTTTAATCTTGTCAAATTCCTTCCGGACTTGAAAGCGCAATTTGGGGGCGACTGCCAATCGTCCCACATCTTCTAATTTGTCCACATTGACTAAGAGAGAGGTCATCAGAGGGGCTTGTCGGGGGACAAACATCGCTGCCTCAACCCGGGTTTCCACGGGTCCGCGCAATAAGGCGACGGGTCCGGTGGCAAGGATTTCATAGAAGCCCCCGGCACCGAGGAGGCAGAGGACCAGGGCGACGGCCCCTAACAGGGTGAAAAATAATTTTCGGTTCATCATTATCAATAAGAGTTAAGCGTAACGGGAGTTTACCGATTAGTTTATCGGGTTTCCTGGGTGGGTAGAGCGCGGATTGCTCCAGGGTTGGGAAATCATCTTTGATTCCCAGTTGCGATCGCACGGCAAATAAGGGACTCTTTCCAGAATACTCCCCTCCGGTGCCAGAAAGTAGGGTGGGCAGTGCCGAACCCTTGTCTCGATCCGATTAAACCCACTTTTAATCAGGTAACACAACGGGCAATTCTCTTTCTCTGAGCAGGTTTCAAGTTCTGAACAAACAGCCGACTCGGCTTAAATCGGGGTTCTCAACCCAGAGGGTTGATCCCCAGAACTGGAATGGGTTGAAGACATCCAAGACAGTTGTTCTCGACTTCAGTTGCCGATTTTCTGGACTCAGGAAGTATAATCTGCACTATTTTTGTCTCTGAATCCAGCCCTTTCCCGGGTTTCAATCTACTTTTTGAAAAAACTTCTTAAAAACGAAATCCCTAATTGCAACTCACTATCCAAGAATCCCTCTAATCCTCACATTCATCAAAAATTATATTTTCCTCACTTGCACTACCGGCAAAAGCGCGAAAATCATCTCCCCCTGATGGTTACAGCGCTATTCCCTAAGTTCACAACAAATCCTTGACAAAATTCCTCCCTTATTGTAAAGCGGTCAAATAGGGTTTAATCTGGTTCTGTTCATCTCAATTGGCTGACTTTCTTTGAATTTTTTTAATCAGCTATTGCTAATAACTTTCAATAGTGCTAAAAACTTTAAAGGGTGTTACTCCGGCATTTTTTGGGTGTTGGAGAAACAGGACAGAGCGACCCTTGCCCCTGTTGTCCACACCTTTGTTCTGAGGAGATCTAGCAGGCATGACTTTTTCTACCGTTTCTGCGGCACAGCGAGAACAACAAGAGGAGCAAATCAAGACCCTGATTGGATGGACCCTGGTTGGTTCCGCCGTGGTGCATTTGGTTTTCTTGCCATTGATGGCGAACTGGATGATGACGGCATCGCCCGAGGCGATCGAAGAACCCATTGAGTTTATCGTTCTTGAGGAACCCGAACCCGAACCCGAACCGGAGGAGGACCCGCCACCGCCAGAACCGGAAGCATTAGCAATCCCAGAACCGGAACCCGAACCCGAACCTCTCCCAGAACCGGAACCCGAACCCGAACCTCTGCCGGAACCGGAAATGGTCGAACCGGAACCTCTTCCCGAACCTGAACCCCTGCCGGAACCCGAACCCCTGCCGGAACCCGAACCTCTGCCGGAACCGGAAATGGTCGAACCGGAACCCCTGCCGGAACCGGAACCCCTGCTGGAACCGGAACCTTTCCTGCAAGAGCAACCGACGCCAGTTCCCGAACCCTTCATGCCGGAACCGACGCCGGAACCTGCACCGAGTCCGGCACCCTTAATACCCCAGGAAGCACCTTCTTTGTCCGAACCCGCGCCCCTGGAACCGCTGGAAAGTCCGCCGATCGCCCAGGAACCCGAGACCCAAAATTTAGAACCCCTACCCGAGGTGAATCCGGTGGACAGACTACCGGATCCCCCAGTGGTGAGTTCGGTTCCGCAACCGCCTGATCCCGAATCTGACTGGATGAACGACTTTAACTCCACGAATCAACCGATCGCCTTGGACGATCAAGAGGTTGCCGCGTCGAATCCGTTTGCTGAAAATATCCGGCCCCTCAATGAACCCTTAAACGAACCAAGTCCCCTAGAACCCCCAGTCACCAGCAGTTTACCTGAAACCCCTGGCGAGGAGTTGCTGACTGAGTTTCCCAACTCGGACGCCACCCCTGCTCTAGAGGAGTTCAACCCCACCGCGCAGTCGCCTTGGAATGACAACATCAACGACACCCCCGAGGAACCCTTCAACCCGAATATCCAACCCACCCCCAACAGTCCCGTCCTCAACCCCAGACCCGAGAATACCGGCAATCCCGACTTGTTCTCACAACTAGAAGAGAATAACCCTGCACCGAGAATAGAGGACAATCAAAACAGCGCCCCTTCTAATTGGAATAGTAACAGTGATTTGGGACTCGATGAACCCTTCAACCCTAATGCCAATAGTGCACCACCGCGTATTGCCGAATCTGCTGCCATCAACCCGAACCCCGGGAGTGGTGAGACGGGTTCTGACTTTTTGAATGATTTAGAAACCGCTGCCAACCCCTACTCTAGCGGGACAAATACCTCCTCAACTTCCCCCTCCACCGGGACGGGAAACAGTGATTATGATACGGCATCCGAACCCTTTGGCGGCAACATCGGGCCGATGGATCCGGGTGCTAATTCCGGAGGGCCTGCCGGTTCGCCCAACGGTTCCCCAGATGGGTCCGGATCAGTAGACTGCCGTCGTTGCGGGAAACCCAGCTATCCGAGAATTGCCCGAGAATCTGGATGGGAAGGGGTGGTCTTACTGAGTGTGGATATTGACCCCTCCGGAAATGTCACCAATGTGCGATTAGAAGAATCCAGTGGACATTCGGCCTTGGATGACTCAGCAATGGACACGATTAGGAATTGGAAATTTGAGCAGTCAGATCGTGGTCAGCAAAATAAGCTTGTGAGAATTCCCTTCCGTTTAGAGGAGTCCTAAATGATGGGGTGCGGTGGGTGATTCATCTCATTTCACCGTCACCCAAAACCCCAACTCCTAACTTAATGTTGTTTACCCTGAATTTATCTATGCTTCGTTCTATCCATTCATTCGGAATTCCCCTGTCCATCGCCTTGACCTTGACTCTCCCCTGGCCTGCGATCGCAGGTGTGGTCACCTTACCCGATGGCGGGCGTTGTGAGGGAGAACTGCAAGAGGGCAAACTTAGCGGTCCGGGAGTCTGCACTTATGCCAATGGCGATCGCTATGAGGGAGACTTTAAAGAAGGCCAACCTCATGGCCGAGGCATTTATACCTTTGCCGATAATAGTCGGTATGAAGGCGAATTTAGTAATGGTCAATTTAATGGAACCGGAGTCCGGGAATTTGCCAATGGCAACCGCTACGAAGGTGCATTTAAAGATGGCAAGTTTCACGGCACCGGGTCCTATACTTCTGGGAATGGCATCCGATTCGAGGGAGAATTTGTAGAAGGGTCTCCTGCCGGTAGCGGCACTTTTGTCTTTCCCAATGGCAACCGCTGCACGGGAACCGTTGCCGAGGGTAAACTCAACGGTCAAGGGTCTTGTGAATATGCCAATGGCAATCGTTATGAAGGGGAATTGGTGAATAGTCAACCCCAAGGTCAGGGAATTTATACCTTTGCCGATGGCGGACGGTACGAGGGCGAATTTACCGAAGGCCAATTAAATGGTCAAGGGGCGCGGGAGTATAGCAATGGCGATCGCTATGAAGGACCGTTTGTCAATGGTAAACCCGAAGGCCGGGGAGTTTTCGCCTTTGCCGATGGCAGTCGCTATGAGGGGGAATTTAGGGAGGGTCAATTTAATGGGGAAGGAGTCCGGGAATTTACCAATGGCAACCGTTATCAAGGGCTGTTTGTTAATGGCAAACCCCAAGGACGCGGAACCTTGACCTTTGAAAATGGCAATCAGTATGAAGGGGAATTTGCCGATGGCAAATTTAATGGGGAAGGGGTGTTTACCTTTGCCAACGGGAATAGTTATTCTGGTACGTTTCAAGATGGTCAGTTTAGTGGTCAAGGTACTTACAGTTTTGCCAATGGCGATCGCTGTGAAGGGGAATTTTCCGACGGGAAGTTTCACGGGACTGGAAGCTGTATCTATGCCAATGGCGATCGCTACGAAGGTCAATTTTCTGAAGGTGAAAAACACGGAACCGGCATCTATATTTATGCCGACGGCACCCGCGTCGAGGGCAGTTGGCAAAATGGGGAACTGAGAAATTAGAGTAAAAACCCGCACCCTGAAGGACGCGGTTGGTTATCGGGGAGACCTAACCCCCCAACCCCCTTCCCTAGGAGGGAAGGGGGAGCCGGAAAGCCCCGTACAGGCAAGATATTTATTCCTTCTAGCTCCCTCTCCTCGTAGGAGAGGGCCGGGGAGAGGTCTCTTTCATGATTTGCCAACAGAATCCTTTAGGGTGCAGGTTGTTGCTAACAAATGGGTTGATTGCCAGGATTAACCGCATGAATGTCTTCCGTCCCGGATTCGGGCCACGATCGCCGATAGGATGCCTCTTCCGGTTTACCCCATCCCAGTTGTAGGAGAATTTCCAAGAAGTCGGATTTTTCCCATTTAAATAGGGTCGCCCATTCAGTTTTAAGGGCGATCGCCTCCACATCCGCTTTAGAAATTTGGCGATCGTTTAACCCATTATTCACCCGCAGATACAAATCCATGCCTTCGGTGACTTCTAACCAAAACGACAACAGCGCAGGTTTTGCCGCTTTCAAAGTCTCCAGGTCCTCCGGCAGTGCAATCAACTGATCGTGGAGTTGGGGATAGGAGAGGGTTTTGCCTTTCAGGGTAATTTCATGGGAAATCAGACCCGACACCTGGTGCGATCGCTGATAATCATGCACGGCTGCCTTAAAATCCTGATAAGCCGTAAACTTTTGCAGACCTTCCGGTTTGAGGAACTGGTCAACCACTGGCAGCCCGATCGCCGGAGTCGCCGACAAGTTCAAACGCTCCCCTCTGAGGCAAGCGCGGCGCTCCTGTTCTAAAATTTCGATTAACTCCTGCGTACTGTAGACCTTCGCCATCAGAACACCATCGGGTTGGACTTTACCGATAGTTTAACCTGGCTCAGGTACTCCAGGAGTGGGATAGGCTACCCAAATTCGGGGTAAATCTGGCGAGGCGATCGGCCCCTAGCTGGGACCCCTCGCCCATCCGGTCTCAATTAACCCGTTCTACCATACCGTCCCATCAGTTCCACTGCCCCTAAAATATGACCTTCCATTGCAGATTTCACCTCCGCTTTGCTGGCCCCCGGTTCCAGACTGAGGAGAGTATCTAAGGCATACAGTTTGAAAAAATAGCGGTGGGTTCCTTCTTCTGGACAAGGTGCACTATATCCTAACGTGCCAAAATCATTTTTTCCCTGGACTCCGCCGCGTTCCAGTCTCGGTTCATTTGGCACTCCGTGAGGCAGGTGACGAATATTCGCCGGAATATCATAAGCCAGCCAGTGGGTTAAGCTGCGCGTAGCCACATCCGGGTCCTCCATAATCAGCACAAAACTAATGGTCCCAGCCGGGGGGGAGTCCCAACTCAGGGGTGGAGAAGTCTTTTCACCATCGCAGGTATGTTCAAACGGAAGGGTATTCCCAATGAAAAAAGCAGGACTTTTAAATTCCATGACGTTAATACAGTTGACGGTTAACTCGGTGCGAGTGGTGTTTTTATCAATCGTTCCATTTTAACGGCTGAGGAGATATCTGGCTGCCTGGGCACCCACTCCCCAGTAAAACCTTCTCCTTTTACTCACCCTTGGATCATCCAAGGGCGATCGCCTAACCCGAATCTTGACCCCTGGGTTTTTGTTCCCCATCCGCCAACTTGGCCTAAAGATCTAACTTCCGATAGATAGGTGATACTTTCTTGAGTTAGAGAGTCCTGACAATTAAATTGAGTTATCATTTCTATCATGACCCAAAAAGGTACTCAATAGAGCGTCTTCGTCCCCTGCCAGAAAAGGTCAGCTAAATCGAGCAGACAATTTCCCCCTGGATGGAAGAAGGAGTCTCGTATAAAGTCTTCCCTTCTTTGGACCCATACCACCTTTAAGCAAACTCATAAGGTGTCTCAACGGACAACAAATGGTTTTTGCTGCGGATTTATGTTTTTACAAAAAGAGAGAACTTTAATGGCTAATGCGATTGAATTTAAGTTGTTTGCACCCTATAATAAAGGGGCCGCACTGATCGGCTCGTTTTCCAAATGGGAAAACATTCCGATGGAAAAAGACGACCAGGGTTATTTTCGCACTTCAGTCAACCTCGAAGATGGGGTTTATGAGTATAAATTCCGAGTTCAGACTAAAACCGAATATTTAGACCCGGATTCCTGGGTGTATGCGATCGACCCTTATGCCAAGGAAATTGATAAAACCGGCCAAAATGGGATTATCCGCATTAAAGACGGCGAACCCATCGTTGATACTTATGTCTGGAACCATGATCGCGTTCCCTTACCGAGTAATGGGGAGTTGGTCATCTATGAAATGCTGCTGGGTAACTTTTGTGGGCAAAAAGAAGACCTAGATCGAGGCGGTTTTAAATCCACTATTGAAAAATTAGATTATTTAGCAGACTTAGGGATTAATGCCATTGAATTAATGCCCGTCATGGCAGGAGACCAAGGCTGGGGTTATCTCGTCCAGCACTATTTTGCCCCCGCCCCTCATTACGGTTCCTCTGACGAATTGAAGCGCCTAATCGATGAGTGTCATGCCCGGGGAATTCGGGTGATTATGGACATGGTATTTAATCATTCCCATGATGATTGCCCATTATTAAAAATAGACCGGGATTACTGGTACTATCACTATAAGCATTATCCCGATGATGATAACAATTGGTGGGGTCCCGAATTTAACTATGATCATCATGATTCTAACTTAGATATTCGTCCCGCTTGGTCCTTTACCGGAGATGTTGTGCGGTACTGGATTCAAGAATATCACATTGATGGAATGCGCTATGATGCCTTGAGTCAACTGGCGAATTGGGACTATTTACATTGGATTGCCAACCTGGCCCGAGAAACCGCTGGCCCTAAACCCTTTTATAATATCGGAGAACATATCCCCGAAAAACCGAAATATGCCCGGTTTGAAGGACCGATGGATGGCTGTTGGCATGAGAGTTTTCACTACTTCTTAGTAGACTTTATCTGCAATGATGATACCTTAGACCTGGACCAACTCAAGGAGGTCCTAGATTGCAAAACCCAGGGGTATGAAGACTCAACCAATGTGATTAACTACCTATCCAACCATGACCACGATCGAATCCTCAACTTGTTAGGCGATCGAGGCATTTTTGATGATCATGCTTTTTGTCGAACTAAATTAGGGGCAGCTATTTTAATGACCACCGTTGGCATTCCCATGTTGTGGATGGGTCAAGAATTTGGTCAAGATAGCTGCGAACATCCCAATCAAAGCTGTGAACTCAAATGGTATCTCTTAGACAACGAACGTAACCGCAGTTTGTTTGATTATTATAAAGGGTTAATCGCCTTACGCAGGCAGAATCATGCCATTCAAAGCGAAAATATCGAGTTTATCCACGAAAATCCCGACGATCAAGTTCTGGCTTATATTCGATGGAATGAGGAAGGGTCACGAGTCGTCGTTGTTGCCAATTTTTCCGGTAATTTTCTCGGCGGTTATACCATTCCCGACTTTCCCGATAATGGGAAATGGCACGAGTGGACGAGAAACTACGATATTGAATCTCACGATAACCAATTAGTGCTCGATTTGGGTGAATATGAAGCCCAGGTCTTTGTCTGGAATCAGTAAGGGTTTGATTCGAGTCAATCTAACTCATTATGCCCCGAACATTCAGGAGTGGAATAAGCAGTGGAAGCATCTTGCTCCCTATGTTAGCAAGACTGGACTTATGCAGATTTTGAGAATTTCCCAAAAATGTAGAGGCGAATCGCGAATCGCCTCTACATTTTTGATTTAATGTTAAATACAGGAAGGAAAAAAATCCCCGACTTCGGCCCAACCTTCCCTAAAGAATAGGCGACATTAAACGGGCCGCCCGCACCGCCAATTGACACCAAATTTTTCGATGGTCAAGTTGAGCATGATCCACTAAATAGGCATTATCAAAATCAGTTTTCAGCATCGTTTCAACATCGGTAACAAAGCGAGGATTCGCTACAAAAGCCATAATTTCAAAATTGAGTTCAAAGGAGCGATTATCTAAATTAATGGTTCCGACTCCGGCCAGAGTGCGATCGATGAGGAAGACTTTCTGGTGCATGAATCCCGGACGATAGCGATACAGCTTAACTCCCGTGCGTTCTACTTCTGTGATATAGGATAAGGAAGCGAGATAAACTTGGATATGATCCGGGCGATTGGGTAATAAGATTCGCACATCTACCCCACGCAATGCGGCCAATTTTAAAGCAGTGAGGACCGATTCATTCGGCACAAAATAGGGACTCGCGATCCACAAGCGACTCCGGGCGGCATTGATCAGACTCACCATAAACAGGGTACAAGCGGGGAGTTGATCTCCGGGACCTGTCGGCACAACGATCGCCGTTTGATTCTCCGGATCGGGTTGAATCGTCCAATCGACCTCGGGAATTTCTCGAACCGCCCAATACCAGTCTTTCAGAAAAGCGATTTGAACGCATTGCACCGAGGGACCTTTAAGTTCTAAATGAGTATCGCGCCAAGGGCTCAGACGGGGGTCTTTTCCCAAATATTCTTTTCCCAGATTTAACCCCCCGATAAAAGCTTGTTTGCCATCAACAATTAAGATTTTGCGATGATTCCGAAAATTAATCTGAAATCGGTTTCGTCTCCGTTTGGTACTATTAAAGGAAGTAACCCAAACTCCACTACTTCTGATTTCCCGTAAATATTCAGCAGAAAGGGCATAACAACCAATCGCATCATAAATGAAATAAACCCGCACTCCTTCCCTGGCTTTTATAATCATTTTTTGCTTAAAAGCATTACCAATTTCATCTTCACGCACAATGTAAAATTGAATTAAAATGTAATCCTGCGCGGCATCCATCGCCGCTAACAACGCGGGAAAGGTTTGGGTTCCATCAATGAGTAAAGTCGCCGCGTTCCCTGAAGTAAAAGGGAGTTGCGTTAATCCATCGGCTAATTGGGAAAACTCTGTAAACTCGTCTGGTTCAGCTGAGGAAAATTCTTGAATATCCTGATAAACTTGTTGACTAATCCACCGATATTCGCGGTCAGCATAGCGATGAGCATCGGCATATCCATAAAATTTGTGATTTCCCAACACCCAATACAGGGGAATGGCAATAAACGGAAAGGTAACCAGAGAAATTGCCCAAGCGACCGCACCCCGGGCCGATCGCACCGTCATGACTGCATGACCTGCCGTCATCAATCCCACTCCATAAAAGGCGACGATGATTGCAGTCGCCAATGCCATATAATTTAAATCCACAGTTTCCCTATTTAGCGCATCTTCTGATTGACTTTTTCTAGGTTACAGGACAAGGGCCAATTCCACGACCATCGGTTGATGATCCGAGGAGTACAGTTTATCTAAAACCTTCGCGGTATGCAGTTTTGGCGTTAACCCCCGATAAAAAATATGATCTAAAGGCGGCGACCCCAAAAATGTTTTAAGTTTAGCTCGGTCCTCTCTCGAAAACTGCACCGGCATTAAATTGAGTCGGTTTGCCATCAACTTCAACAAATTAAACCGCCCTTGACTCCAGGTATTAAAATCTCCACAGATAATCAACGGTTCCCGGCGATCGCCTAAAACCGCTTCTAGTTTCTGGAGTTGGGATTTAAACTTACTGAGGTTGACAAAATTAATCGCATGAGTATTCACCACTAAGAGTATGTGTCCCGTTTCCTTTAAGGGATATTCAGCAATGAGCGAAACCTTCGGAGTATTGGTAACGGGTTCAAATGCTGGCGTCAGAATGGCTCGACTGGCAACCGGCTGAACTTTAGATGCGGTTAAAATTCCACAATAAGTATTGTAATAAAAATCGACAAAATTTGGAGCAAATCTCCATCCCATTGACTCTAATGCTAAAATCTTTTGAGTATTTTTATTTAATTCAATTTCTTGAAAACAGATTAAATCAGGCTGATGACTCTCCACAATTTGATAAAAATCATTAGCCCATTTAGAAGTATTATTATTTTTAGCCACATTCCAATTAAGGATTTTGAAGCCCTTTCCCCCAATGGCCGAGTCGGAAAAATTATCCTGAGACAAGACGGTTTCCTCGACGGGAAGAAAGCGCTTAGGGGAGATAAATCCAGAGAAGGGAAATTGATTGTCCATCGGAATTCATTATTCACTGTTAGAAATTCAAGAATAACAGCGAACTAAAACTTCATGGCAAATTGACCCATGCTATAGGGCATCCAAATTATTCTAACCATTCATAGAGGTTCGCTTTATTCCAGTTAATCCTAGCCGATCGCCCATTCGCTCACCTCTATCAACAGTCAGGGATTTTTCCGAAAGGGTGCGACTCATGAGGAGTGCGAGCATCTTGCTCGCTCTTGACGATAGCGAGCAAGATGCTCGCACTCCACAAATGCACCTCATAACTAAGGGAAACGCTATAGATGACTTGGAGTTCCCTGAAACCATCCTCTGAAAACTCGCCCCTCGGCCTAGGAAGGGCGGAGTGGGGTCCCCATTGTCATAAAACCGACACCCCTTAGCCTCTGTAACTAGAGGGCCTATCCTCTACAACTGCACTTTTTTCCCGGAATAGGGGCTGCACCCTCTGAAAAAAACTGGATTAATCCGGATCACTCATCGGTTTTGTAGTAAGATATCTTATAAATGGAGCAGAATTCTGGGATACCCTCTGAAACCGAGGAACTATCCGAGGATAACAGAGTCTCTGTTATTGTATCGTTAAAGGGGCAGTAAATCGGTGTTTTCCCGCGAGTTCCTAACTCAGATCGCTCATCAGCATCAGCTTTCTCCCGATCAGGAGCGAGTCTTTTTGCTACGGTTTGCCGAGGATCAGGATTATGAAGATATTGCCGAACAGGTAGAAACTTCAAAAGGAGCCTGCCTCAAACGGATGGGTCAAGTTTATAAAAAATTTGGCATTGAAGGGGGGACTCGCGGGAAGGAAAGCGAACTGCGAGCATTTCTGGATCAACGCTGGGTGCAACATCGCGCCTCGGCGTTACCCGGTTTGGAGGTGAATCTTGGTTCGCCCACCGCCAGAGGTGCAGACTCGCGGGTGTTACCGGAGACATCAAGTGCGATCGCCCCTGTCTCGACAGCAGCAATGGTGAGTCGGAAAGTTGCCCTATTTTTCGGCGATCGCCAACCGGATGAACGACTCCTGACGCCGTTAACCCAGGCGATCGCCAGTGCGGGTCATCAACTGATCCTCGCGGGGACTCATCCCCAGTCAGGAGAGAACGGATTGCTACAACTGCAACAGGAACTCCAAGCTTGCGATCGCTTGTTACTGTTGCTCTCCGGACAATCCGCCTTTAGTGACCTCTTAATTGAAGAAGTGCGCCTCGCCCGAGAAGTGCGAGAAACCCGCAAAGATGGCACACCGGATATGTTCGCGATTCGGATCAATTGGCCGACGGATTCTCCGGTAAGCTACGATCTGCGCGTTTTATTACAAGGTGTACCCCAGCGCGAGTGGCGATCGCCCATCGATACCCCGGCGATCGTCAGCGAAGTGCTACAGGCGATCGACACGGGTAGTCTCCCCCGGCAAATTGCGGTAGAATCTGCCGTCATCAGCGCCTTAACCCCCACCTGGGAAAGTGCCGATGGTCGTCCCCTCCCCTTTGCTGGACCGGAACTCCCGGAAGGACAAGTGGATTTAGCCTCTCCCTTTTACGTCAATCGTAGCCCGATCGAAGAGCGCTGTTATGAAATGATTTTGCAACCCGGTGCGCTGATTCGCATCAAAGCACCGCGACAAATGGGCAAAACTTCTTTAATGGCTCGCATTCTCAATCATGCGGCCAATCATGGCTATCGTCCGGTTCATTTGAGCTTTCACCTAGCTGATAAAGGGGTATTTGCCAGTCTGGATAAATTCTTACAATGGTTCTGTGCCTATATCGGTCAGCAGTTACAACTCCCCAATCAACTTCCCGAATATTGGGATGATTTTTTAGGCAGTAATGTCAACTGCAAATCCTACTTTGAAGACTATCTTCTCCAAGAAATTCATACCCCTTTAGCCTTATGTCTCGATGAAGTAGACCGGGTTTTTCAACATCCGGATATTGCCGATGACTTTTTTGGCTTATTGCGAGCATGGCACGAAGAATCAAAACGGCGCGAGATTTGGAAAAAACTTCGCTTAGTCGTGGTTCATTCCACCGAAGTTTACATTCCCATGAATATCAATCAATCCCCCTTTAACGTGGGATTACCGATTGAATTACCGGAATTTACCCCCAATCTCGTCCAAGATTTAGCCCAGCGGTATGGAATCAATTGGTGCGAAACCGACGTCAATCGTCTTATGAATATGGTAGGAGGGCACCCCTTTTTAGTGCGGTTGGCGCTCTATCATATCGCTCGACAAGACATTACCCTAGAAAAATTGTTGAAAACGGCTCCTACCGAGGCGGGTTTTTATAACGACCATTTGCGGCGTCACCTCTGGAATTTAGAACAGCATCCGGCATTGGCTAGAGCCATGAAAGAAGTTGTTTTTAGTCCGAATCCGGTGCGTTTGCCCTCGGAACAGGCGTTTAAATTACATAGTATGGGGTTAGTGAAATTTCAAGGCAATGATGCCGTCGAACGATGTGATTTATATCGCCAGTATTTCCGCCATAGACTCGATGAATAATTGGGTTTTAGGGGCCTTTGACCATAGTCGGGCCAGTTATATTCAAGGAGCTGATCAGTTTCCATGACTCTCAAACATCTCCCCGAAATTATCATGATGGTAGCCTTTGCAATTCCGGTGTGTTTTACTCCAGCAGTCCATTCTCAAACCGTGAGAGTTTTCCCGGATAACTGCTCTGGGGAAAACGACCAAAACTTAGGGCTATCTTCTGGCTTAGGTGCAGACAGTAGAGAGTTTGATCGGGGTCAGGGGATGCAGGCATCAGCAGGGTCTGAAAACTGTTTGGGGGTGTCATCATTGGCGTTGAAACCCCAGACCCCCGATCAAGGGTTAGTCCGGAGTAAACAAAGTAAAGATGCTTGCTCTATTTCTGGCAGAATTTATGGCATTGAACGCCAGAATTCCCGAGGAATTTATGTGGTGGTGATTGACCCCAATACAGATAATGCTTTAGCTCGATTTCCGGCTTATCCTAATGGCCCAAACCAACCGAATTATGAATTTTCACTGATGCGATCGGGGCGTTATTTATTGAGTGTTTTTCAAGACCGAGCTGGAACGTTGGTTCCGTTTAGAACCCGACCCAGTGAACGATTGATTAACTGTAGTCGGGGGAGTGAGTTGGAAGAAACGGACTTTGAATTGCCGTAACTCACGCTCTTTGAAACAGGACTGAAAGGTTTTCGAGGTTGTTCAGGGTTAAAACCGAGGGCCAATGCAGGTAGAGACGGGTGACTGGATGAATAAAAAACTGACGTCAATGTACTATCAAGTCGGGGGAAGTTTACCGCCAGATTCTCCAACTTATGTGGTCCGTAAAGCCGATCGCGAACTGTATGAGAATCTCAAGGCGGGAGAGTTTTGCTATGTCCTAACCTCGCGGCAAATGGGTAAATCCAGCTTGCAACTGCGGACCATGCAAACCCTCCAAGCGGAGGGATGTGCTTGTGCGGCGATCGATTTATCGGCGATCGGGAATAAAGACGTGACCCCGGTGCAGTGGTATAGCGGGATTATTCATACTCTCGTCAGTTATTTTAATTTGTTCAGTCGCCAGGAGTTTAGAACCTGGTTGCGCGATCGCGATGAACTCTCCCCAGTCCAACGCTTGCATGAATTTATCGAGTCGGTTTTGCTAGTGCGAATGCCGGAACATATCGTCATTTTTATCGACGAAATTGATAGTGTTCTGGGCTTGAATTTTCCGATTGATGACTTTTTTGCAGCCATTCGGGCTTGTTATAATAAACGAGCCCAAAACCCAGAATATAAACGGCTAACTTTTGTTTTACTGGGGGTTGCCACCCCCACAGAGTTAATTCAGGATAAAAGTCGCACCCCGTTTAATATCGGGCGAGCGATTCAAATTGAGGGATTTAAACTCCCGGAAGTGCAACCGTTGGCGGAGGGATTAGAACCGGGCTGTTCTCGCCCCGAGGTGGTCCTGGAGGAGATTTTAAACTGGACCAATGGACAACCATTTTTGACTCAAAAACTTTGTCAATTGGTGTTAGCGGCGCAGAGTCCCATTGAGGCGGGAATGGAGTCCGAACGGGTGGAAGAGTTGGCCCGATCGCAAATTGTGGAGAACTGGGAATCCCAGGATGAACCCCCCCATTTAAAAACCCTGCGCGATCGCCTGTTACGAAATGAACAAAAGGCCAGTCGGCTATTAGGACTCTATCAGCAAGTGTTACTCTCCGGAGAACTCCCTGCTGATAACAGTCCGGAACAACTGGAATTGCAGCTATCCGGTTTAACCCTAAAGCGCCATTCTAAATTAACCGTTTATAACCCCATTTATGCCTTAGTTTTTAATGCGCAGTGGGTGGAACAGGCATTAGCGGATTTGCGGCCTTATGCCGAAGCGTTATCCGCTTGGGTGGCGTCGGATTGCCAGGATGAATCGCGACTGTTGCGGGGACAGGCATTACGGGATGCTCAACAATGGGCGACAACCCATAGTTTAAGCGATCGCGACTATCAGTTCCTCGCCGCCAGTCAAGAGGTGGAAAAACGGGAGGTTCAAAAAGCCCTAGAAGCCGAGAAAAAAGCGATTCACCTGTTAGCGGAAGCCAACCAAAAACAGATAGAAGCCAATCGCATTTTAACCGAAGCCCAACAACAAGCCAATCGGATGCTCAAACGAGCCTATTGGGGGATTACGGGACTGGTCATTCTGGCCGTCATTATCGTCTGTCGCGGGACCATTGCCTTAAAAGAAGCCCAAAAAGGCACGTTAATTGAGCGCCAAGGGGCGAATGCTTTAAAGTGGTTTGAATCGGAAGGGGTGGAACTCGAAGCCTTGTTACTGGCGATGCAAGCAGGACAAGATTTAAAAGCTCTGGTGAAGGGCGATCAACGCTTAACCAATTATCCCACGATTAGCCCTTTGTATGCATTACAAACCATCCTCCACCAAATCCATGAAAAAAATCAACTCAGAGGACATCAAGGTGCAGTTCGCAGCGTCAGCTTCAGTCCCAATGGAGAATTTTTGGCCACTGGAGGAGAAGATGGTCGAGTGGAACTTTGGACGCGGGCAGGGGAGCATCTGCGGACTATTGGAGTTCATAAAAGTGCTGTGGATAGCGTTAGGTTTAGTTCCGATGGGATGCAAGTTGCCACCGCTTCTGAGGATGGAACCGTCCAAATTTGGCAACGGGATGGTACCCCGATTGGGGCGATTACTGCCGAAACCGAAGCGATTGATAGCGTCAGTTTTAGTCCCGATGGTACGCGCCTCGCTACCGCTTCAGAAACTGGCACAGTCCGAGTCTGGAATCAACAAGGAAAGTTGCTTAATGAAATAGGAAGCGTGAACCGTCAAATTAATACCGTAAGCTTTAGTCCCGACGGAGAACACTTTGCCACTGCTGAAGTGGAGGGAACCGTGCAAATTTGGAATCTAAATGGCCAACGTCAAGCAACTTTGACCATTCCCACTACTCCCCGCCAAGAGTTCAGTTCTACCCCCGATGCTCAACCATCAGTCAACAGCATGACCTTTAGCCCCAACGGGGAATTACTAGCAACCGCTGGATTTGATGGGACGGTGAGAATTTGGAACCTATCGGGTCAAGAACTCTCGGAGTTTAACACTGCTCAAAGTGCAGTAAATAGCATGAGTTTTCATCCCAATGGGGCGGAAATTGCAATTGTTGGATTTGATGGCAAGGTGCGTCTGTGGACATTGGAAGGGGTATTACTCAAGCAATTTAAAGGCGATCGTCATGATCGAATTACCAGCATGACCTTTAGTCCCGATGGAGCGCGTTTAGTCACGGGAGGAGTGGATGGAACAGTCCGACTCTGGGATATTTCCCGCCAGGGCAATCAGCCCTTTCCCGTGACTGAAACTCCCAGCAACGCACTCTTATCTGAGAATGATAAACCAGTCCCCAACAACTCACCTAAAATGATGGTGCGATCGGCTAAAATTCCTTTAGAAAATCAATTTCTCAGGATCGGATTTAGTCCCGATGGTGAACGGTTTGCCACGGCTCAACCCGATGGGACGGTGCAAATTTGGACCCGTTCCGGTCAAGCGGTGATTCCCCCCTTTCAAGCCCATCAAAGTCGGATTTCTACCCTCAGTTTTAGCTGGGATGGAGAGACTCTCGCCACCGCAGGGGAAGATGGAACGGTTCGCCTTTGGAATCGGTTTGGTCAACCCCTACAGCCGGAGTTAAATCATAGCCGTGGGGAAGTCAAAAGCCTGAGTTTTAGTTTTGATGGACAACGAATTGCCTTCGCTAATGGACCGGGACTGTTACAAATTTGGAATCTCTCGACCCACCAAATCGATGAAATCCGCTTTCCCTACGGTCAAATTAGTAGCATTAGCTTTAGTCCGGAGGGTGACCGGCTGGCGATCGCCTCTGCTGATGGCAAAATTCGCCTCTGGACTCTATCCGGTGAAGAACTGGATAAATTCAACAGTGATACTCGGTGGGTCACTAGCTTGAGTTTTAATCCCACCGGACAACTTTTAGCCACGGCTGGAACGGATGGAACGGTGACAGTTTTCTTACTCACAGGCCAACTTTCAAAACAAGTTTTAGCCAAATTTAAAGCCGATGAAACCGATGTTTTGAGCATGACCTTTCTCTCTAATGGCGAAGGAATGGTCACCGTGGGAACAGACAATACTCTCAGGTGGTGGCGCATCAAAGAATTAGATGAATTGCTGGCAACTGGCTGTAATTGGCTGACGGATTATTTAAAAGCACATCCCCAAGCCCAAGCGGACCTACCTATTTGCCACCATCCCTAAACATGACGACCTGTTTAGGTTTCGTAGGTCTCATATTTGTCCTGATTTTACTTGAGGAATTGTTATGTTGGTTTGGCAAATTTTTAAAATTAATCCCCGGTGTCGAAGTGATTGAGGGTTAACTCCAACCCCACCTTTTAGCAAATTCCCATTCTGAGCGTTGTTCACGCGACTGAACCTTTTTTATACTACACCCAAGGAAATTACCATGATCTCCAATTTAACCTTGTCTCCCCTTCCCATCACCAAAACCCCCCTCCGCGAAGTTCTTTCCCCTCGTTATGTTCCCAACCCAACTCCTGTGGAAGTCCCCAGAACCCTCCCCAAAGAGGCCGTTACCTCTCACCTCACCTGGCCTGCGGAGACAGAATTGCTCGGGTTAGTTTTTGAGGTGACCCCTCGGGCAGCGGATTATCTATACGCGCAATACACCATTGGATTGCACGCTTGGTTTTTAGATCAAGTGCGACAAGCTGACCCGGAACTGTCCGCCTATTTACATGATGTCCAAACGGAAAAACCCTTTACCCTCTCCGGTTTAGAAGGCAAATTAGTCTCCTGCGGCAAAGATTTTCAACTCCAACCGGGAGAAACCTATCGGTGGTATGTGACTGCGCTTTCTAAACCCGTTGTCCAGTTTTTGCAACAGTGGGTGAAGCAGTTACCGGAAACGATCGCCTTGCGGAAAGCGCCGTTAGAAATTCGGTCCTGTAAAATTTCGATTGCGCCAACGACCTATCGCCAATTATTTGCTTCCCAAGAAGTGAATTCTTCCACCCTGCAACTGAGCTTTATGACCCCGACGAGTTTCCGTCGGAAGAAACATCACTTCCCCCTGCCGGTCCCGGCCAATGTTTTTCATAGTTATTTGCGCCGGTGGAATGATTTCTCGGGGATGAATGTCGATCGCGACCTGTTTTTAAAATGGGTGGAAGAATCGGTGTTAATTCACCGTCACGAATTGCAGTCGGCGAAAGTGGCCGCAGGTAAAAAAGGCATGGTTACCGGATTTACCGGATTGGTGGAATTTGGATTATCTCGACAGTCGGGAGAAGTCCCGGAATTCGAGCGGCTATTCTATACCTTGGGACAATTTGCCCCCTATTGTGGAACGGGACATAAAACCACCTTTGGGTTAGGTCAAACCCGCTTAGGATGGTCCGTTGAGGAAGCGATTCCGATTCCTTCTATCCAAGGAATGTTAGCCGAACGGATTGGGGAATTAACGGAATTGTTCATTGGCCAACGGAAACGCAAAGGGGGCGATCGCGCTCGGGACATTGCTGAAACCTGGGCCACCATCCTCGCCCGTCGTGAATTAGGGGAATCCTTACAGGCGATCGCCTCGGATTTACAAATGCCCTATCAAACGGTCAAAACTTATGCTAAATTAGCTCGCCGAGCTTTAAAAGTTTAGCATAATCTGATGTCTAGTCCATCAATTCTGTAGGGACATAGCCAGGTTATGTCCCTACTTTTTTCTATAACCCTTGTCAAGGCTTCGTTTAATTAAATCCTTAATTTATCCCTGTTTTTAAACTGATAAAATAGTTGGAATCAGACAAGTGTGAGCATCTTGCTCGCTATTTTTATCCCAAACTCATTTAGGGTCGCTATCCTTAGGTCTCTATCCAGCAATCAAGGGAATTTGGCTATCCCCTGATTGCGCTAACATCCGATTGCACTGCGGTTTTTTCCGGTTACAGGATGTCAAATCCTGCTTCCCCTAAAGCGCGCTCGTAGATATCGATGGTATGGAGTGCGATCGCCCATTCCCGAAGATACTCAAAGTCTAAATCCTCATTCTGAACCTTCAGCATCCAAACGAGATCCCGCCAGAGTTGATCTCCATTGCGATCGCTATCCCGATATTCGATGAGTTTTTCCAGAAAAATATCTTCCAAGGACGGTACCCACAGCGATCGTTCGGGGTTGAGTTGCACCGCGATCGACTTGCGCCGACTAAATAGGGACTGCCAAAACGAGTCATCTTTTAACAGCAACAGATTCACCGCAATATTCGTCTCTTTATGGACTAAGGTAACACCCGATTGCGCCCGAATCGCTTCTCGCATAGCCGCTTCTGTTACCTTGAAATTGGGTTCAACCGCCTCAAACAATCCCCCCAACTTATCCCGACGCAAATCGACAATCAGGGCGATAAAACTGGGAAGCTGGCGGTCGGTTTTCAGCGCATTAGCTAACCCACTTTCCGTCACATAAGGGATTGCCAATTGTTCAAAAATTTTAACCAGTTTTAAAATGATTTTAATCGGATCGGCAATAGACACAGCTTCTCTCCTATTTTTGGGGGTTTATTGTAAGTCAAATCCTCATCTAATCTTATCCTATTCCCCTGTGAACCCGTCGCTAATTTATTCGAGTCTTCATCAATAGGCCCGCTTCTAGCTCCCGAGTGTATTGGTGTCGTAGAAAGCAAAAAAAGTGGGAGCATTTGGGTCCCTTAGTGTAGTCGGTCAGCCGATGCTCTAGCCCTGTCAAGGTGGTAAATTTAATGACGAAAAATCGTTATTTCTCGTAGGGGCGTATTGCATACGCCCTCTTTATCGGTCAATGGAATCCCGCCTCATCCTTGTTTCTTGTAGGGGCGTATTGCATACATGATACG